>CAYVHH010000167.1:0-10414 GCA_964450175.1 uncultured bacterium | reverse complement strand
CGATCGCGGTCACGACGTCGAAGAACCTCTTCCACGCCGTGCTGTATCTCGCGGCCGCCCTGGTCGCGACCGGTGTGATCTTCCTCCTGCTGGAGCAGCCCTTTCTGTTCGGGGTTCAGCTCCTCCTCTACGCCGGGGGAGTCGTCACGATCGTGGTGTTCGCGATCATGCTGACCGAGCGGCTGGTCGGCGAGCGCATCCGACAGACCAGCCGTCATCTCGTGAACGGCGCGATCGTCGCGGCCGCGGTCTTCGCCGGCATCGCGGGGTTCCTGCTGCGGTCGCCGCTCGGGACGCCGCGCCCGGAGCCGGCGGCCGACGCGACGATCGCGATCGGCCGCGCGCTGGTCGGCCCCTTCGCCGTGACGCTCGAGCTCCTGGGCGTGCTGCTGGTGACCGCGCTCCTCGGCGCGCTCTACTTCGCGCGGGGCGAGGAATGATCGGGCTCTCGTCCTATCTGGTCCTGGCCGCGCTCGTGTTCTCGATCGGGCTCTTCGGCGTGCTGACCCGCCGCAACGCGGTCGGCATCCTGCTCGGGATCGAGCTGATGCTGAACGCCGTCAACATCAACCTGGTCGCGTTCGCGCGCTACCATGGCGACCTGACCGGGGTGATCTTCACCTTGTTCACGATCTCCATTACCGTGGCCGAGGTCGCCGTGGGGCTCGCGATCGTCATCGCGATCTTCCGGGTGCGGCGGACGGTCGAGGCCGACCGCCTCGATCTGCTGCGGGGATAGCGCCGTGACCCTGAACGTCGGGCTGCCGCTCCTGGTCCTCGCGATGCCGTTCGTCTCGTTCCTGCTCCTGGCGATCGTGGGGCCGCTGCGCCGCACCGGTCGCGGGGCCGGCCTGGTGTCGATTGCGGCCGTCGCGATCGCGTTCGCCGCCGCGCTGGCCGTCTGGAGTCAGGGCTTCGTCGCGGAGCAGACGTGGCCGTGGATCCCGGCCGACGGCGGGCCGATCGCCACCGTCGGGGTGCTGGTCGACCCGCTCAGCAACGCGATGCTCGTCCTGGTCACCCTGGTGTCGCTGCTCGTGCAGATCTACTCGCTCGCGTATCTCAGCGACGAGCGGCCGGCGCCGCTTGGTCGCTATTACACGTACCAGTCGCTCTTCGTCTTCTCGATGCTCGGGCTCGTGCTCGCCCCGGGATTCCTGCAGATGTTCGTCTTCTGGGAGCTGGTCGGGCTCTGCTCGTATCTGCTGATCGGCTTCTGGTACGAGCGGCCCGCGGCCGCGCGCGCGGCGGTGAAGGCGTTCTGGATCACCAAGCTCGGCGACGTCGGCTTCATCGTGGGCATCGTGCTCCTGTGGTCGGCCACCGGCACGTTCGAGTTCACGGAGCTCTTCGAGAAGGCGCAGGACAACGCGCTGGCCGTCCCGGGCCTCGCGGTGATCATGTTCCTCATTTATCTCGGCGCCGTGGGTAAGTCAGCCCAGTTCCCGCTCCACGTGTGGCTCCCCGACGCCATGGAGGGCCCGACGCCGGTTTCGGCGCTCATCCACGCCGCGACGATGGTGACGGCGGGCGTCTACATGGTGACCCGGACCGAGCCCCTGTTCGCGCTGGTCCCTCAGATCCTCACCCTGATCGCGTGGGTGGGCGCGTTCACGGCGCTCCTGGCCGCCACGATGGCGTGCGTCGAGGGCGACATCAAGCGCGTGCTCGCGTACTCGACCGTCTCGCAGCTCGGCTACATGATGGCGGCCGCGGGCGCCGGCGCCGCGCCCGCGGGCTTCCTCCATCTGCTCACGCACGGGCTCTTCAAGGCGCTCCTGTTCCTCGCCGCCGGCGCGGTGATCCACGCGGTCGGGACCAACGACATCTTCCGCATGGGCGGTCTGTTCCGCGCGATGCCGCAGACGGGCATCGTCTTCATCGTGGGGACGCTCGCGCTCGCCGGGGTGCCGCCGCTCGCGGGCTTCTTCTCGAAAGAAGCGGTGCTCGGCGGCGTCTGGCAGGCGCAGCTCACGGGACCGTTCCTGATGCTGGCGCTGACGGCCTTGCTGACCGCCTTCTACATGTTCCGCGTCGTCTTCATCACGTTCTTCGGCCGCGCGCACGCGGGTGGCCACCCGCACGAGGCGCCGTGGCTCATGCGCGGGCCGCTCTGGCTCCTCGCCGTGCTCACGCTCCTCGTCGGGATCCGGCTGGCCCTTCACGGCGGCGAAGCCTCGGAGGAGGCGCCCGCCTGGCTGCCTCCGCTGTCGGTCGGCCTGGCGGTCGCCGGCTTCGCGCTCGCCTGGGCGATGTATCAGCGCGCCGCCATCAATCCCGCGCGCGTCGCCTCGGCGCTGGCGCCGCTCGACTACCTGGCGCGGCGGCGATACGGGCTCGACGCGTTGTACGCGGGCCTCTACCGCGGGATCATTCTCGGCTTCTCGCGACTGATCGGCTGGATCGACCGCTACTTCGTCGACGGAATCCTCAACGCGCTGACGGCGCTCACCTTGCGGGCCGGCGACAGCCTGCGCCACATCCAGAGCGGTCGGGCGCAGGACTACGTCTACGGCGTGGCCTTCGGCGTGCTCCTGCTCTTCGTCTGGGCCCAGCTGTGGCGCTGACCGTGCCGTTCCTCTCGATCATCACGTGGTCGCCGTTCGTCGGCGCGCTGCTCATCATGTTCACGGCGCGCCACAGCCCTCGCGCGGTGCGCCTGATCTCGGTCGTGACGACCGGTATCTCGGCGGCGCTGTCGCTCTGGATCTACGTCGGCTACGAGCGCGAGACGGCCGGGTTCCAGTTCTACGAGAAGGTGCCGCTGGTGCCGCCGCTCGGCATCTCGTACGAGGTCGGCGTCGACGGGATCAGTCTCGTGATGGTGCTGTTGACGTCGATCATCATCATGGCCGGCGTGTTCGCGTCGTGGACCGTGGCGGTCCGGAGCCAGGAGTTCTACGCGCTCTTGCTGGCGCTCGTCACCGGCGTCTACGGCGTGTTCGTGTCGCTCGATCTCTTCGTCCTCTTCCTGTTCTACGAGCTCGCGGTGCTGCCGATGTACCTGCTGATCGGCATCTGGGGCTCGACGGGTGAGGTGCGGCCGCGCGGAATCTTCGCGTGGGCGTACCGGGAGACGGGGGTCGGCACCAAGGAATACGCCGCCATGAAGCTGACGCTCTACCTGCTCTTCGGCTCGGCGTTCATCCTGGTCGGGATCCTCGCCCTCTACGTCAACGCCGGCTCCGGCTCGTTCTCGTTCCTCGATTTCGAGGCGACCGCGTTTCCGCGCCCGCTCCAGCGCTGGGTGTTCCTCGCGTTCTACGTCGGCTTCGGCGTGCTCGCCGGCATCTGGCCGCTCCACACGTGGTCGCCCGACGGTCACGCGTCGGCCCCGACGGCGGTCTCGATGCTCCACGCGGGGGTGCTCATGAAGCTCGGGGCATACGGCGTCGTGCGGGTCGGGATGGGGCTACTGCCGGACGGCGCGGCGGATCTCTCCTGGCTGGTCGGCACGATCGCGTGCGTGAACATCGTCTACGGCGCGCTCTCGTCCATGGCGCAAACGGACCTCAAGTACGTCATCGCCTACTCGTCCGTGTCGCACATGGGGATCGTCATGCTCGGCGCCGCGACCCTGACCGAGGCGGGGCTCAACGGCTCGGTGTTCCAGATGTTCGCCCACGGGATCATGACGGGGCTGTTCTTCGCGCTCGTCGGGCTCGTCTACGAGAAGTCGCACTCGCGCGAGATCGGCAAGATGGGCGGGTTCGGCACGGTCATGCCGGGCATCGCGACCGCGTTCACGATCGGCGGCCTTTCGTCCCTGGGTCTGCCGGCCACCGCCGGCTTCGTCGCCGAGCTCCTCACCTTCCTCGGATCGTGGCGCTCCGCGCATCCGTGGTGGCTCTACCCGGCCGTGGCGGGCACGTTCTTGACCGCCGTGTACGTGCTGCGCGTCGTCAAGCAGATCTTCTGGGGGCCGCCCTCGCCCCACTTCCACGATCTCGGAGACGCGCGCGGGCCCGAGTGGGTCGCGCTGGTGATGCTGGTCGCGGTGCTGGTGCTCTTCGGCATGGTGCCGGGGCTGGCGATCGCGCCGATCGACACGGCGACGGTGCCGCTCCTGGCGCGGGTCGTGACCCCGTGAAGCCGTTCACCCTCGAGATCGCTCTCGGTATCGTCATGCTCGTCGTCTTCGCCGGGACACTGACCAGCCGTGGGAACGATCGGCGATGGATCGCCTGGATCGCCACCGTGGGGGTCCTGGCGGTCGGTGTCGTCAGCGCGCTCGTGAAGCCCACGTCGCCGGCGCTGTTCGGCATGTTCGTCCAGGACGGGCTCGCGATCTTCGCGAAGCGGCTGTTCCTGGCCGCGACCTTCATCGGGTTTCTGGCCGGCATCTCGCGAGACGGCGTCGCGTGCGGCCGGCGCGCCGGCGAGTATCACCTGCTGATCCTGTCCTCGCTTCTCGGCATGCTCGTGCTGTCGTCGGCGCGCGACCTCATCTTGTTGTTCGTCGCGTTCGAGCTGATGTCGATCCCGCTCTACGTGCTCGCGGGCTTCCTCAAGAGCCAGGACGAATCGGTCGAGGCGGCGCTCAAGTTCTTCCTGGTGGGCAGCGTGTCCTCCGCCGTGATGGCGTACGGACTCTCGTTCGTGTACGGCGCGACGCACACGACCGATCTGGCGCGGGTGGCCCAGACCTTCTCGGTCGATCAACCGCTCCTGCTGCTCGGGCTCCTCGCGGTGTTCGCCGGCTTCGCGTTCAAGATCGCCGCGTTCCCGTTTCACATGTGGGTGCCCGACACGTACGAGGCCGCCTCCACGCCCTTCGTGGCGTGGCTCTCCGTGGCCCCGAAGGCGGCCGGCTTCGTCGCCCTGTTCCGCGTCTACTTCGAGGGCATGGGGGAGCGGGCGGCGGCGTGGATGCCGATCGCGGCGGGCCTCGCGGCGATCACGATCGTCGGCGGCAACCTGATGGCGCTGCCCCAGCAGAACACCAAGCGCCTCCTCGCGTACTCCGGCATCGCGCACATCGGCTACATGCTCGTCGGGTTCGCCGCCGCTTCCGCGTCGGGCATGGCGATGGTGCTCTTCTACCTGGTGGCCTACGTGTTCGGGAACATGGGCGCGTTCCTGGTCGTCGAGGCCGTCGCGCGCTCGGAGCGGTCGGAGGCGACGGCCGCTTTGCGCGGTCTCGCCCAGCGCTCGCCGCTGCTGGCGCTGGCGATGCTGCTGTTCCTGCTCTCGCTCGGCGGCATCCCGTTCGTCGCGGGCTTCTGGGCGAAGCTCTACGTCTTCTACGCGGCCGCCGCCGCGGGCCTCTACTGGCTCGTGCTCCTCGGCGCCCTGCTGACGGTCGTGGCTCTCTTCTACTACCTCGTCGTCGCGAAGCGTATGTACATCGAGCCCCCTGAGGCCTCCGCCGGGCGCATCCGTCCCGCCGGCCCGCTCGCCCTGGCGGTCATTCTCTGCGCCCTCGGCGTGGTCGCGCTCGGCGTCTATCCGAAGCCGATCGTGATGGCTGCGCTCCGAATCGCCACGCCGCTCTTCTAAGCTTCAGGGCTCCTCCGTCGAGCGCCGGCGACGGGCGACCTGTGTCTTATCTCCGGAGCGCAGATCGTCTTTCACGGCGGCGTGTTGGCTCGTAATATTTCGATATCGTTAAGATAATTCCCAATGTCTTGACAGCTCTGAATTCGCCGGGTATTTTTTTGTACCGACTGGTCAGTACACATGATGATCAAGGCGACGGAAAACGGGAAGGTTCGGGAGGGCCGCTCGACCCGCGAGGCGATCCTCGAGGCAGCGACCCGGCTGATCCACGTGCACGGCTACAACCACACATCGCTGGACGACGTGCTGCTTGAGAGCGGCGTCGGCAAGGGGAACTTCTACTACTACTTCAAGAGCAAGGAAGACCTCGGCTACGCCATCCTGGATCAGATCATCGGCTCGTTCCTCGAGCGCACGCTCGAGCCGTGCTTCTCGGATCCCGAGGGGCCTGCGCTCGGGCAGATCCGATGCTTCCTCGATCGTCTGCTCGAGACACAGCGCGCGCGCAACTGTGTCGGCGGCTGCCCGCTCGGCAACCTCGCCGCCGAGCTGTCGGACGTGCACGAAGGCTTCCGCGGGCGCCTCGCCTCGGTGTTCGCCGCGTGGCGCGAGCGGCTGACCCTCGTCCTCCGCTCGGCCCAGGACCGGGGCACGGTCGATGCCTCGTGCCGGCCCGAGGCGGTCGCCGATTTTCTCGTCGCCTCGCTGGAGGGCGCGATTCTGCTGACGAAGCTGACGAAAGACATCGCCGTCATGGAGCAGTGCGTGGCGGAGACGAAACGTTATCTGTCGCTGTTCGAGCCGAGGGTATGACGGTCATGGACAGGACGAAACCGGACGGCGACGCAGCCCTGGTCGAGGCGCTGCGGCGCGAGGACCCAGAAGCTCCGGAGCAGCTGGTCGAGACGTACGGCGACCGCGTCTATCGGCTCGCCCTGCGCATCACCGGATCGAACGAGGACGCCGAAGAAGCGGCGCAGGACGCGCTGTGGACGGCGGCGCGGAAGATCTCCACCTTCAAGGGCGAGTCCGCCTTCGGGAGCTGGCTCTACCGCATTGCGGCGAACGCCGCCTATCAGAAGCTGCGCGCGCGCCGGTCGAAGTCGCACGAGATCGCGATCGAGGACGTCCTGCCGACGTTCGACGACGACGGCCGGCACTTCGAGCCGATGGCGGACTGGTCGGATCGGGTCGACGAGCAGGCGCTCCAGGGCGAGCTCCGCCGGGTGTTGGGCGCCGCGATCGACCGGCTGCCGCCGGACTATCGCACCGCGCTCGTGCTGCACGACGTCGAAGGCCTGTCCAACCCGGATATCGCCGAGGCGCTCGGGATCAGCCTGCCGGCCGTGAAGTCTCGCGTGCATCGCTCGCGCCTCTTCGTGCGCAAGAGCCTCGCCGAGTACATGAAGACGGCCTGAGACCCCCTCGACCCGACCCGCGCTGGTTGACGCCAGGCGTCGGCTTGTGGTCTCATGGACCCTCGTCGAAGTCACCGGAAGAGAAAGGTCTGAGCCATGGAAGCCGTGATCGCGACCGGAGGCAAGCAGTACTGCGTGACGACCGGGCAGGTCATTTCGGTCGAGAAGCTGCCGGGTGACAAGGGCGCGGCCGTCGAGTTCAAGTCGGTGCTGCTCGTGAACCGTGACGGCCAGGTCATCTCGGACGAGAAGGCGCTCAGCCGCGCGAAGGTCTCCGGCGAGGTCGTGGCTCAGGGCCGCCGCCGGAAGGTCAGAGTCGTGAAGTTCAAGCGCCGGAAGAACTATCGCCGGAACCGCGGCCACCGCCAGGCGGCCACGACGGTCCGGATCACCAAGATCGAGGTCTAGGACGCGATGGCTCACAAGAAGGGCGTCGGCAGCTCGAGAAACGGCCGGGACTCGAACCCCCAGATGCTCGGCGTGAAGCGGTTCGCCGGCCAGTTCGTGACGGGCGGCTCCATCCTCGTCCGCCAGCGCGGGACGCGGTTCAAGCCCGGCCTCAACGTCGGGATCGGCTCGGACGACACCCTGTTCGCGAAGGTGGACGGCTTCGTGAAGTTCGAGCGGCGCGGCGACTCGCGCTTCGTGAGCATCGGCTCCAACCCGGTGTGACCTCCGCCGGGCCCGCCCGGGCCCGCGGTGCACGACATGTTCGTCGATGAGATCGATGTCTTCGTCAAGGGTGGCGACGGAGGCGCCGGCTGCGTCAGTTTCCGCCGCGAGAAGTTCGTCCCGTATGGAGGCCCCGACGGCGGTGACGGGGGTGACGGCGGCAGTATCTGGCTCGAGGCCGCGCCCCAGCTGACGACCCTCCTCGACTTTCACTACCGGCGCCACTACCACGCCGAGCGTGGGACTCATGGCCAGGGCTCGAACCGCCATGGCGCGAGCGGCGCCGACCTGATCCTGAAAGTGCCGCTCGGGACCGTCGTCGCCGACCGGGATACCGGCGAGCCCCTCGGAGACCTGACCACGCCCGGTCAGCGCCTCCTCGCGATTCGAGGCTCGCGCGGAGGGCGCGGGAACGCGCGCTTCGCCACCTCGACCAACCAGGCGCCCCGCCGCGCCGATCTCGGCCGACCCGGTCCCGAGCGCTGGCTCCATCTCGAGCTCAAGCTCCTCGCCGACGTGGGCGTGATCGGCTTTCCGAACGCCGGCAAGTCGACCCTGGTGTCGCGGCTGTCGGCGGCGAAGCCCAAGATCGCCGACTATCCGTTCACCACGCTCGAGCCGACGCTCGGTATCGTGCGCGCCGACGAGGACCGCTCCTTCGTGATCGCCGATCTCCCCGGGCTGATTCCGGGCGCGGCCGAAGGGAAGGGGCTGGGGCACCAGTTTCTTCGCCACACCGAGCGCACACGCCTGCTGGTGCACATGCTGGATCTCGATCCGCAGACCGGGCGCGATCCGCTCGACGATCTGCGGGTGATCGACGGCGAGCTCGCGGCGTACTCCGCGGAGCTGGCCGCGCGTCCGCAGATCATCGTGGCCAACAAGGCCGATCTGCCCGATGCGGCCCCGAGTCGCGCGCGAGTCGAGCAGTACTGCGCGGCGAACGGCCTCCCGCTCTTTGTCATCTCCGCGGTCACCGGGAGCGGGCTCCCCGACCTCGTCCGCGCGCTCGCCGCGCGCCTGCAATCCCTCTCGGCCGCGGACGCACCAGCCCCGACGCCGGCGTCGAGTCGCGATCCTCGGGACACGCGATGACCAGCGCCCGCAGGCTGGGGCGCGTGCGGCGCCTCGTCGTGAAGGTCGGGAGCGGGCTCGTGACGACGCCGGGCGTCGGCGCCAGCGCTGCACGCATCGACGCGCTGGCGGCCGACATCGCGTCGGTCAGTGAGGGACGGCGGATCGTGCTGGTCTCCTCGGGCGCCATCGCGACCGGTATGGCCCGGCTCGGGCTCATGGAGCGACCGCGCTCGATTCCCGAGAAGCAGGCCGCCGCGGCGGTCGGTCAGTCCGCCCTGATGTGGCAGTACGAAGCGGCGTTCGGCCGCCATCGCATCCCGGTAGGCCAGGTGCTGCTGACCGCCCAGGACATCAGCGACCGCGCGCGCTACCTGAACGCGAAGAACACGTTGCTGGCGCTCCTGAAGTTCGACGTCATGCCGATCGTGAACGAGAACGACACGGTCGCGGTCGAGGAGATCAATGTCGGCGACAACGACAATCTGAGCGCCCTGGTCGCGTCCCTGATCGACGCGGATCTCCTGGTGCTCCTGACCGACGTGGACGGCCTGTACACGGACGACCCCTCGGTGAATGCGCGGGCCCGCAAGCTCGATATGGTGGATGCCGTCACCGACGAGATCGAGGGCCTGGCGCACGATCGGGCGGACCGCGTGTCGGTCGGGGGCATGGCGACCAAGCTCCAGGCCGCGCGCAAGGCGGCGGCGGCCGGCGTCCCGATGGTCATCGCGAGCGGTCTCGAGCCGGGCGTGCTGCGCCGGATCCTCGACGGCGAGTCGGTCGGGACCTACTTCGCGCCGAAAGCCGACCGGCTCGGGGCGCGCAAACGCTGGATCGCATTCGCGGTTCCGCCGCAGGGGCGACTGACGGTTGACGCCGGGGCCCTGACGGCATTAACTCAGCGTGGCAAGAGCCTGCTGCCTTCAGGCATAGTCGAGATCGAGGGGGACTTCGACTCGGGGGAGGTGGTGGCTCTCCTGGGAGGCGCCGGAGGCAAGGAGTTCGCCCGGGGAGTCGTGAACTTCGACGCGACCGAGCTCCGCAAGATCCGCGGAGCGAAGACGCAGGAGATCGAGCACCGGCTCGGCTACAAGAGCTTCGATGAAGTGATTCACCGCGACAATCTGGTGATTCTCTAGGACGTGCGCGCTGCAGGCCGTCGCGGGGCTGGGGCCCCGCCGGCCGAGGCGCGCTGATGAGAAGGTGTGCGCTGCAGGCCGTCGCGGGGCTGGGCCCCGCCGGCCGAGGCGCGCCGATGAACACACTGGGGATGGCGATGGACCCGAGAGCCCTGATCGAGACCCGCGCGCGGTCGGCGCGGGCCGCGGCACGCGCAATGGCGCTCTGCCCGACGAAGACGAAGAACGAGGCGCTGCAGCAGATGGCGCGCGGGCTCGTCGAGAAGAGTCAGGTGCTGCTCGAGTCCAATCGCGCCGACGTCGAGCGGGCGCGCGGTCGCGTCGCGAAGGCGTTCCTCGATCGGCTGACGCTGACCGAGTCACGGATCGAAGAGATGGCCCAGGGGCTCCGGGAGATCGCGACCTTGCCGGATCCGGTCGGCGCCGTCGTCGAGTCGTGGCGTCGCCCCAACGGTATCGAGATCTCGCGGGTTCGCGTGCCGCTCGGCGTGATCGGCTTCATCTTCGAGTCGCGCCCGAACGTCACCGCCGACGCCGCGGGTCTGTGCCTCAAGTCGGGCGACGCGGTGCTGCTGCGCGGCGGCTCCGAGGCGATCGCCACCAACGCCG
>CAYVHH010000166.1:0-8128 GCA_964450175.1 uncultured bacterium | reverse complement strand
GCGCTGATCCGCGGCCAGTTCCCGCGCGACAGCCTGTACATCCTCGGGTTCTCGCTCATGGCGCGCGAGTTCAAGGCCGAGGACCTGCCGAAGCTCATGTACAGCGAGTGGAACATCGGCACGAACATGCATCACGGCTTTCAGGTATCGCGCCGGCTCCTGGGCAAGCAGAAGGGCGGCAACAAGCAGATCATCATGATCACCGACGGCGAGCCGACCGCCCACATGGAAGGCGGCCAGCCCGACTTCAACTACCCGCCGACCCGCCGCACCTTCGAGGAGACGTTGAAGGAGGTCCAGCGCTGCACGCGCGAGGGGATCACCATCAACACCTTCATGCTCGAGCAGAGCCAGATGCTCACACAGTTCATCGACCAGCTGACCCGCATCAACAAGGGCCGCGCGTTCTACGCCAGCCCCGACCGCCTGGGCGAGTACATCCTGGTCGACTACGTGCGGAACAAGCGCCGCGCGATCGCCTGACGTCGTCGCGTCTCGTCGAGGCGCCGTTACTCGATCGTCCGCATCCCAGCCTGGCGGAGCACCGCCGCGTGGTCCCAGTAGATCCGCTCGCACGCGAGCTTGTCGCCACGAAACTGGACGACCACCACGACGTCGAGCGTGATCTTCTTGTTCGTCGCCGGCAGGTTCGGCAAGAGCCACGGCATCGGTCTGTCGTGGGTGAAGGTGAGACGCAGCTCATCGACGAGCTGCCCCTCGCCGACGACGCGATTCACGGGCATCGTCTTCAGATCGTTTGGCCACGAAGGAATGAAGTCGTCCCGATAGAAGGCGCGTAGCGCGTCCTTCCCCCGGCCTCCGGTGTTCGTCGGCATGTGGTTGACGTAGGCGTCGTCCACCATGGTGGCGAGCGTCGCCTCGACGTCCTTGCTCTCGAACTCCCCCTTCAGGTGCTCTTCCCACAAATGCTCGAGCTGTTTCGGCGAGAGATTGGCCATGGCGGTTTCCTTTCTTCGACCCGGACACCATTCATTGAGCGGCGCGGGTGGCTCCCGAGGCGAGGAGGGCCGCGATCTCGTCGCCCGCGAGCCCGACCTCGCGCAAGATCTCGACACTGTGCTCGCCGAGCCGTGGCGGCAGGCGGCGGATCGAGCCCGGGGTCTTTGCGTAGACGGCCGGGATGCCCGGCAACCGCATCGTCCCCTCGGTCGGATGCTCGACGATCTGCCAGAACCCGACGGCCTCCAGGTGCGGGTCGTGGAGCAGCGACTCGAGCGTGTTGACGCTCATCGCCGGGATGTTTCGCCGGTCCAGCTCGGCGAGCCATTCCGCGTTCGTGCGGGTCGTCGCGATCCGGGCCAGCTCCTCGTAGAGCCCCTCGATGTGCTTCAGGCGTGAGGCGAGCGTCTTGTAGCGCGGGTCGTCCAGGAGATCCTGACGACCCGCGAGGATGAAGAAGTCCCGCCAGTTCTGATCCGTATACGGCAGGATCGCCAGATACCCATCGCGCGTCTTGAACGGCCGCCGGTAGGGATTGAGGATCCGCTTGTAGCCGATCGTCTCCCGCGGCGGCACGAACGTCTCGCCGTAGAGGTGCTCGACCATCACCCAGGCGGCCATGCTCTCGAACATCGGCACCTCCACCTCTTGCCCCTCGCCCGTGCGCGCCTTGTGATAGAGCGCCGCGAGCACGGCCGCCAACACGGTCATCGAGCTGGTCTTGTCGGCGACGATGGTGGGCACGTATCGCGGCTCGCCGACGATCGACGCTTGAGCGGAAGCGATGCCGGAGGCCGCCTGGATGATGTCGTCGTACGCGGGCTTGTCGCCGTAGGGACCGGCCGCCCGGAAACCGTACGTGCCGACATAAACGATGCCCGGATTGACGGTGCGGAACGTCTCGTACGACATGCCGAGCCGCCGGGCTGCCTGCGGCCGATAGTTGTGGAGCAGCACGTCGGCGCCCTCCGCGAGCCTGAGCAGCACGCGCCGGGCGGCTTCCTGCTTGAGGTCGAGCACGATCGAGCGCTTGTTGCGGTTGACCGCGAGGTAGAACGCGCCCATGGCGGGGTTGCGCATGGGCCCGAGCTGCCGCGTGGTATCGCCCTCGGGCGGCTCGACCTTGACGACGTCGGCGCCGAGGTCGCCGAGCTGCTGCGCGGCCCAGGGGCCGAGCACGACCGTCGTGCAGTCCACCACACGCACGCCGGTGAGCGGTCCTGACATGGCCGCGATCCGAGTCGCGCTACGCGCCGCCCGTGACGACGAGCGTCTGGCCGCTGACGAAATCGCTGTCGGGGCTGCAGAAGAGGTAGACGGCGCCGGCCGCTTCCGTGGGCAGGCCGCCGCGCCCGAGCGGGATCATCTGGTTCATGGCGGCGATGCGCGTGCCCTGCACGCCGACCTTCACCTGGCGCCCGGCAACCTCGATCGTGCCGGCCTCGCCTTCGGCGAGCGGTTTCGTCAGGCGCGTCTGGATGTAGCCGAAGGCCACGCAATTCACGGTGACCGCGTACCGCCCCCACTCCTTGGCGAGCGTGCGCGTCATGCCGGTGACGGCGGCCTTGGCCGACGAGTAATTGACCTGGCCCGCGTTGCCGCGTACGCCCGAGGTGGACGAGATCTGCACGACCTTGCGCACGATGCGCTCGCCGCGCTTGGACTCCGCCTCGAACTGCTCCCGCAGATACGGCGCGAACGCGCGGAGGATCCGGAAGGGCGCCGTGACGTGGACGTCCATGATGGCGTACCACTGCTCGTCGCTCATCTTCTGGATCACGCTGTCCCAGGTGTAGCCGGCGTTGTTGACGATGACGTGGAGCCCGCCGAGCTCCTTCGTCGCGACGCCCACGATGCGCTCGCCGAAGTCCTTGGCCGTCACGTCGCCGTTGCAGGCGACGGCTCGGCCGCCGATTTTCTCGATCAGCGCGATCGTTTCCTTCGCCGGCGTCTCGTCGAGGTCGTTCACCACCACCGCGGCGCCGTCCCGTGCGAGCCGTAGCGCCACCTGCTGGCCGATGCCTCGACCCGAGCCCGTGACGATCGCCACCTTGCCGTCGAGCTGTCCCATGTCGTCGTTCCCCAGCTATCGATTGCCGGCGGCGGCGACGAGGCCCATCGGGACCGGGCGCTCGAGGCCCTCGATCACGAAGAGGTCGCCGCGCCGGTCGTCGCGGACGAGGCGCGAGATGATTGGCGGTCGCATGCGCCCCTGATACCTCGAAGACGGCGGGGCCGTCAAGCGATCGCGGGCCGGACGGCGAGGCGACGATGCAAGAGGTCCTCTCCACCGGCGGCGGTCGAGGGCGATCCCCCGGCGTTCACGGCATTTTCGACGCGCACCGGCAACGGAGTGACTCACCTCAAACCGGACCCTCATAGAGGGCGTACCGTTTGTAGATAGTGGCGCCGAACATCTCGCCGATGCGCCGCATCCGCAGGTTGTCGTCGAGGATCCACGAGATCTCGCAGATTTCGAAGCGGCGGCGCAGCGCCGCGCGGATGCAGCCGGCGATTAGCGCCGCGTCGAGGCCGCGCTGCCGGTATTCGCGCTTGATGCCCAGCGCCATCACGCGCAGGATCCGGGGTCGCTTGAGACCGATCAGATAGGGCAGGGCGAGCGGCAGCCGAGGGCTGAAGAGGCGCCCCCGCAGGCGACCGAGCGCCTCGTTGAAATCGGGCATACCGAGCAGGAAGGCAACGGGTTCTCCCCTGTCCTCGGCGAGAAGAACGAGCTCCTCGTCGACGAGCGGCAGGAGCCGCTTGGCCATGAAGGCAATCTCAGCATCCGTCATCGGGACGTTGCCCCAGTTGTCCTCCCAAGCGGCGTTGTAGACCTCCTGGATCTTCGCGAGGTCACGCGCCAGCGATTGCTTGGCGACGGGATGGATGGTCACACCTTGGGCGCGCGCGAGCATGCGCTCAGCTAGTCGCTCGAGCCGGGCGAGACGCGAGTCGTCGACGACGATGCGGTAGGCGAGCAGGTCCTTGCAGCGGCTGATCCCGGCCATGGCGATCAGCTCCGCGTAGTAGGGCGGGTTGTAGGTCATCATGATGACGGGCGGGGCGTCGAAGCCTTCGACGAGCAGGCCACACTCCTCGTTGATCGATGGATTCATCGGGCCGACCAGGCGCGTCATGCCCAGCCCGCGTGCCCAGGCGCGCACCGCCTCGAACAGGAGCCCGCTCACGGCAGGGTCGTCGACCGATTCGAAGAAGCCGAAGAAGGCGGTGGTCTCGCGGTGACGCGCGTTGTGGTGCTCGTCCACGATGCCGGCGATGCTGCCGACGTCGCGGCCATCGCGGGTGACGACCCATAGTGCCATCCGCGCGTGGGCGAAGAATGGGTTCTCGGGGGCGAGGACCAGGCGGCGGTCGCTCAGGATCGGCGCCACCCAGTGCGGGTCGCCCCGATAGATGCGGTAGGGAACCTGCAGGAACCGTCGGAGGCCGGCGCGGTTGCGCGACAGCTCCTCCACGTGCAACAGCGGACCTATCCGATGACGCCGAATTCCCGCCCGACCTTGGCGCAGGCCTCGAGCGCCCGCGACAGATGGGCCTCGGTATGGGTGGCCATGCAGCTGGTGCGGAGGAGGGCCCGGCCGGGGGGCGTGGCCGGCGAGACCACTGGATTGACGAACACGCCCTCCTCGTCGAGCCGCCGCGTCATCGCGAACGCTCGGTCGTCGTCGCCCACGATGATCGGGATGACGGGCGACTGCGAGTTGCCGGTGCAGAAGCCGAGGCTCGAAAGCCCGTCCATCAGGAACCGCGCGTTGCGCCAGAGCCGCTCTCTGCGGTCGGGCTCGGCTTGCACGATCTCGACGGCCGCGGCGGCTGCGGCGGCCGACGCCGGGGCGAGGGCCGCCGAGAAGATCAAGCTCCTGGCGGAATGCCGGATGTGGTCGATAACCTCGCGCTCCCCGGCGATGAAGCCTCCGATCGACGCCAGCGACTTGGAGAAGGTCCCCATGATCAGGTGGACATCGCTCTCGAGGTCGAAGTGCTCGGCGGTGCCCCGGCCGCGACGGCCGAGGACCCCCAGCCCATGCGCGTCGTCGACCATGACTGCGGCTCCGAAATCGCGCGCGATCTCGACGATGTCCGGCAGGGGGGCGATGTCCCCTTCCATAGAGAACACGCCGTCGACGACCACCAGTCGTCCGCGAGCGCTCCGTTCCGCCACCATGAGGCGGCGCAGGTCGGCCGGATCGTTGTGGGCGAACTTGTGCGTCTTGGCGAACGACAGGCGCGCCCCGTCGATGATCGACGCGTGGTCCTGCTTGTCGAGATAGACGGCGTCGCCGCGGTCGAGCAGGCAGGAGATGACCCCGAGATTGACCTGAAAACCGGTGGAGAAGGTCACCGCCGCGGGCTTGCCCGTGAACTCCGCCAGTCTCTCTTCGAGGGCCTCGTGGAGGCTCAGCGTTCCATTCAGCAGGCGACTACCGGCGCAACCGGTACCGAACCTGCGCACCGCGGCGACGGCCGCCTCTTTCACCTTCGGGTGGCTGGTGAGCCCCAGGTAGTTGTTGGACCCGAGCATCACCAGTCTTCGCCCACCGACCACGACCTCAGGCTCTTGCGCCGAGTCGATCGCGCGGAAGTAGCAGTACATGTCCGCGGCCGCAGCGGCCTGCAGTCGCTCGGTGACGTGGAGGCACTTATCGAACACGAGCGGGCGGGCGACGTCCTGGCGGATCATGCGCCGGCGAACGCCCCCGAGGCGAGCCATTGCGCCTCCACGTACCAACGGCAAGCCCGGCGGATTCCTTCCTGCCAGCGGATGCCCGGGGTGACCTTCAGATCGCGCAGGAAGGGCTCGGGGTCGCAGAGCCAGTCGGGCTGAAGCATCTCCCGGACCTTGTCGCGATTGAACGACCCCGGTGTGCTGGTGAGCCGTTCGCGAAGGGATGCCATCAGTCCCAGGAGACGGACCGCAGCGTCGGGGACGGCAATCGTGCGCGCGCGGGGAAAGCGCAATGCCGCGACCTCACGGACCAGCTCGCCCATGCTGACGGTGTCGCCGGCCGCAAAGCCACGCCGACCGTGCAGATCGGGGCGCTGCGAGGCCGCGAAGAGCACTCGCGCAAGGTCCTCGACCGCGAGAAGCTGCAGCCGGCGCCGCCCGCCCCCCGGGATGGGCGCGATCCCCAGGCCCACTACCGTGAACATCGAGAGTAGGCCGGGATCGCCCGCACCGTAGACGACCGAGGGGCGCACCACGCACCACCGTCCACGGTGATGCCCGGCGACCGCGAGCTCGGCCTCGAGCTTCGACCGCCCATACCAGGACACCGGCGCGGGGGGATCGGCCTCGCGCACCGGGACACCGGTTCGGGCCGGGCCGGCGGCTGCCTGGGAAGAGACGTGGACGAACATCGCGTCCGGGCACGAGTCGCTGGCGGCACCGGCGATTGCCTCGGTGCCGGCGACGTTCACGCGCCGAAATTCGGCAAGGGTGCGGGCACGGGTCGCGCCGGCGCAATGCACCACCGCCGCGCAACCTTTCAAGCGACCACGGTAGCTATCGGCCTCGGCGAGGTCTCCTCGTACGATCTCCACCTCGCCGGGCAGCAACCCGGCACGCTGCGGCCGCACGAGAGCTCGCACGCGCCAGCCCTCGGCAAGGAACACCTTCGCAACGTGGCTCCCGACGAATCCCGTGCCACCGCTGAGGAAGACCGTGGGCACCGGCGTGATGATAACAGGCTGCCGGCGCCCTACAGGCCATCTCTTGTAAGACGCGGGGGGAAACAAACACCCTTCGTGGCAGCCAGCCGGCTCGGTGTATCTTGGGCAGGCATAGCTATGGGAGAGCCCCGGAGAAGCCCCCGACTCTTCGACAGCGAGTTGCTCGAAGGCCTCTCGCACGTCCATCCGCTGACCCCGCTGCTAGTGTGGACTCCGGTCATCGCCTGGCTCCTATGGCGGTCGTTCGCGGTGCAGGGGCTCGGTGTCGGCCGCGTGGCCGTGCTCGGCGTCGCGGGTCTGCTCGTCTGGACCCTCACCGAGTACCTCGTTCACCGCTTCGTATTCCATCTGGAGCCGACCACGCCCGGGCGTCAACGCCTGCAGTTCACCCTTCACGGTGTCCACCACGCGGATCCGGACGACCGCCGGAGGCTCTTGATGCCTCCCGTGCCCGCGATCGTTGCCAGCGCCGTCTTCTACGCGCTCTTCCGGGCCGTCCTCGGCGGGGTGTGGGTCCTGCCGTTCTTCGCCTGCTTCCTGATCGGCTATCTCGGCTACGACTACATACACCTCGCGGTGCATCGGGGGATGTTGCCGGGGCGGCTCGGACGCTACCTGAGGCGCCAGCACATGCTTCACCATCACGCGACGCCCGAGGCGCGGTGGGGTGTCAGCTCGCCGCTCTGGGACCACGTGTTCGGCACCACGGGGTCCGGACATCGCCCCACGCGCCGGGATTTCGATGAGGCGGCTTAGTCTGCAGCGGTGTTTGTCACTGGCAACTGGAGTCGTGATCGCGGCGGCTCTGTCGCCGTCGAGCGCGGCCGCTCCCACCGAATGGCAAATGCTCTCGAACAGAGACGGCATGCTGATCGAGCGTCGTCATCACGACGACTCGCGACTCTACGAGGTGCGGGCGACGACGTACAGCCCTCTTTCCCCCGCCGCCATTTTCGAGACCATCTGGAATCAGCGCGAGCACCCGCAGTTCGTCCCGTATCTCAAGCGGCTCGACCTGCTCTCGGACACCGGTGACGAGCGCGTGGCGTACGAGCAGCTGGCCGTGCCTTTCGCCAGAGATCGTGACTACACGGTCCGGATCCACAAGAAGGTGGACAGGGAAGCCCAGCGGTACGAGATTGTCTTCACGAACGCGAGCGATGCGGGGCCCCCGCCTGATCGGAACCATGTGCGCGTCACGCATATACATGGAGGCTGGCTGATCCAACCCGGCGAGGACGGCAAGGGCACGAAGGTCAGCTACCAGGTGCTGAGCGCGCCGGGCGGGGCCATCCCGTCGTGGATCGTGAACCGGGCGCAAACGGACGCCGCGGCGAAGCTGGTCCGCGCGATGCTGCAGCGGGCGCTCGACACGCACAAGTAGCCATGGTGGCCGAGAGCTACTCCTCGGACCGAGGGATGGCTACGCGATGAGGCTGTAGAGCCCCACGGTCGCCAGCACGAACGCGAGCGC
>CAYVHH010000165.1:0-8280 GCA_964450175.1 uncultured bacterium | reverse complement strand
CATCGAGAACGACACCCCCTCGCCCTGGGTGCCGTCGCGGAGCGTCGTGTCGTAGATCTTGATCAGTCGGCGCATCGCAGACCTCGATGATGCTCCCCCGGCGCTCGCGGTGTCAACAATCGCTGCCCGCGCGCGGCGGCGGACCGGGACGGCGTGCGGTCACGCATAGAGACGGGCGGAGAGGCGAGCGCTGATCGTGGGCCACTCGGTGTCGAGGATTGAGAAGTAGACCGTGTCGCGCTGGAAGCCGCGGACGTTCATGTGCTTGCGGAGCGTGCCCTCGCGGACCGCGCCGAGTCGCGCGATCGCCTCTTGAGAGCGGACGTTGCGCCCGTCGGTCTTGAGCGCGACCCGCACGCAGCCGAGGGTTTCGAAGCAATAGCGCAGGAAGAGAAGCTTCGACTCGGTGTTGGCCGGCGTGCGCCAGTATGCGCGGCCGAGAAACGTCGAGCCGATCTCGACCTGCCGGTCCCTGGGGCGCACGTCGAGGAGACGCGTCGAGCCGATCGCGCGGCCCGTTGCCCTCCAGATCTGCGCGAACACGATCGATTCCCGGCGCGCCATCAGCTCCTCGGCCTGACGGATCAAGCTCAGGGTCTCGTCGAGCGCCTTCGGCGGCGGCCAGGCGAGGTAGCGGCAGACCTCCTCGTCCTGCATCACCTCGAAGATGTCGCGGGCGTGGCGCTCGGCGAGCGGCTCCAGGGTGAGGTAGCGCCCCTCGAGCGTGACGGGGGCCAGCGTCGCGAGCGTCGCCGGTACGATCGCCGCGTCAGACAACGCCGTGTGCGCGGAGTCGCTCGACCGCGGGCTTGGTGAGCCCCACGAGGCTTCGCAGCACCGCCTCCGTGTGCTGGCCGATGACGGGAGGCGGGATCGTCGCCGCGCCGGGGGTCGCGTGTAACCGGACGGGAACGCCCATCACGGTCACGTTCTTGGCCTTCGGGTGCGGCAGCGACACGATCATCCCCCGCGCCTTGAGGTGCTCGCTCTCACACACCTCGGCGACCGACTTGATGAGGCCGGCGGGAATGCCGGCGCCCTCGAACTGCTTGACCCAGTCCGCGGCCGGGCGCGTGCCGAGGATCTCGTTCAGCAGCGGCACGAGCGTGTCGCGATTCTGTACGCGCTTGGCCTCGGTGTCGAAGCGCGCATCGCTCGCGAGCTCCGGGTGCCCGAGCGCGGTGCAGCACTTGTTCCACAGCGAGTTATTGGCGACGCCGAGCACGACGAACGCGTCGGCGGCGCGGAACACCTCGTAGGGCACGATCGACGGATGGGCGTTGCCGCGCCGCGTCGGTCGCGCGCCCGTGCCGAAATAGATGCCGGCCTGATAGGTGAGCAGCGCGGCCATGACGTCGAGCATCGAGATCTCGACTTTTTGGCCGCGACGGGAGCGGGTGCGCGCGAGCAGCGCCAGGACGACGCCGTGGGCCGCCGACATGCCGGCGACCAGATCACCGATCGAGTTGCCGACCTTCACCGGCGGACCGTCGGCGAACCCGGTGAGATCCATCACGCCGGACTCCGCCTGGATCACCAGATCGTAGCCGGCACGGTGCGCCTCGGGGCCCGACTCGCCGAACCCTGACACCGAGCAGTACACCAGGCGCGGGTTCAAGCGCGCGAGCGCGCGATAGCCGAAGCCGAGCTTGTCCATCGTGCCCGGCCGAAAATTCTCGAGCAACACGTCGCACTTCTTGGCCAGCTTCCGAAAGATCTCTTGCCCTTCCTTGGCCTTGAGGTTGAGGGTGATGCTCTTCTTGCTCCGATTCACCGACATGAAGTAGGTCGACTCGCCCCCGACGAACGGCGGCCAGCTGCGCGTGTCGTCGCCCTTGCCGGGCTCCTCGACCTTGATCACCTCGGCGCCCATGTCGCCGAGCATCATCGCGCAGAAGGGGCCCGCCAGGACGCGGGTGAGGTCGAGGACACGAACGCCGGCCAGCGGTCCTTTAGCTTTCGCCACGGAGTCGTCCTTTCCAGGCGCGCTTCGCGAGACTCTGCGCGATCGCGCTCATGCGCTCACCGGCTCGGCCGGCGCGACGCCAGAAGAGCTTCGCGCGATCGAGCGCGCCGAGGTGCGAGAAGTAGTAGATGTTGCCGACCGCCTCGATGGCCACCCACGAGCCGATCTTGAGTCCTTGCGTCTTGTCGCCGTGGCAGACGAGCCGCGCGCCGCCGACCAGATCGACGAGCGCGATGTGGAGCGGCGAGCGGAAGCCCTCGGGAGGCGAGAGCAATGTCGTGAACGAGACCACCTCGCCGCCGCCCATCACCGAGGTCGGCGTCATCTCGACGGGATGTCGCGGACACCAGCGTGACGGCGGCGCGGCGACGAGCCGGCACTCGGGACAACGCGAGGCCGCCAGGTGCTCGATCATGTGTAGCGGGGTCCTTGAGCCCGGCCTGGACCGAGGGTGGCCTGAGATAGATGCGGCCTGGCTCCGCACGCCCGGTCAGCCCGTGAGGTTTCGCGTCTCTTGGCGTTCATCGCGATTCGAGGATGGTGACCCAGTTGTTGGTGCCCGGGCCGCCGATCGACTGGGCGAGCGCGACGCTGCACTGCACCTGGCGGCGCGGCACGCACCAGGTCAGCTGCCAGACGCACTCGACGATCTGGGCGAGCCCCGTGGCCGCGAGCGGATGCCCGCGCGCCTTGAGGCCGCCCGACGGGTTGACCGGCAGGCGTCCCTCGAGCGCGGTCTCGCCGTCGAGCGTGGCCGGTCCCGCCTTTCCCGGGGGAAAGAGCCCGACGTCCTCGAGCGAGATCAGCTCGAACGGGGCGAACGCGTCGTGGATCTCGGCGACGTCGATCCGCTCGGGGCCGAAGCCGGCCATCGCGAACGCCGCGCTCGCGGCCGCCTGTGTTGCCCGAAAGCTCGTGAGGCTCTCGCGATGCCGGAGCGCCAGCGCGTCGGTCCCCTGCCCCACGCCGGCCACGCGCACCGTGGCGCGCTCAGAGGTCAGCACCACCGCGGCGGCGCCATCGGAGATGGGACAGCAATGGAAGAGACGCAGCGGATCGGCGACCATGCGGCTGCCGAGCACTGCCTCGAGCGTGATCGCTTCGCGGAAGTGCGCCAGCGGATTGCGCGCGCCGTTCGCGTGGTTCTTTACGGGGACCTGCGCGATCTCGCGCTCGGTGACCCCGCGCGCCATCAGGGCGCGGGTGACGAGCGCCGCGAACGCCGGCATGGTGGTTCCGTACGAGCGCTCGTACGGATCGAGCGAGCGCCCGATCAGCTCCGACACCTTGGGCGTCGGCAGGTGCGTCATCTTCTCGCCGCCGACCACCACGACCGTGTCGGCCAGCCCCGAGGCGATCTGCGCGAAGCCCGCGTAGAAGGCCGCCGCGCCCGACGACGTCGCGGTCTCGACCCGGATCACCGGGACGGTCGCGAAGCCCATGTGGGTCGCGACGTTCGAGGCGAAGTTACCGTCGCCCAGAAACTCCTCGGGGTTCATCGTCGCCACGACGATCGAGTCGGGCCGATCGCGATCGGCGCTCCGCAGCGCCGCGTGCGCGGCGATGGCCATCAGGTCTTGCAACGGCTCCGGCAGCCGTCCGACGCGAGTCATGTCGGCGCCGGCGATCCACACGTCACGCATGGCGGCCCACAGATTGCCGGGCGGGTCGCCAAAGGTCAACTTCTACGCGGCGGGTCGCCTCCGGCGCGGCGGCGGCGGCGGCGCGGCGACGCCCAGATCGCGGATCAAGCGCAGCAGGTACGTCCGCTGCAGCCCGAGCGCACGCGCTGCGTGCGTGCGGTTGCCGCGCGCTTGATGGAGCGTCGCCTCGATGAGCCGCCGTTTGAAGTCGGACACTGCGCCGTGATAACCGGGCGTCGGGGAGGGAGCGATCGGATTCGATCCGGGCATTGAGTTCATGACTCGCCATATCGGCAACCGGCATGCCAGTCACGAACGAGCGGTTTTGCACAAGAATCAGGCCCGCCGCACTCCGATGAATGCCCTGCGGGCCTGGCGCGCTGCCGTTGGACGTGTGCAGCTAGGACTTGGTGGCCGGCTTGACCCCCGGGTTGTCCTTGAAGAACTTCTTGTTCAGCTCGATGAAGTTCTTCCACTGATCGGGCGTCTCGTCTTCCGCGAAGATCGCCTTGACCGGGCACACGGGCTCACAAGCGCCGCAGTCGATGCACTCGTCCGGGTGGATGTAGAGCATCGTCTCGCCCTCGTAGATGCAATCCACCGGACACACCTCGACACAGGCCTTGTCCTTTACGTTGATGCACGGCTCAGCGATGATGTACGGCATCGAGTCCTCCCGCTAGCGAGCGCCTCTTCACGGCGCGTTTATTTCTTCCGGAGCCATCGGCCTTTGTACCTGAGTTTGCGCAATGTGTCAAGATTTCCGCTTAGTTGGAGCCGCTTCCGATGTGTGTCGGCCCCGTCACTGCGCGCGAAGGCGGGGGTCTAGCGCATCGCGTAACGAATCGCCGAACAAGTTGAAGGCGAAGACCGCCAGGCTGATCGCGAGACCCGGAAAGATCGCCATCCACGGCGCCGACTCGGCGAACTGCACCGCGGCGCCGCGCAGCATCAGGCCCCACGCGGGCGTCGGCTCCGAGACGCCGAGCCCGAGGAACGTAAGCGACGCTTCGGCCAGGATCGCCTGACCGAGATACGCCGTGAGCATGATGAGGTACGGCGCCATCACGTTCGGGAGCATGTGGCGCAGGATGATGCGCCGATGCCGGAAGCCGGCCGCGCGCGCCGCGTCGACGTACGGCATCTCGCGGATCGCCAGGGCGCTCGACCGCGCCACCAGCGCGGCGCGCGGAATCATCGGAATCGCGATCGCCACGATGACGTTGCCGATGCCGGTCCCCAGGATCGACACGACCGCGAGCGCCAGGATGATCAGCGGGAACGCCAGGAAGATGTCCATTACCCGCTGCACGAGCAGATCGATCTTGCCGGCGAAGTACGCGCTGGCGACGCCGATCACGGCGCCGACGGTGGCCCCCAGGAAGGCGCACGCGAAGCCCACCAGCATCGCCGTGCGCGAGCCGTAGAGGATGCGCGACAGCACGTCGCGGCCGAACGCGTCGGTGCCGAGCCAGTGCGCCATCGACGGGCGCGCGAGCATCGCGCCGTAGTCGGTGGCCAGCGGATCGTAGGGCGCGATCACGTTGGACCCGAGGCCGACCACGATGTTGATGGCGACGACCGCGGCGCCGATGGCGCCCAGCGGCCGCTGGCGACAGAACTCGCCGACCACCGCGAGCCAACGGCGCCGCGGCGCGGCCTCGGACATCTCGGTGACAGCGTCGACGGGGCGTCCGATCGCCACTACCGGAACCTGATTCTGGGGTCGATCCACGCGTACGCCAGGTCGACCAGGAAGTTCACGAAGATGAAGACGAAGGCCACCAGCATGACGAGCGCCTGCGTGAGCGTGTAGTCGCGGTGGCCGACCGCTTCCACGAAGAGCAGGCCGAGCCCGTTCAGGTTGAACACCTGCTCGGTAACGACGAGCCCGCCGATCAGGAACGCGAACTCGAGCGCGATCACCGTGAGCACCGGCAGCATCGCGTTCTTCAGCGCGTGACGCGACAGGATGAGCTTCTCCCAGAGCCCCTTGGCGCGCGCGGTGCGGATGTAGTCCTCGCGCAGCACCTCGAGCATCGCGGAGCGCGTCATGCGCGTCGCCACCGCCGAGTACCGGTAGCCGACCGCGAGGGCCGGCCAGATCAGCTGTGCGAGGTTCTGGACGGGGTCGACCCAGAACGGCGTGTAGACCATCGGCGGCAACCACTTGAAGATGATCAAGAGGCCCAGGATGAACACGATGCCGAGCCAGAAGGACGGCGTGGCCAGCCCGGCGATCGAGATGACGCGCACCGCGTAGTCGATCCACGTATCCTGCCGGAGCGCGGCGATCACGCCCAGCGGGATCGCCAGCACAATGGCGACGATCGTCGCCATGATCGCGAGCTGGAGCGAGAGGGCGAATCGCAGCTTGATCTCCTCCATGATCGGCGCCCCTGTCCACATCGAGGTCCCGAAATCGAGCCGCAGGAGCCCGCCCATCCAGCCCAGGAACTGCTGCCAGACCGGCTTGTCGAGCCCGATCCGGGCCCGCTCCTTGTCGAGGTTCTCCTTCGAAGCGTAGGCGCTCTCACCGGCGAAGCGGAGCTCGACGATGTCGCCGGGCACGATCCGCATCAGGAAGAAAATGAGCACGGCGACGCCGAGCAGGGTCGGAATCATCAGCAGCAGGCGCTTGACGATGTACTTGGTCACGGCCGCGCGCCCGCTATTCGCTCAGCCACACGCCGTCGAGCTGGTTGTTGACGAAGTGGCTGGGAGTGACGGTCCAGCCGTGCATCCGGGCGCTGTGCGGGATGATGCGGTGCCACTGGAGCGTGTAGAAGTAGTGCGCCTCCTCGTCCAGCAGCCGCCGCTCGAAGTCGCGCACCCACTTTTTCCGCTCCTCGGCGTCGAGTGCGCGGCTCTGCTTCTGGTAGAGATCGTCGAGGGTCTTGTCGACGTAGCGGCCGTAGTTGTTGCCGCTGATGCCCATCGATTGGAACTTGTAGAGGTCGAGGTCGGGATCGACCGCGTAGCTGCACTGCGTGTCGACGGCGACCTCGTAGTTGCCTTCGCGCAGGTCGGCCTCCCACTTCGTCGACTCGATGAACTCGTGGCGCGCCTGCAGCCCGATCTGGCGCCACTGGTCCACGAGCCAGATGGCGACCGGCTCGTACGGCATCGGCACGTTGCGGTTCTTCAGGCCGAACGAGAAGCCCTCCGGGATGCCGGCCTCCTTCAGGAGGCGGCGCGCCTCCGCGCGCGACTTCGCGATGTCGTGCGAGTAGCCGGCGAGCTTCTCGAGCTCCGCCGGGGGTGTGGCGAACGGCGTGCCCGGCACCTGGACGCCGCCGACGCTCTTGACGAGGGCAATCTTCGAGAGCGCCTGCGAGCCCTGATAACGGTCGAGCGCCAGGGTCAGCGCCTTGCGGGCACGCTTGTCGTCCCACGGCTTCTTCTCGTGGTTCATCCCGACCAGTAGCACGCAGTCCCACGGGCTCTCCTGCACCGTGACCTTCGAGCCGAGCGCCTGCACGATGCTGTCGCGCTCGGCCGGCGTGAATCCCCGGAACTGGACGTGGGCCCGCTCGGCGCGCACCGCCGCCACCTGGGCGTTGCCGTCCTTGACCACGAGCGCGCGATAGCTGTCGAGATACGGCTTGCCCTTGTCCCAGTAGTTCGGATTCTTCTTGCCCGCCCAGTACGCGCCCTTCACGTGCTCGACGAAGACGAAGGGGCCGCTGCCGAGGACATGCGTCTCGTACCAGTGCATGTCCTTCGCGAGGATGTCGGCCTTGTAGATCCAGTTGAAGGGCGACGCGAGCGCGGTGATGAGCGAGGCCGCCGGCCACTTGAGGCGAAAGATGACGGTCGTCGGATCGGGTGCCTCGATCGCCTCGATGGCAGTGTACTGGCCCTTGCGGAACGACACGACGT
This sequence comes from uncultured bacterium, assembly GCA_964450175.1. GTDB lineage: Bacteria > Methylomirabilota > Methylomirabilia > Rokubacteriales > CSP1-6 > AR31. The sequence continues at coordinate 789 of CAYVHH010000165.1, read as the reverse complement.
CCGCGGGCGGGTTGACGATCTTGTCATAGGACGCCTTCACGTCCTTCGACGTGAGGTCGCTGCCGTCGTGGAATTTCACGCCGCGCCGGAGCTTGAAGGTGTACGTCCGACCGTCCTTGGCGATCGTCCAGGACTCGGCGAGATCGCCCACGACCTTGGTCCCCGTCCGGTCCGTGGGGTCGAACCGGAGCAAGGTGCTGTAGACCGGGGCGAGCGGATGGATCAAGGCGAACGTTCCCTCCCGATGCCCGTCGTACGACGCGGGCTCCGTCGGGACGACGTAGACGAGCTCGCCGCCGTAGCGCGGACGCTCCTGGGCGTCCGCACCGCCGCCGGCGAGCAGGATCAGCATCGGGATCGCGAGAAGCATCGGGAAGGGTCGTGCCCACACGGTGCCGCGGCGGCGAGCGTCGGTCATCGATGTCACTCCGCGAGCCAGACGGTATCGAGCTGGTTGTTCAGGTAGTGGCTCGGAGTGATCGTCCAGCCCTTGACCTTCGAGCTGTGGGGAATGATCCGGTGCCACTGGAGCGTGTACAGGTAGTGTGCCTCCTCGTCGACGAGTCGTCGCTCGAACTCCCGGATGTATTTCTTGCGCTCCTCGGTGTCCACGGCACGGCCCTGCTTCTCGTAGAGCTCGTCGAGAACCGTGTCGGTGTAGCGGCTGTAGTTCGCCGGGCTTTTTTCCTTCGACTGGAACTTGTACAGGTCGAGATCGGGCTCGACGATGTAACCGCACTGGAAGTCCATCGCCACGTCGAAGTTCCCGCCGCGAAGCTCGGCATAGTA
>CAYVHH010000164.1:0-16341 GCA_964450175.1 uncultured bacterium | reverse complement strand
CCGGCGGCGGCTCGCTGTGCGGGCGACCGTGCGGGCGGCCGCCCCCACCGCCTCCGCCACGGCGGCCGCGGTCGCGGTCGCCGAAGCGATCGCGAGCCGCGAGACGCGCGCGTCGTTCCTCGGAGTAGCGGCGGCGCTCCTCGGCCGTGGGCTTGATCTCTTGCATGAAGACGTCGTCGTCGGCCCATTCGACCGCGATTTTTTGGCCAATGAACTTCTCGATCGCTTCGAGGGCCAGTGCGCTCGACTCATCGACCAGGCTGATCGCCTTGCCCCCCGCGCCCGCGCGCGCGGTACGGCCGATGCGATGCACGTAGTCCTCGGCGTCCTGCGGCAGATCCCAGTTGACGACGTGGGTCACCGCCTCGATGTGCAAGCCGCGCGAGGCGACGTCGGTGGCGACCAGGATGGGCAGGCGGCCTTCCTTGAAGTCGGTGAGAATTTTCAGCCGGCGCTTCTGGTCGACGTCACCGGTGAGGGCGCGCGTCTCCCAGCCGTTGCGCGTCAGCCGGTCTTCCAGGCGCCGCGCCTCTTCGCGCGTGTTCGAGAAGATCAGGATCCGATCGCCGCCCTCGCGCCGGAGCAACCCCAGCAGCAGCGGGAATTTCTCCTCGCGGCCGACGTGGAACAGCGACTGCTCGACCCGCTCCGCCGTCTTCTGCTGCGGCATGATCGTGATCTGCGCCGGATTGTTCATGAACTCCCAGGTGAGCTCGAGCACCCGGAACGACAAGGTCGCGGAGAAGAGATGCGACTGCCGCTTCTCCGGCGGCGGCAGGCGGCGGAGGATGAACCGGAGGTCGGCGATGAACCCCATGTCGAACATCCGGTCGGCCTCGTCGATGACCAGGATCTCGACACGCCGCGGAGTCCACACGTGCTGCTTCAGGTAGTCGATCAGCCGCCCCGGCGTGCCGACCAGGATGTCGCAGCCCGCCGCGAGTGTCTCGCGCTGCTTGGCGTAATCGATGCCGCCGTAGACCGCGAGGGTCCGGAACGGTGTGAATCGGCCGAGAAGTCGCGCATCGGACTCGATCTGCACGACCAGCTCGCGCGTCGGCGCGATCACGAGCATGCGGGGCGCGCCCGCGCCCGGCGGGGCCGGCGGCACCGGGGTTCGCAGCAGCTTGGTGAACGCGGCGATCAGGAACGCCGCGGTCTTGCCGGTTCCGGTCTGCGCCTGGCCGGCCACGTCCTTGCCGCGCAGCGCGACCGGCAGCGCGGCCTCCTGAATCGGCGTGGCGGTCACGAACCCCGCCTCACGGATCCCCTGCATGACGGGCTCGGGCAGATCGAGCGAGGCGAAATCCATCTAGGCCGATTCGGCCGGCGCGGGTTCCGGCGCCGTCACCGGCCGGCGCCCGAAGATACGCGCGCAGATGATCCCGACTTCGTAGAGGAGGATCAGCGGGCCGGCCATGAGCGTCTGGTTGAACGCGTCGGGCGTGGGCGTGAGCACGGCGCCGGCGATGAACGCGCCGAGGATGGCGTACTTCCGGTTCCGGGCGAGCATCTTCGCGTTGACGATGCCGATGCGCGCCAGGATCGTGAGCGCCAGCGGCAGCTCGAAGACCGCGCCGAAGGCCAGCGTGAACTTCAGCAGGAAGTCGATGTGGTTCTGGAGCGTGATCATCGGCTTGAGCCCCGGTCGGGCGTAGCTCAAGAGGAACTGGATGGCGTACGGCGTCACCACGAAGAGCGAGAACGCCCCGCCGCCGATGAAGAGCAGCGAGCCGATGACCACGAACGGCAGCGCGTATTTCTTCTCGTGGCTGTGAAGTCCCGGCGAGACGAAGGCCCACACTTGCCAGAGGATCGCCGGCGCCGAGAGGAAGATGCCGACGATCAGCCCGACCTTCATCTGCACCCAGAACGCCTCGGCCGGCGCCGTGAACACCAGCTCGTAGTTCAGCTTGGTCACGGGCTTCGCCAGCCAATCCACGATGTACTGGCTGAACGGCAGCACGATCACGGTGCCGACCAGGAGCGCGATCAGCGCGCGGACGATGCGGACGCGGAGCTCGCCCAGGTGTTCCATGAAGGACATCTTCGCGTCTTCGACGGATCGCGCCATGCCTACCAGCTCGTCACGAAGTGCCGGAGCGCGCCGACGCCGCCGCCGGCCTGAAAGCCCTCGCGGATCGCCGCGGTCACGTAGGCCTTCGACTCGCTGACCGCGTCCTTCAGAGCGTGGCCCCGCGCCAGGCACGCGGCGATCGCCGACGAGAACGTGCAGCCCGTGCCGTGGGTGCTGTTCGAGGGTAGACGCGGCGCCGCGAAGCGGGCGAAGTCTTTCCCGTTCCACAGGATGTCGGTGGCCGAATCTCTGAGGTGCCCGCCCTTCACCAGCACGTTGCGCGGGCCGAGCGCCAGGATCCGCCGCGCGGCCTCTTCCATCTCGCTCTCGGTCGACACCGTCATGCCGGCGAGCGCCTCGGCCTCGTGCAGGTTCGGGGTCACCACCAGCGCGAGCGGCAGCAGCTCCTTGATGAGCGCCGTCCGCGCCTCGGGCTGCAGGAGCGCGTCGCCCGACTTGGCGATCATCACCGGGTCGAGGACGACCTTCTCCCGGGCGTGCGCGCGCAGGCGCTCCGCGACGGCGGCGATGATCGGCGCCGTCGAAAGCATTCCGATCTTGATCGCGTCGGCGCCGAAGTCCGACAGGACGGACTCGATCTGCAGGCCGACGAACTCAGGGGGCAGATTGAAGACGCCCTGGACACCGAGTGAGTTCTGAGCGGTCACGGCCGTGATCGCGCTCATCCCGAACACGCGGAATGCCGAGAAGGTCTTGAGATCCGCCTGAATGCCCGCGCCGCCGCCGGAATCCGAGCCGGCGATCGTCAGCGCTTTGGGTACGCCCATAGACGTCCGAAGTATACACGCCCCCGCATCGTCGCCCGCCGGTCAGCCGCCGGCCGGGATCACCACCGTGAACTCGCCGCGGGGCGCGGCCGCGGCCAGCCGCGCCAGGTGCATGGCCGGGGTCGCGGTCACGATCTCCTCGTACTGCTTGGTGAGCTCGCGTGCGACCACCACCTCGAGGTCGCCGAAGACCTCGCCGATGGCGCCCAGAGTGGCCAGGATGCGGTGGGGCGACTCGTAGACCACGATGGTCGAGCCGAGCTCACGCAGCGCCTGGAGGCGGTGGAGCCGCTTGCCCGGCTTGACCGGCAGGAACCCGTCGAAGACGAACCCGTCGGCGGCCAGGCCCGAGGCCGAGAGTGCCGTGATGACCGCCGCCGGGCCCGGGACGGGCACGACCCTGACCCCCTGGGCGCGCGCCTCGCGGACCAGGAGGATCCCGGGGTCGGAGATCCCCGGGGTGCCGGCGTCCGTGACGAGGGCAATGGATCGGCCGGCGGCCAGGTCGCGCAGGAGCTGAGGGCCCCGCGCGAGCTTGTTGTGCTCGTAGTAGCTGACGGTCGGCTTGTGGATGTCGAAGTGGGTCAGGAGTGCGCGGGTCCGCCGCGTGTCCTCGCAGGCCACCAGGTCGACTTCCCGCAAGACGCGGAGCGCGCGCAGAGTGATGTCTTCGAGGTTGCCGATCGGGGTCGCGACTACAAAGAGGGTACCGCTCAGGCCGTCTGTTCTTTCGCTTCGGAGACCAGGATCGGCCTTTCGCGGTTCAGGATGACCTCGCGGGTGATGATGCATTCCTTCAGGCCCTGGATGGAGGGCAGATCGTACATGATCTCGAGCATGACCTCTTCCAGGATCGCGCGCAGCCCGCGGGCGCCGGTGCCGCGCTTGAGCGCCTCGCGCGCGATCGCCGCCACTGCGTCGTCGGTGAACTTGAGCCGCACCTTCTCGAGGTCGAAGTATTTCTGATACTGCTTGATGATCGCGTTCTTCGGCTCGCGCAGGATGCGCACCAGTGCCTGATCGTCGAGGTCGTGCAAGGTCGCGATCACCGGCAGGCGGCCCACGAACTCGGGGATGAGCCCGTACTTCAAGAGATCTTCCGGCTGGATCATCGCCAGCAGATCGCCGACCCGGCGCTCGTCGCGGCTCTTGATCTCGGCGCCGAAGCCCATGCCCGTGCGCCCGACGCGGCTCTCGATGATCTTGTCGAGCCCGACGAAGGCGCCGCCGCACAGGAAGAGCACGTTGGACGTGTCGACCTGGATGAACTCCTGGTGCGGGTGCTTGCGGCCACCCTGGGGCGGCACGTTGGCGACGGTGCCCTCGAGGATCTTCAGGAGCGCCTGCTGCACGCCCTCGCCCGAGACGTCGCGCGTGATCGACGGGTTCTCCGACTTGCGGGCGATCTTGTCGATCTCGTCTATATAAACGATACCTCTCTCGGCCCGTTCCACGTCATAGTCAGCCGCCTGCAGCAATCGGAGGATGATGTTTTCGACATCCTCTCCGACATATCCTGCTTCGGTGAGCGTCGTCGCGTCGGCGATCGTGAACGGCACGCGCAGCATCTTGGCGAGGGTCTGGGCCAGCAGGGTCTTGCCGGAGCCGGTCGGGCCGATCATGAGGATATTCGACTTCTGCAGCTCGACGTCGCCCGCTTCGGTGCCCGACTCGATGCGCTTGTAGTGGTTGTGGACCGCGACGGCCAGGACCTTCTTGGCGCGCTCCTGACCGACGACGTACTGATCGAGGACGGTCTTGATCTCGGAGGGCTTCGGGAGGCTGCGCAGCTCGCGCGACTTCTCCTCTTCCCACTCCTCCGCAATGATGTCGTTACAGAGCTCGATGCACTCGTCGCAGATATAGACGGTGGGGCCGGCGATCAGCTTGCGGACGTCGTTCTGGCTCTTGCCGCAGAACGAGCACCGCAGGGTTCCGTTGCCTTCGCGCGGCCGGGCCATGCGCTCGCTACTTCTGGAGCGTGAGCGAGGCTTCGCTCACCGGTCGGGTGGTCGGCTTCGAGGAGATCACTTCGTCGACGATTCTATATTCCTTGGCCTGCTCGGCGGTCATGAAAAAGTCGCGATCGGTGTCGCGCTGGATCTTCTCCATGGCCTGCCCGGTGTGGTGCACGAGGATGCGGTTCAATTCCTCGCGCATCCGGAGAATCTCCTTGGCCTGGATGTCGATGTCGGTCGCCTGCCCCTGCACGCCGCCGAGCGGCTGGTGGATCATGATCCGCGCGTGCGGCAGCGCGAACCGCTTGCCCTTGGCGCCCGCGCACAGGAGGAGCGCGCCCATCGAGGCCGCCTGGCCCATGCAGATGGTGGAGATCGCCGGCTTCACGTACTGCATCGTGTCGTAGATGGCCATCCCGGCCGTGACGGAGCCGCCGGGCGAGTTGATGTAGAGGTTGATGTCCTTGTCGGGATCGTCGGCCTCGAGGTAGAGCATCTGGGCGATCACGAGGTTCGCCAGCTCGTCCTCGATGAAGGTCGGCAGGAAGATGATCCGCTCCTTCAGCAGGCGCGAAAAGATGTCGAACGCGCGCTCGCCACGCGGCGTCTGCTCGACGACCATCGGCACCAAACCCATCGGCGATCTCCTCTTCATCGGCTCACCTCCAGACGACGGGGGGCCAACCCGCGACGTCCTCCGGCTCGACTCGATCTTTCGCTCGCCTCGGACGGCGGGGCCCCAGCCCTGCGACGTCCTTCGGCTCGCACGGCCTTCAGGCTCGAACTTTCGCGTTCGTGACCAGGAGCTCGAGAGTCATGCGGTCGCGGATGCCCTGCCGCAGTCCCTCCAGGTCGCCGCTTTTCTCCATCATACGACGGAGGGCCGGTGTGGGCCGCTGACTGGCCTGGGCGAGCTTCTCGACCTCGGCGTCGACGTCGGCGTCGGTGGGCGCGATCGCCTCCTTGTCGGCGATCGCCTCCAGCAGGAGCGCCCGCCGCACCGCCTTCTCGGCGCCGGGACGAAGCTCGGCGATCAGCTTCTCGTAGTCCCAGGGCATCCGCTCGGGGTCGATGCCCTGGCGGCGAACGGACTCGCGGGCGTGCTCGATGCGGTGGGCCACCTGGCGCATGACCAGCGCGTCCGGCACCGTGAACTCGTGCCGCGCGATGACCGCGTCGACGACTTTTTCCTGGAGCGCGCGCTGCTCGTCGTGTTCGCGCCGCGTCTCGAGCTGCTTCTGGAGCTCGGTGCGCAACGCCTCGAGCGTCTCGAACTCGCCGAGCGACTTCGCGAAGTCGTCGTCGAGCGCCGGCAGCGCCTTCTCCTTCACCTCGATCACCTTGACGGTGGCGTTGCCGCCGCGCCCGCGCAGATCTTCGCGGCGATGATCGTCGGCGAAACGGAGGGTGACCTGACGCTCCTCGCCCGCCTTGAGGCCCACCACCGCGTCGTCGATCTCGGGCAGCACGTTGCGCGCGCCGACCAGGAACTCGTAGCCGCTCTGGCTCGACGGGTCGTGGCCTTCGATGGCGATCGAGTAGTCGACCACGACGAGATCGCCGGTGGCCGCCGGGCGCTCGACCGCGTGGAACTGCGCCTGCTGCTCGCGCATGTGCTCGAGCGTCGTGGAGAGATCGTCGGCGGTGACCGCCACCGGCGCATGCTCCACCTCGACACCCTTGTAGTCGCTCAGGTTGATCGCCGGCTTCACCTCGACGACCGCAACGAAGCTCAACGGCGCGCCCTCTTCCAGCCGCACTTCCTGGAGATCGGGCTCGTTGACCGGATCCAGCTTCGCTTCGGTGAGCGCCTGGCGGTAGACGTCGGGAATCAGGTGCTCGGCGACCTCGCGGCGCACGTCGTCGGAGAAGTGCACCTTGACGAGCGAGCGCGGCACGTGGCCCTTCCGGAATCCGGGCAGGCGCGCCTGCTTCTGCACGCGCCCGTAGGCGCGTTCCCATTCCTGCTGCACGACGTCGACCGGCGCCTCGACGGCCAGGCGCCGCTTGCAGCCCTCGATCGCTTCGACCGCGACTTTCATCGACACTCCAGAGTGAATTCGAGCGTTCGTGTCACGAGCCCTCGCATGGTACCACGCCCGCCGCCATCGGGCATCCGGCGCGCCGCCGTCTCGTGGCTCGACGCAGGGCCTCTGCTAGACTCCCGCCAGCAGACCCGACATGAACGAGGCCATGCGACTGGTCGTCCTGACGATTCTCGCGCCGTGCCTCCTGCTGGCCCCGCTCACGGCGCATGCGCAACAGGCCGGCAAGGTCTATCACATCGGACACGTCGCGTCGGCGGACTTCGATCTGCCCGACCAGGTCGAGCTGAGGCACTGGCCCGCCTTCGTGGAAGCGCTGCGCAAGCTCGGCTGGATCGAGGGGAAGAACTTCGTGTTCGAGCGCCGTCTGGTGTCGAGCCGGACCAGCCTTCGGCAAACGGCCGAAGAGCTCGTCCGCATGAAGGTGGACGTCATCGTGGTGTCGGGTGGCGCCAGGGCTGCGGCGATCCAGCAGGTGACCCGCACCGTGCCGATCGTGACCCTGGCGGCCGGAGATCTGGTCGGGTCCGGCATCGTGCCGAGCCTGAATCATCCCGGGGGCAACATCACGGGGATGCAGAGCTACGCCCCGGAGATCATGGGCAAGCGGCTGCAGATGCTCCGCGAGCTCAATCCGACGCTGGCGCGCGTCACGGTGCTCCGACGATTCCTGTGGCACGCGGGCATTCTGGCGGTCTACCAGCGAGCCACCGACGACGCCGCGCAGAGCCTCGGGCTCAAGCTCCGCTATGTGCACTTCGACGAAGCCGAGGAGCTCCCCGCCGTGTTCGCCGAGATCAGAAAGGAGCGCGACGCCGCGGTCCTGATCTGGGACGACCCGGCCATCTCGGAGCTGGCGCCGCAGCTTCTCGATCTCGCGCTGAAGAATCGACTCCCGACGATCGCGGACGCCGGTCGCTGGGCCACGCTCGGCGCGCTCATCGGCTACGGCCCCAAGCCTCAGGATCTCTACCGGCAGGCGGCGACCCACGTGGACCGCATCCTGAAAGGGGCGAAGCCGGGAGATCTTCCGATCGGGCAGCCGACGACGTTCGAGCTGATCTGCAATCTCAAGACGGCCAAGGCTCTGGGGGTGACGATCCCGAACTCGATCTTGCTGCTCGCGGACACGGTGATCGAGTGAGCGTCGGGCCCGGGGCTGTGCTGGCGCTCGCGCTGGCGGCGCTCGCGGGGTGCGCCACCGCACGGACCCCGCCGCTCACGACGGGGACCGGCTGGGGCTACGTCGAGGAGCCGCGCAGCGGAACCGGCGCGCGCAGAGTGCTCTACACACCCGATCGCTACGTGTGCGAGAAGTCCCGGCACGAAGACCTCAACCCGGACTTCACGTCGCCTCCAGCATGCGTGCCGTTGACGCTCAGTCGAGGCGACGGGTACTGGCTGATCCCCGCGCTCTACCTTCCCACCGGTTCCTACATTGGCGGCTCGACGCGGGAGGAGTGCGAACAGCTGGAGCGGCGACAGGGCCGCAACTTCCTGGTCCCCCCGCGAGGCTTCTGCCGGTCCGCGAGCGTCCGGCCCACTCCGTGACGCTCGGCGTCCGTTGATCGCGGCGCCACGAGTCGCGCTTCCCGGTCTTGGTACGCTGGAAGAGTATCGGAAGACCGTCCATGAAGAGTGCCGTCGTCGCCTGGGCCGCCTTGCTCGGCGTCGCGATGCCAGCCGTCGTGATGGCCCGGCCGCCATCTCCGCTCTCGGAGCTCGCGCCCGGCCCGGTGTGCCCGCTCGGTCGAGTCGCGATGGTGCGCGGCAGTGATTCCGAGGCGCGCGAAGGCGGAGGATTCTATGCCGCACGAAAGAACGGCATTCACGGAGCCGTGGACCTGAATGGTTTTCTGGGCGAACCGGTCTTCGCCGTCGCGAATGGGAAAGTGGTGGTGGCCGCGGCGCGCGGCGATTGGGGAAAGCTCGGCAAGACGGTCGTCATCGATCACCGGGACGGCGGATACACCATCTACGGCCATCTCCACACAGTCGAGGTGAACGTGAACAGCAACGTCACCGCGGGCGACATGATCGGGACGATCGGCTACACGGGAAACGCCGCGAGCCTGCAAGCGAAGAACTTGCCACCCCATCTGCACTTCGCCTACCTTCGAACGGTCGTGGGCATCGACGGGAAGGCCGCGCCGCTCGCTCGAATCAGGGACTCGGGCGACGGCATTCGAACATATCCCGCGAAGGACGCCATCCTGGCGTACCTGTCGGGTGTTCTCGATCCAATCCAGGCGGTGGGATTCCTCGAGTGCTGGGAGGATCCGGCGCCCGCCCGAGCTCAAAAGTGGTAGTCTCCCGTCGGTCAGACGGAGATCGGTGATGATCGAAAGTAGATCTGTCGCCTCGAGCGTGGTGGTGATCACGGTCTTCCTTGCGGTGGCGCTCGCCTGGGGAGCCGACCCGCCTACGCTCGAAGAGCTCGCGGCCGCCATCGATAAGGTGCGGAGCGGGCCGGATGGGGAGCGGGTGGTGGCCGGTCATATCTCGCGCAGGCTCGCCATGTCGGTCGACGAGCTACGGACGCAGCGGGCTCGGACCGGCCTCGACTGGGGCGACCTCCTGATTGCCAATCTCCTGAGCAAGAACAAGGGCCCGACCGTCGACCACGTCGCAGCCGAGTTCAAGGGCGGCGCAAGGTGGGCCGACATCGCGCGTCACCACAATGTGGACCCGGACCAGCTGAGGAACGAAGTGCGGCAGTCCCAACTGGCCATCGAGCAGCGATCGGAAGATCGGGGACCGCCCCGCAGCAGCGAAACACAATCGAGTCCAGCGACGGCCGCACCGACAACCGTGATCCCGCCAGGAAAGGGTGGGGGTCCGCGCTACTAGGGCGTTGATGGTGCGCGACGGGGCAGTCGAACCCCCAAGGGCTTTCGCCCACTGGATCCTAAGTCCTCCACACCCAGAGACACGCGGGGAAGCCTGGAAACAAATAGGTATGAATATTATCCTGGCACACACCATGCTGTTACAGCGTGCGGCTGAGTTTCTTCTCGAATACCAGCACAGCAACCTGCACAGGCAAGAACACAGCGAGTAAAGAGGTACCGAGGGGGACACGTGTGGCGCTTTAGGCTGATCTGGGTGGCCTTGGTGCTGGCTTGCTCGGGGTGCGCGACTCAGGCCGGGGTGTCCACCTCCGATGTCCAGGCAGTAGCCAAGGGCAACCGGGTCACCCTCCTAGTCCTGGGGACAGGGAACAAGTGGGCCCCGAGGACAGAGCCGGACCTGTACATGGTCGTGCAGGCCCCCCGCCCTACGCCCACCGAGAAGATCCAGACCGATCTTTCCGAGTGCCAGGCTGCTGCCCGGACAGTGTGGAACTCCGACCGCGCCGAGAGGGACCGGACGATCCTAGTCAACGAGGGTCCGGCCTACAATCCTGGAGCCCAGGTTTCGCAAGCGGCGATGGACCTTCTAGCCAAGACCTACGGGGATTGTCTGCAGCCGAAGGGCTATATGGCCAGCCGACCTGAGCCGAGCGGTTAGGCGCTAGGGAGCGGGAAGCAGTAGCGCAATCGATAGAGCCAGTGAGTGCATCGGTTTCCCGAGAACGGGCGATGCGCAGAGATACGACGGGTCGTTCCCGCTCCCGTGCATTTCCCTCTTACGCGCGAGAGCTCGTGCGGATTTGTGCGGATCAAACTGAGGGAACTGTCGGTCTTCCTCGGCCTGCACACTCCCGCACATCGTTCCGGGCAGCTCGAGGACGAAAACGCGCGGCCGGCGGTGCATGCCGACAGCGACGTGCCCAATCCCGGTCCAGGAGTCCAGTCAGCTGCGAAGGGCCCAGAGGGCTCGGTCATACGAGGGCATCGAACTCACGGCGAAGCCAAGCGCCGCGACGAGGAGTCGGCTGCGTTGGTCGAGCACGCTTACTCGATCACTTGGTCCGCCCGCAGCAGCAGTGACTGCGGAATGGCGAGGCCGAGCGCCTTCGCCGTTCTCAGATTGATGACCAGGTCGAGCCGCGCGGCCTGCTCGACGGGAAGGTCGGCCGGCTTGGCGCCTTTGAGGATGCGGTCGATGTACCCAGCGAGGGATCGGCCGATTTCAGGGTAGTTCGGTCCGTAGGAAAACAGGGCGCCCTGCGCTACGACTTCCTTTCGGTGAGAGCCCAGGGGGATCTGGTGCGCCTGACTCAGACGCAGGATGAGCGCGGGGAAGTTGGTCACGAGCTTGGGGGACACGGTGATCGCTCCGTCCACGTCGCCCTGCTTGAGGGACCCGAAGATCTTCACCAAATCGGCTTCGCTGGTTGCGCGACGCTCCACGAGTTGGATCTGGAGCTGGGACGCGCCGCGGGACAGCTCGGCCATCAGCCGCGCGGTGGCGGGGTCTGTCGGGTCGACGAGGACCAGCAACCGCCGCAGCCGGACCATCTCGTTGAAGATCTGGACGCGCTTCTCCTGTAGCTCGCCCACGTAATCGGCGACGCCCGTCAGATTGGAGCCGGGGCGGGCGAAGCTCTTCACGAACCCAGCGGCAACGGGATCGCTCACGTGAGCGAAGACCACCGGGATTTCAGACGTCGCCGCCTGGGCCGCGCGGACAGCCTGGTCCTCGAAGGCGATAATGACGTTGACCTGCTCTCTGGCGAACGCTCGCGCGGTTCTCTGGGCCGCGCTTTCGTCAGCCTGATTCCGATAATCCAGGTGGACGTTTTGGCCTTCTTCGTAACCGAGACGCTTGAGACTCTCGCGTAGCGGCGCCAGGCCAGGTGGATCGTGGTCAAGACCTACGTGAAAGAGCCCCACCCGTGCTGCTGACCCCGACCTCTGCGCCACGCCGTCGAGCGGCGCCGCGAAGAGGCCGGCAGCGAGAAGAAGCGCGAGCCAGATACGCCGCATGGGCACCTCGATTGGGGTGGCTGGCGAGAGTCTAGCAGAGCGGCGGGTTTCCTATCAGCGGGGCATTCAATCACCGTTCAGCGACAATGAACGCGCTTGGTCACTCTCAGGGGCATTGGGTCGCTATCAATCTCAATTCCCTGAACCTGTCATTTTTCAGGGGGTGTGTGCAGAGAGCCTCTATCTCTCCTCCTCTCTCATTCTGGCCCTTGCCTAGGTCATTCAGTGATAGGTGGGTGGCAAAGGGTTAGTACACACACCCCTGGATTTCTGACAGGTTCACGGTCCCCGCACACAGCCGCCGCGCAGTGATAGGTTCTGTGACCGATGGTCACCGCCGCTCTGAGACGCGGGCGCGGCGGCGGGCGGACTTCTCGGTCCTGCGCAGAAACACCGCATGCATCAGCATCTCGGCACGCAACACACGACTAGGCTCGTGAGCCCGTTTCAGCTCGAAGGGTTGCCTACCGAAGTCGCGGTCTCGAGGTCCAGCGGCCGCATGACGTCTGCGGCTACCCGCGCCTCGTGTAGATACTGCTTGGCGCTGGCGCCGGGTAATTCCTGGGAGAAAATCTCCAGGCGATTGCCGTCGGGGTCGAAGAAATACACGCTCTTGGTGAGCACGTGGTCGGCGGTGAACTCGACGCGGGCGCCAGAGCGCTTGAGCCGCTCGTACAGCTCGCGAAGCTGCTCCTGGCCGCCTTCGATCTCCAGGGCCGTGTGGGCCAGGCCGCTGCTGCCGACCGGCTGCTCGTCGGGCACCTTGATCACCGCGATGTCGTGATCGCGCTCCCCGAACGAGAAAAACGCCATCTGCATCTCGTCCAGGACCTTGACCAGTTCCATGCCGAGGACCTCGGTGTAGAACTTGACCGACCTCGCGGGATCTCGCACGCCCAGCACGACGTGCCCGACCTTCTTGATCTTTGCCATGTCCGTTCCTCCTCTGGAGGTATAGCTTAGTTCAGGGGTTGCCTTACTCGCCTCGCCGCCGCACTGGAATCGTGAAGGCGAAGGTCGCTCCCTGACCGAGCTGGCTATTCACCCATATCCGTCCGCGGTGAAGTTCGATGAACTTCCGGCACAGGGTCAGCCCCAGTCCGGTATCCTCTACCTTCTTCTCTGCCGCCCCCACGTTCTTTGGTGATCGGCGGGCAACAAGCGGCTTGGACTCGCCCTTGGACTTCGCGGGCTTTGAACCCCGACGCATCAGCCTCTCCTCGCCTCTTATAGTGCTTGGACGAGGACAGGCTAGGCGAACGCGCCCGCGTGGGCAAGTGAAGCGGGCGGAAAGGCTTGTTCGAGGCGTCACCCACCGCCCAAATACGACCCCACTGACGGCAAAGGGTCCCCAGGTGTGTGACCTGGTGTTTCATCGTGAAGGACAACGGATCAAAGACTTTCGCGGGGCCTGGGAGGCTGCGTGCATCAAGGCGGGGCTCTATCGGCCTATGCCAACTAAGTCCTCGTCGGTGCTTGGTTGGTGCGCGAGGGGAGACTTGAACTCCCATGGGTTGCCCCACTGGATCCTAAGTCCAGCGCGTCTGCCAGTTTCGCCACTCGCGCGCGATTGGTGTTTCCCGAGTTTACCGCGTCTCCGCAGCGGTGCGGTTACTTCAGCTTCACGCGCATGACCTCGCGCTCCATCACCCCCCACGGATACTTGGTCCGCTCCTTGACCCAGTGCTTGGCCTCCGGGGCGTACCACATCTCGTACACGACGTCGTTGGTCGTCTTGTCGCGGCATACGGTCTTGAGCGTGCGGTAGATCCCGCCGGCGACCGTGACCGTCTCCTCGCCGGTGACCCGACACGCCCTCGTATTGGTCTCTCGCGAGCTCGTCCCCTGGCGCTCGGTCGTCACGGTCACGGTCTGCTCCCACGTGCCACCGATGGTGAGCGGCCAAACGTAGCGCAGCTGCGGCGGCTCCGCGCTGCTTTCGAGCGTGCCGTTCACCTTCAGCATGCGCCACGCCAGGTCGGCCTTCTGATAGAAGAACTCTCGCGCCGGGGCCTGTCGTGTGGGGTCCGACCTGATCACGTAGTACTCGGTTCCGTCGACGACCTCCTCGCGATCCACGGACCACACGAAGGTGCCGGAGCCGCGCGGGCTATCCGACCAGAACGTCCACTGATCTCCCGGCTTCCAGATCGGCACGATGATCGGAGCCGACGCCGAGCTCGATCCCGCGCTGGGTGAGCCGGGCGGCGCCGGAGCTTCGCGGAATCGAGCGAGCAGATCGGCGATCTCTTCGGAGGGCGGGCGATGGCCGGGGGCGTTCGGCTGGCCGCGATTCTGCGCGTTCAGCGCCGAGCGAAGAAACACCACCATCGTCCGGACCGCCTGGGGCCGGGGCATGCCTTTGACGCGCACCATGATCTCGACCGCCTTGGCGTTCGCGTCGAGCTCGCGCACCTCCTGCGCCTTCCGGAGCTCCGCCATCGACACGCCCGAGGTCGGCTCGTGTCCCAGGACGTAGTGCCCGAGCTCGTGAGCCACGACTGCGGTCAGGTGCCCCGAGTCGAGCATGTCGGCGTTCAGGTAGAAGTTGCCCTGACGGTAGACTCCGCCGATGCCGAGATTGGTCGCCGCCTGGACGGTGACGGGAATTCGCATCAGTCCGTAGGCCGCCGCCGTCGCGTCGGCAAACCGCTGGACGTCGGCCACGGTGTCCTGCTGCGCCGGGGTGAGGGTGACGCAGCCGCCGGCGAGCCCGAGCGCGCTCAGGACGAGGACGAGACGGAAGGTTCGCTTCACGGATCCTCCCCGGTCGAGACTAGCCCTCGCCGCTTGAAGAGGTCAATCGCGCTCGAAACCTCCAGGTGTTACACACGTTTGTTCTGACGCCCGGCATCGGCTAGGCTCGCGCCATGCCGGCGCCCGTCGGATTCCTCCGCGCGCAGATCGCCGAGATCGAGCGCGACGACGTGCTGCGGTGGTACGGCGTAGCGATGGCCTTCCTGCACGTCGTCACCTATCTGTACTGGGTCGACCAGCGGATCGTCACCTTCGTCAACGCGCAGGCCGAGCCGATCTGCTGGCCGCTCCTCCCCGCGTGCGAGAGCGTCCGGGTGCTGTCGGCCGGCGGCGTCGCGCTGCTCCTGCGCGCCTACTTCGCAGCGGCGATCGGCGCCGGCCTTCTCTTCGCGTTCCGGCGGCTCGTGCCCTGGGCCTACGCGGCGCTCGTGCTGGTGAACGGCCTCAAGCTCGCGGTCATGCTGCTCGACTACCGACTGCGCATGAACCAGCACTACATGGGATTCTTCGCGACCTTCGCGTACCTGCTGGTGCCCGGCAAGCGCGACGCGCTGCGCGTGCTCGTCACACTCTTCTACTTCTGGGCCGGCACCCTCAAGCTCAACTGGGAATGGGTCTCCGGGGCGGGGCTCTATCGTCCGATGTGGCCGTTCTCGGGTGCGGGCGTGATCGTCGCGTGCGTGTACGTGATCGTCCTGGAGCTCGGGGTGGCGTGGGGGCTCCTGGCCCAGCGCGCGTGGATCTTCTGGGCCGCGTTCGCGCAGTTCCTCGTCTTCCACGCGCTGTCGTGGCAGGTCGTGGGGTTCTTCTACCCGCTGCTCATGTTCGCGATCCTGGCGATCTTCCCGCTGAGCCGGCTCGTCCCGCCGCGGGATCCGCCGGAAGGGCTCCTGGCGGCGCTCTCCAGAGGTCGGGAAGCCCGGTCGGTATACGCGCTCGCCGTGCTCTTCTCGGTCCTGCAGCTGATTCCCTACGCGTTCCCGGGCGACCGGGCGCTGACCGGACAGGGCCGGCTCTACGCGCTCCACATGTTCGACGCGCGGGCGACGTGCGTCGGGTGGGCGGAGCTGCACAACGCCGACGGCACCACGACGCGTCGCGATCTCAAGCTGCCGCTCGACACGCGGATCGCGTGCGACCCGATCGTCTACTTCAACCGGGCGCGCAACCTGTGCCGCCAGCGCGACGCCGGACGGGCCGCGTTCGAGGACCTCGATCTCTTTCTCTCCGCCCGGCGCTCGAGCGACGGCGAGATGAAGCGCGTGATCGACACGAAGGGCTTCTGCGCGAAGCGGGAGCGCTACGATCCCTTCCGCCACAACGCCTGGATCTTGACGGAGTGACCTCAGGCCGACGGGCCGAGCACGACCTTGCGGTGGAGCGCGCTCAGGATCTCGTCGATTCCGGCGCAGGCCCAGATCCGGAAGAACGGCGACTGCTGCAGCTCAACGAACTCCCGGTCGCCACGCTTCTGCGTCTCGTCCTTGCTCTCGCCCGGGCGCGCGGCGCGGATGCCCGCGACCACCTTGTCCTTCTCGTAGATCGCCGGGAACTCCGTATAGTGATAGATGTACTCGAGATCCTTGGTGTAGAAGACGGCGACCGGGATCGACTGCCACGTCTGGCCGTTCTTCGTGTTGAGGAACTCGGCCATGATGTCGGCGTTGCTGTCCGGCGCCTCGGCCAAGGTCGGCCGCTGACTCTGGCTGAAGCGCTGCCCATCGCGCCGGAAGATCCTGAGCTCCATCCCGCCCGCTTCGGCGAGGCGCGCGAGCATCGGGACGACGCGTCGGCAAACCGACGACCACTCCACCGAGAAGACGAGAACCTAGGCGGGGCCGTTCG
>CAYVHH010000163.1:0-5774 GCA_964450175.1 uncultured bacterium | reverse complement strand
GCGAGGCGCAGGAGCGTCGGAGCGATAGGGCCGTCGAGCAGCCGTCGAGTCGCGGGGTCCATAGTGACTTGCTATTCTATAGTGACTAGCTTTTCTGTCAAGACCTGCGCTACACTGCGTGTGTGCCCAAGCGCTACGGTCAGGCCTGTCCGGTCGCGAAGTCGCTCGAGCTGGTCGGCGACCGCTGGACCCTGCTGCTCGTGCGCGACCTGCTCCGGGGCCCGCGGCGGTTCCAGGATTTCCAGCGGAGCCTGCCGGGGATTCCGCCCAACGTCCTCTCGGATCGGCTCAAGCTGCTGGACGAGCACGGGCTCGTGACGCGCCGGTTCTACTCCGACCATCCGCCGCGCGCGGAGTACGTGCTGACCGACAAGGGGCGCGAGCTCGGGGTGGTGGTAGGCGCGCTGGCGGCGTGGGGCTCGCGGCACGTCCATCGGCAGACCGCGCTGGTGCACGCGGCGTGTGGCCATCCGGTCGAGGTCAAGTATTTCTGCCCGCAGTGCGCCGGTCGGGTGCGCGGCGCGACGGTCGAGCTGCGGCGGCGGTCGGCGTCCGCGAAGGCGCCGAAGCGGTCCTAGGTCTGCCGGACTCGCTGGGGGAGCGCACCCAGCACGGCACGCGCTTCGCGAATGACGGTCGTCACGACCTCGCCGGCGCCGGGAAGGTCGCGAATCAGACCCACGCTCTGTCCGGCCATCATCGGATAGTAATCGGCGTCGCCCTGCTTGAGCGCCGCGACGAACACGTCGTCGGCGGCCGCGCGCTGGACGAGCGGCGGCAGCACCGGGGCGCCGGACTCGGTGTACTCGCGGGTGAAGCGATTGGCGAGCGCGCGCGCCCAGAGCCCGCTGAGCGTGTCCGTGAGCGTCGTGGCACCGCTTTCGCTCTCGAGCAGGCGCTTCTTGTAGAGCTCGGGGGCCATCGACTCGCGCGTGGCCACGAACCGCGTTCCCAGCAGCACACCGCTCGCGCCGAGGGCGAGCGCGGCGACGAGCCCGCGGCCGTCGGCGACTCCGCCCGCGGCCACGACGGGGATGCTCACGGCGTCGACCACCTGGGGCAGCAACGCCATCGTTCCGATGGTCGTGGATTCGGGCGACGCGGGCTTGCCGTCGATCGAGCGGTGGCCGCCGGCTTCGCCTCCCTGGGCCACGATGACGTCGGCGCCGGCGGCGGCCGCGCCCCTGGCGTCCTCCACGCTCGAGACCATGGCGAGCACCTTGATGCCGCGCCGGCGACAATGCTCGACGAGCGCCGGTTCGAGCCAGCCGAGCGCGGCCGAGAACACCGCGGGCCGCTCGTCGAGTACCACCTCGAGCGCTGCTTCGACGACGTCGGGGGCGCGCGCGGGCCGGGACCTCGTCGCCGGAATGCCGAGGCGCTGACGGAACTGGTTCAGCACTTCCTGCGCGCCCTGCAACGTCTCGTCGCCGATCGCATCGGGATCGATCGGTGGCCTGAGCGCACGGTGCAGCCACAGATTCACGCCGAACGGGCGGTCGGTGAGCTCCCGGACTCGACGGATCATCGCGCGCAGCCGATCGGGGGGCACGTTGAGCCCGGCGAGGATACCGAGCCCGCCCGCGCGGCACACTTCCGCGACGAGCTCGGGGCCGGCGATGGCGCCCATCCCGGATTGGACAATGGGATAGTCGATTCCGACCAGATCGCACAGCGCCGTGCGAAAGATCATCTGCCGCGCTCCTCGTTCTCCGGGGATACTCGAGGTTACTCGAGTCGGTAGAGCTTGACCGCGTTGGCGTGGGCGACACGCGCGGCGACGTCCGGCTTGAGCTCGCCGAGGATCCGACGGGTCCAGGCGAAGAGCCGATCGAGCATCGCCGGTTCGAAGAGCCGCTCGGCCGAGGCGTCCACGCCGATCATGAAGCGATTGGGCATCTTCTCGATCAGCGCCTTCCAGCCCGGGTCGATCGGCCCGGTCTCGGAGGCCAGCGCGGGCGTGCGCTGGAAATGCATGCCGGAGAGATCCACGAACAGGTTCGGGTTGCGCAGCAGGAGCCGGTCGAGGCGGGGGGGCGGTCCGTCGCCGCCGTGCGCCAGGACGATCGTGGTCTTCCGGTGCGCGGCGAGCGCACGGTCGAGCGCGGTTTCGGCCTGATCGGTCAGCTCGTAGTGGATCACGATCGGCACCGCGAACCTTGCCGCCGTATCGAGGATCTTGCCGAACACAGCGGCGTTCGGGTCGCGGTCGATCAGACGCCGGCCCACCTGGCGCATCTGGATCTCACCGATCACCCGCGGCTTGCCACGGTCGAGCTGAAGCTCGAGCTGGCTCACCACGCTCTCGGAGGTTGGATCGGGCAACGGCAGGCCGGCGACCACGCGATCGGGATACTTCTTGCTCGCGGCTGTCAGCCAGGCCGTGTCGTCTCTCTGGAGACCGCCGACTCCCAGGACCACGACCTTGAGCACATTGTGACGCTTCATCGCTGCGACGTACGCGTCGATCGCGGTCGAGTTCGGCAGATGGGAATGCGCGTCGATCAGGGGGCCGTTGTAGTCGGCGGCCCACACCGGCGCGCTGCGGACCAGCAGGCCGACCACGAGGCCGGCGAGGGCGATCCACGCGAGGCGTGGCCGCATCAGATGATTCCGTCGCGAGTCAGCGCGTCGAGCTCGGCCGCGTCGAGGCCGAGCGACGCATAGACTTCATGGTTGTGCGCGCCGAGCGCGGGGCCAGTCGACCGAATCGCCGCCGGTGTGGCGCCCAGACGAGGCGTGGGGGCGGTCATGCGGACGCTGCCCAGGTCGCGATCCGGAACATCGATCAGGATTCCGCGCGCGACCACGTGAGGATCCTTCGTGATGTCGGCGATGTCGTAGACCGGCGACGCGGTCAGATCGTGTGTCTCGAAGAGGCGCGTCATCTCGTCGAGCGTGCGTGATCCGATCGCGCCGGCGAGGGCCGCGTCCACCAGATCATTGTGGGCGACGCGCGCGTCGTTGTTCGCGAACCGCGAGTCCTTCAGGAGATGGCCGAGCCCGAGCCCCTCGAAGAGCGCCGCCGCCGAGGCGGGCGTCGACGCGGACAGGGCGACCCACTTGCCGTCCCGCGTTTGATAGGTCCCACGCGGGCTCGCGTTGTCCGACTGGTTACCGTGACGCGTTCTCACCGTCCGATCCAACGCGTACTCGGCCGGGGCCGGGCCCAAGACGGAGAGCAGGGGCTCGTAGAGCGAGATGTCGACCACTTGGCCACGGCCCGAGACGTGATCGCGGTGTCGCAACGCGGCCAGCACCGCGGCAGCGCCGGAGAGCGCCGCGACCATGTCGGCCATTGGAAAGGACGGAAGCGTCGGCGGCCGGTCCGCGGGACCTGTCGAAGACGCGAAGCCGCTCATCGCCTCGACCATCGTGCCGAACCCGGGCCGGTCGCGATACGGGCCCTCCTGGCCCCAGCCGGACACGCGGGCGAAGACCAGCCGGGGATTCTCCGCCGAGAGGACGCTCCAGCCGAGCCCCCATTTCTCGAAGGTCCCGGGCAGGAAGTTCTCGATGAGGACGTCGGCGTCGCGGCACAGCCGGCGCAAGAGCGCCTGCCCGCGCGCGTGGGTGAGGTTCAAGGTCACCGAGCGCTTGCCGCGCGCGTAGACCTTCCACCAGAGCTCGCCGCGATCGCGAAGCCACGTCCGGAGTGGATCGCCCCCGCGCGGATTCTCGACCTTGATCACGTCGGCGCCGTGGTCGCCCAGGATGGTGGCGAGCACGCCCCCGGCGATCAGACGCGAGCAGTCGATGACGCGGAGGCCGGCGAGCGCGCCGCTCACTTCGGTGGCGAGGTCTTGAAGTGGCGCGCCAGCGCTTCCATCATCCGAGCGAGCGCTTCGTTCTCGCTTTGTCCGGTGGCCTGAACGTTCCACGCCACGGCGACGGCGACCCACTCGCCGAGCTCGTTTCGATGGACCTCGACCTCGAATTGCATGCCCGCCACTTTACCTCAGAAGAAGGGCCCGCCGAGGGCTCGTCTAGTGGCTGCGGGGAAGGGTGGGATGGCCGGCGGCCGCGTCGGCTATCGTGTGGTCGTTGTCGGCGGGGATGGCGCCGCTCACGCCGACCGCACCGACGATCCGCCCGTCTTCGACGAGGGGCACGGCGCCCTTGCCGAAGACGAATCGATAGTCGCCGAGGGTCGCGACGTTGTCGGCGAAGAGCTGGCGCTTGGCGAATCGCTCCTCGAGATCGAGCGTGGTCGCGTGAAACGCCGCGGCGGCGTTGGCCTTGGCGCGCGCGATCTCCGGCGTGACCCACAGCGCACCGTCCATCCGATCGCAGACGACCAGGTGCCCGGCGTCGTCCACCACGGCGATCGCCACCTTGAAGCCGAGTGCCTGCGCCTTGGCGAAGCCGCGCTCGACGCTTTCGCGCGCCCGCTCGCGAGTGAGCGCCATGTCAGGGCACCTCCACCCAGACCTCGCCGGCCTCGATCGTCACCGGATAGGTCACGATCTGGCCGCCCCGCGACGGCATGAGACACGTCCCGGACTTGAGGTCGAACATCCACCCGTGCCACGGACAGGTCAAGCGGGTGCCCGTGAGCCGGCCCTCGCCGAGCGGACCGCCCTGGTGGACGCACTCGTCGCTGCACGCGAAGACGTCGTCGTTGACTCGCGACAGCACGATCCGCGCGCCCTCGGTCTCGACCAGGGTCGGCTGACCCGCCGGGAGCTCGTCCAGGCGGGCGACTCGGCGTCGGCTCACATCTCCTCCTTGGCGACGAAGGCGCGATACAGGCCGGTCATGTACTGCCAGCGCATCTCCGTCGCCTGGCGCACCGCTTCGACCGCCTCCGCCTGCCGCTCGGGTGTCGTGCAGTGCCGCTCCACGATCTGATAGCCCCGCTCGCCGTGGACCTCGTCCGCCTCGATGTGGATCGCGAAAAACTCGACCTCACGGTCGGTGAACCCGTAGTGCGCCTTGAGGGGCGGCAGGTTGCGCTGGTAGATGCCGGGCACCTGGGACTCGAGGCCGACGAGCAGGCCGGCGGCTGCGACGTGGAAGGTCTGGTGCGACATCTCGAAGCACCATGCGGTGAGCCCGCGCGTGGTCGGGAGCTGCTGCTTGGATTCGTCCTCGGCCCGTGAGACACCGCATGCTTCCGCGAACCGAATGAGCAGATCGACGTGCTTGGTGCCCGATTCTTCCTCGATGATGTTCTCGAGCAGGAAATCGCGGGCGTCCGGGTCCGGGCACTGGCCGTACACGGTGGCGCACCACCGCGGGAACTGCGAGACGTACTGGTAGTGCTGGGCCGCCCACGCACCGAGCTGGGCGCGGTTCAGCTCCCCCTTGACCCACTTCTCCGTGAACGGATTCAGTCGGCTGTGTCGGGCGATGACGGCGGCTTCGAGCCGCGCGCGGAACAGGCTCTTGTCCATAGAGTCCTCCTCGTCGATGCGGAACCTAATGACATACGATCCCGACTCAAGTCAAGCAAAGGTCGAGGAGCGCGAGAATCGAGAGGAGCTAGAGCGCGGTGACGCGGTCGCGGCCCAGGCGCTTCGCGTCGCCGAGCGCGCGCTGGGCCGCCGCGATCAGATCGTCCGCCGAGGCCGCGTCGGCCGGCAGGCCGGCGACGCCGAAGCTGGCGGTGAGGGTGCCGTGGGCGAACCGATGCGCCGCGATGACACTGCGGATGCGCTGGGAGTAGGTCACGGCCCCGGCCTTGGGCGTGTTGGCCAGCAGCGCCGCGAAACCGTCGCCCTCGAGGCGGGCGATGATCGTGAAGCTCCGGGAGTGCTTGACGAGCAGCCTCG
>CAYVHH010000162.1:0-3443 GCA_964450175.1 uncultured bacterium | reverse complement strand
GTCCTCGGCACGGCGACGCCCGGCGGCGGTTTCCCGGTCTATGGCGCGGCCGTTGCCGACACCATTCACGAGACCGATCCGAGCATCACGATCGAGCAGCGCAACACCAAGGGCAGCACCGAGAACGTGCCGATGCTCGAGGCGCGGCATCTCGATATCGCGCTCGTCCAGGGCGAGGTCGCGCACGAGGCGTTCAACGGGATCGGCCGGCCGCCGGCGGATCTTCGGATCGTCGCCGCGATGTACTCGACGCCGGGGATGTTCGTGGTTCGCGCCGACAGCGCGCATCGGCGAATCGAGGATCTGCGCGGTCAGCCCGTGGTCTTCGGCGCTCGCGGCTCCGGGCTGGTGATCCTGGCCAAGTACGTGCTCGACGGGCTCGGCCTCGATCAGGAGCGCGATTTTCAGGCGATCTACCTCGATCGGGCCGGCGACGGTCCGGCCATGGTGCTCGACGGCCGTGCCGCGGCGCTGTGGGGCGGAGGCCAGGGCTGGCCGGGCTTCAGCGCGGTCGCCAAGGGTCCGGCCGGCGCCAGATTCATCGCGCCCGACGCGAATGGGATCGCCCGTATTCTTGCGAAGCACGCGTTCCTCAAGCCCATGACGGTCCCTGCCGGCGCCTATCCTGGGCTCACCGCGCCGCTTTCCTCGGTGGGTTCGTGGAGCTTCATCCTCGGGCGGCCGGATCTTTCCGCCGAGGTAACCTATCGCCTCGCCCGCGCGCTACATCGCGGCGAAGCCGCGCTCGCCCGCCGCCTGCCGCAAGCCGAGGAAACGACCGCGGCCAACACGCTCGCCGCCGCGCCGCAGGCGAATCTGATTCACCCGGGCGTGCTCCGCTACCTCCGCGAAATCGGCATCACCCGCTGACGCGCCGGCCGTTCGATCCGCTGCGTCTCGCCGTCGACCTGATCCCAGCACGCGCGAATCGACGCGACGTCGGGAAAATCCCGCGCGTCCAGCAGCGAGGTGGTGAGGTGCCCTTCCAGCGGGCGAGCCAGATCCACTGAGCGGCCGTGATGTGCACGAGCGTCTCGCGCACCGAGCCGAAGCTGGCGCCGCTCGGCTTGGCCAGCTCGTCCCGGCGCAGCCGTGCCGCGTGCTCGAGGATGCACGCGGTCGCCCAGGCGCTGTCGCGATAGAGCGTCCGAACCGTGTCGCTGGTCATGCTGGTCCCCACTTTTCACGGTAGTGCGCGCGCAGCGCCCGGCGGAGGCCTGCCGACGCGCGGCCGAGATGGGACGCGGAAGGTCCCCCCTCACCTCGGGCAGGACGTCACCGAGATCATCGAGCAGCTCGACCGGACAGTGGCCCATCGGTCGGTCGGCGTCACGCCGTGCGACCGGCACCGAGCATGCGTCGAACCAGCGCGACCGCCGCGACGGTGGCCCACGTGCCCTCCAGCACGACGAAGGGCATGAAGCCGATCAGGTACGACGCGAAGCCCGCCAGCGAGGCGCCCGCGAAGTTGAGCGCGGTGTACGGATAGCTCTCGGTCGTGAGCACGCGGACGAGATTGAGCAGGAACGCCAGCAGCAAGAGCGCGACGCCGAGGGATCCGATCAGGGTCTCAGGGCTCACGGTCGCCTCCTGAGGCGGGGTGCGCCGTCGGCCATCACTCCGGTCGGTACGGCGCCTGCGTGTCGATGTCGCCGACGAAGTCCGGGAGGTCGCGATGGCCGAGCATCTGGCGGACGGCCAGGGCCTCGCCGAGGTGATACCAGTAGTGGTACGTCGTACGGCGCAGAAACGTCCCGATACTCGAGAGTCCGTCGGCCATCGGTGCCTGCAGCCGCGGGGTCGTGAGCGCGTCGAGCCACGGATCGCTGGCTTTGGCCACGGCGCGCCAGGCGGTCCACATCTCCTCGAGCGGCGGCGTGCTCGCGGGCTTCCCGTTGGCGACGCGCTCGTTCAGGTCGGGGCACACGATCTGCCCCTGAGCCCTGGTGAGCCAGTTGCGCTGCTCCTGCCAGGCGAGATGGCCGATCATCCAGCTGATCGAGTTGATCGGTTGAAAGCGCCGGCGCGCCTCCTCGTCGGTGAGGCCCGTCAAGCCTCGGACGAACTCGTCGCGTGTAAATCGAAGCTGGGTGACGAGCGGGTGCGGCATCGTGCTGCGTCCTGGGTCTCGTGTCGTCGGTTATCCGCTGTAGTTCGCGACCACCTTCGAAACCTTGCCGGTGGGGCCGATCTCCATGTACTCGCCGGTCTTCGAGCCCTTCTGGTTCACGTAGTAGAGGACGACGCTCTCGAGGCCCCACATGAGATCGACGAGCTCGAAGCGCAGGTTCGGATACGCGTCGAGCGCGCGCTTGAAATACTGGCGGAGCGCGGCCTTGCCGGTGACCCGGCCCGACGGATCACCGAGGATCCTGGCGGCGACCGGCGAGACCAGCACGACGTCGTCCGCGTAGTGCGCCATGATGCGATCGAGGTCGTGGCTGTTCCACGCCTTCACCCAGTGATCAGCCAGCTCGCGCGCCTGGTCTTCCCCGAGCATGTACGATCCTTTTCGATCGTGCTTCACGCGTCGATCGGCGGGCCCATCCGCGCGACGGCGCGCCGCACGGACGACCCGTCGCGCGAACGTCGGCGGCCGTTTGACCGTCGCGGTTCTCGGCAGTATGGGGCCGGCCGCCCAGATGCGCAACGCGGCGCCCGGCGGTTCGCAGAATTTGGGCCCGGGGGAACCCTGGGCGGGCGGTATGGTCTAACTGGATGGAAGGGCGCACCGGCGATGATGCCTCCCTGGTGGACCGGCTCCGGCGCGGCGAGCCTCGAGCGTTCGAGGATCTGGTGATCGCCTATCAGCACCGCGTATTCGGCGTCGCGCTCCGGATGGTCGGCAATCGCGCGGAGGCCGAGGAGCTCGCCCAGGAGGTCTTTCTGCGTGTCCATCGGGCCATCGGCGAGTTCCGCGGTGAGTCGAAGCTCTCGACGTGGCTCTACGCGATCACCTCGCGGCTGTGCCTGAATCGCCTGACATCCGGTGACCGGCGCATGGCGCGCCGGGGTGAGGAAGCCTTGGCCCGACTGGCCTCGAGCGAGATCGGCCCGGCCGACGAGATGGAGCGAAGCGAGCTGGAGACCGCGCTGCACCGCGCGATCGCCGAGCTCAGCGACGAGCGGCGCATCGTGGTCGTGCTGCGCGACCTCCAGGGGCTCTCGTACGAGGAGATCGCCGCGGCGCTGGAGATCGAGCTCGGCACGGTGCGATCGCGGCTCCACCGCGCGCGGATGGATCTGCGCGACAAGCTCGAACGGTTCTTGCCATGACCTGTCATGACGCGCGCGAGCAGTTCTCGGCGCTGGTGGACGACACGCTCACGGTCGACGAGCGCGCCGCCCTCGACGCGCATCTGGCGACGTGCGCCGACTGCCGGCGGGAGCTCCAGCGCTTCCGGGACACCGTGTCGCTCCTGCACGCCGTCGGCCCCGTCCGC
>CAYVHH010000161.1:0-11140 GCA_964450175.1 uncultured bacterium | reverse complement strand
AGCACTTCGCGTATCCGGACGGCGCATTCGACGCGGAGACCGTCGAGACGGTGGCGCAGGCGGGCTACCGCTTCGCGTACACGACCTGCCACCATCGTGATCGCCGGCATCCGCTGCTGACGATTCCGCGCTGCGTGCTCTGGGAGAACTCGTGCCTCGATCCGGCCGGCCGCTTCTCGGCCGCGGTCGCGAGCTGTGTCACGAGCGGCATCTTCCACTTCGCCTCGGGGTGTCGGCACCGCCACGGCGCGGCGCCGCGCCCGGCCGTCCCGATGGTGCTGCGATGACCGAGCCGGCGTTCACGCTCGCGCCGGTACCCGATCCCCACTGGTGGCAGCGGGCGCCGGACGCGGCGGGCGCGCTCGTCGCGCCCGGCGCGGTCGCCGACGCCGAGCCGGTCGACTCGGGCGCGGCGGGCGCGTCGCTGCCGTTCTGGGCCCTCCTGGGCTTCACCTTCGTGCTCCTGATCGCCCCGCAAAACATCTTCCCGGCGCTGCGGCCCTTGCGGCTGGGCATGCTCGCCGCGGCGACCGGGCTCGGCGCGATGCTGCTGGACCGGCTCGGCCGCGGCCTGCCGATCACGCGCGTCACACGCGAGATCAAGATCGCCGCGTGCCTCGTGACGTGGGCGATCGTGACGATTCCCATGTCGTACTGGCCCGGCGGGTCGTTTGGCCTGCTGACCGACCTCTACCTGAAGACCCTGGCGATCTTCCTGTTGATCACGAACGTCGTGAGCACCACCGATCGTCTCCGCAAGGTGGCGTGGGCGCTGACGCTCATGACGATCCCGATCGCGATGAAGGGGATCGAGAACTTCCTCTCGGGCGTGTACGTCCACGGCGGTGTGGACCAGGCCGTCAAGCGCATCGTCGGCTACGAGGCGCCCCTCACGCAGAATCCGAACGACCTTGCCCTCGTGCTCAACCTGATCCTTCCGCTGACGGTCGCGCTGCTGCTGATCACGCCGATCGGCGCCGCGCGCGCCTGGCTGTTCGGCGTGGTGGCGCTTCAGGTCGTCGGCATCGTGGTCACGTTCTCGCGGGCCGGCTTTCTCACGCTCGCCACGACACTCGTCGGCTCGGTGCTGACGTCGTCCGGTCGGCTGGACCGGCGCTGGACCTGGGGTGTGCTGATCCTGGCGCTCGTCTGCGTGCCGTTCCTGCCCGCCGACTACGTGAGCCATCTCTTCACGATCACCAACATCGACAGCGATCCGACGGGCTCGAGCCAAGCGCGGTGGGAGCAGCAGGTCGCCGCCATCGGGTACGTCGTGGGCCATCCGCTGGTGGGCGCCGGGCTGGGCCAGAACATCCTGGCGATGAACGAGCTCCTCGGACCCGCATGGCTCATGGTGCACAGCGTGTACCTCGAGTACGCGATCGATCTCGGACTGCCCGGGCTCGTGCTCTTTCTCGTCCTGTTCGTCGGCAGCGTCCGCAGCGCGGGCCGCGCCGCGCGCATCGCGGCGACTCGTCCGGGCGGTCGCGCGCTGAGCATCCTGGCCAACGGGATCCGTGTCAGCCTGCTGGCGTTCGCGGTGGCGGCGTTCTTCTCGCCGGTCGCGTATCACTTCCACTTCTATTACTTCGCGGGCCTGGCCCTGGCGGCCCTCGGAATCGCCGAGGCCGGCGCGGGCCCGGCGGCGGCCGAGCCCGCCGCGGACGCGCGCACATGAGCCCGGCGGCTCACGAGCGGGTCTCGAGGCATCTCCTCCAGCCGCTGCGCCAGGTCTACCGGCTCGCCCGGCCGTCGCTCCGGCCCGCGGCGCTCGCGACCGGCGAGGGCCTGCGCTTCCGTGCGCGCGCCGACGCCTGGTCTCTGGATCAGCGCCGCGAGTGGATGCTGGCGCGGCTTCGTGAAGTGGTGCGGCGAGCGTGGTGGACGACGCCCTACTACCGGGGGCTGTTCGACGAGATCGGCTTCGACCCGCGCAGCCCGTTCACCTTCGACGACTTCGCGACGCTCCCGCCGCTCGAGCGCGCGGACGTTCATCGAGTCGGCCGGGCGCTGGTCTCCGTCGCCGTGCCGCCCGACGAGCTGCGGCAGGACGCGACCGGCGGGTCGACGGGCGAGCCGACCGTCGTGTGGCTCGGCCCGCACGAGCGGGGCTGGCGCGAGAGCGGCATCGAGCACTACATGCGGCGCATCGGTCTGCCGCGCGGCACGCGCGCGGCCGCGCTCTGGGGGCACCATCTCGACCCGAAGGCCGGCGACGGCCTCGGCGACCGGTTCCGTTCCTTCGTCGACCACTCGCGCGAGCTCGAGTGCTTCCGCCTCTCGTCGCCGGTGCTGGCCGATCATCACGCGACCCTCGAGCGGTGGCGGCCGCGCTACCTGCTCGCCTACGCGAGCGCGCTTGGCGCGCTGGCGGACGAGGTCGGCGCGCGCGGATGGCGCCCGAGTTATCCGACGCAGTGCTTCGTGACCGGGGCGGAGAAGCTCACCCCGTCCGACCGCGCGCGGATCGAGTCGGTCTTCGCCCGCCCGGTGCACGAGCGCTACGGCAGCCGCGACGTGGGCCTGATCGCGTTCCAGCTCGAGCCGAGCCGGACGCTCGCGCTCGAGGTCGACTGGGCCAACGTGCTGGTCGAGCCGGATAGCCACGGGCCCGTCTCGTCGATCCTGGTCACAAAGCTCCACGGCGACGGGATGCCCATGCTGCGCTACCGGATCGGGGATCTGGCGCGCTTTCCCGCGGACGGTCGTCCGGGCCATCCCGCGTTCACGCTCGAAGAAGTGCTGGGCCGCGAGCTCGACCGGATCTGGCTGCCCGACGGCCGCTGGATCCACGGTGTCGAGTTCCCGCACATGATGAAGGACCACCCGGTGCGCGAATGGCAGGTCGTCCAGACCGACGACACCAGCGTCACGGTCCGGCTGGTTCCCGGCGCGAGCTTCGGCGAGGGGAACCGCGCCGGGATTCTCCAGGCGCTCCGCGCGAACCTCGACGGTCTCTCGGTGAGCCTCGAGCTCTGTACGGCGCTCCCGCGGACTCGCGCGAACAAGGTACGCGCGGTGCTGAGCGAGATCGAAGAGCGGCGGCGGGCTCAGGGATGACGGACCGCCGTTTCACGAACGATCGGCTCGTCGCCGCGATCCGCGTGGTCGGAGACGGCTCCCGGCGCGACGGCGCCGGGGACGTCGTGCGGAGCCTCGAGCGTCTGGCCGCGCTTCTCGGATGGCGCGAGAAGGGCCGGGGCCCGCTCGGGAGCGTGATTCCGCGGGGGGCGCGCGTGGTGGTGAAACCCAACTGGGTGATGCACCAGAACCGCGGGCCCTGGGGCCTCGAGCCCCTCGTCACCGATCCCGCGCTGATCCGCGCCGTCGTCGAGGGCGTGCTCGATGCCGCGCCGTCGCGCGTCGTGGTCGGCGACGCGCCGATCCAGGGCTGCGATCTCGCGCGACTGCTCAGCGCGACCGCGCTCGACCGCTGGGCGGCCGACCTCCAGAGGCGCGCGCCGGCCTTCGGCGGGCTGGAGGACTTCCGGCGGACCACGTGCGCGTTCCGCTACGGCGTGCGGCGGGCCCGCGAGGGTCAGCGTCCCGAAGAGGACTTCGTCCTGTTCGACCTGGGCGCCGAGAGCCTGCTGGAGCCGATCACCGACGGCCGAGGCTCGTTCCGCGTCACCCAGTACGATCCGCGGCAGCTGCAGAGGACTCACGCGCCGGGACGCCACTGCTATCTGGTCGCGCGGGCGATCATCGACGCCGACGTCGTGGTCAATCTGCCGAAGCTCAAGACCCACTGCAAGGCGGGCATCACCAGCGCCCTCAAGAATCTGGTGGGCATCAACGGCAACAAGGAATTCCTGCCCCACCACCGGCTCGGCGGCTCGAGTCACGGCGGCGACTGCTATCCCGGCGGCAGCGTGCTCAAGCGCGCGATCGAGATCGCGCTCGATCAGTCGAATCTCGCCGGATCGGCCGGCCCTCGCGCGTTCGCGTGGAGCGCGACCGGCGACGTCCTCGGGCGAATCTTGCAGCGGACCGGCGACGAGATCGGCGTCGAGGGCGCGTGGTCCGGCAACGACACGGTGTGGCGCACCTGCCTCGACCTGAACCGGATCCTGCACTACGGCCGATCCGACGGCACGCTCGCCGAGGCGCCGCAGCGCCGCGTCCTGCACATCGCGGACGCGATGATCGCCGGGCAAGGGGACGGTCCGCTCGCTGCCGAGCCGCTCCCGCTGGGGCTCCTGCTCGGCGGCGGCAATCCGGCCGCGATGGACTGGGTCGGCGCGCACCTGCTCGGCTACGATCCTCGGCGCGTCGCGCTCACCCGCGGCGCGTTCGGGCGCTTCCACTGGCCGATCACCGCGTTCGAGCCCGACGAGGTGCGGCTGATCGGCGATCTCGGCGACGAAGCCGGCTCGCTCGCCCAGGCGCTCGCCGCCGCCCGATCGGTCAAGCACCCGCCGGGCTGGCGCGACTCCGCGGCGGCGTGGACGGAGTGCCGCTGATGCGCGCGACGCTCGCGCGGCGCGTGATCTGGCTGGCCTCGGCGAAGGCGCTCGCCTTCGCGCTGGGCTTCGCCCTGCCGCTCGTGCTGGTGCGCAGCCTGAGCCAGACCGAGTTCGGCCTCTACAAGCAGGTCTTCCTGCTCGTCAACACGGCGATCACGATCCTGCCCCTCGGCTTCGCGATGAGCGCGTTCTACTTCCTGCCTCGGTGCGAGAGCGAACCGGGGCGCGTGGCCTTCAACATCGTGCTGTTCCACTCGACGATCGGCGGCCTGGCCGGGGTCGCGCTCCTGGTGCGCCCGGCGCTTCTCGAGGTCGTCTTCGGCAGCCACGAGCTCGTCGGGCACGCCCAGGGCCTGGCGCTCCTGCTCTTTCTGGCGATCGCGACGTCCGTCCTCGAGATCGTCGCGGTCGCCAACGGCGAGGTGGCGCTCGCCGCGCGCCTGATCGTCGTGACCTATCTGGCCAAGACGCTCCTGCTCCTGGGCGCCGCGTTGCTCGCGGCCTCGATCGAAGCCCTGATCGCCGCGGCGGCGGTGCACTACGTCCTGCAGGGCGTGCTGCTCTTCTGGTACCTCGGCTCGCGCTTCTCGCGATTCTGGGCGGCGCGCGACTGGACGCTGATGCGCGCCCAGCTCGGCTACGCGCTGCCGCTCGGCGTGGCGGCGATGCTCTCGATGGCCCAGCTCGACCTGCACAGCTACTTCGTCGCGCGCTCCTTCGACGCGGCCACCTTCGCGATCTACGCGGTCGGCTGCTTCCAGCTGCCCTTCTTGCAAATCGTGAACGAGTCCGTCGGCGCCGTCATGATCCCGACGGTGAGCCGGCTCCAGCTCGAGAACCAGCCGGGCGAGATCGTTCGGCTGGTGGCCCGCATGATGCGCAAGCTCGCCGCGCTCTACTTTCCGCTCTACGCGTGCCTGCTCGTGACCGGGCGCGAGTTCGTCACCGTGCTGTTCACCGAGCGCTACCAGGGGAGCTGGCCGATCTTCGCGGTGAACCTGACGTTGATTCCGCTCTGCATTCTCACGGCCGCGTGCGACCCGGTCCTGCGCGCCTACCCGGCGTATACCTCCGTGCTGGTGCGGATCCGGGTGGCGCTGGTCGCGGTGCTGGTGCTGGGACTCTGGACCGTCACGGCGCGCCACTGGCTGCTCGGCGCGATCGTCGTCATGGTCGGCGTGGGCCTCATCGATCGGCTCACGGTGAGCGTGATGCTCGCGCGCGTGCTGCAGGTCGGGTGGCGCGACCTGGCGCTCTTCCGCGACGTCGCAAAGCTCGCGGCGGCCGCCGGGCTCGCCGGGCTGCTCGCCGCCGGCGTCCGGCTGGTGGTGGCCGAGGCCGGACCGCTCGCCGTGCTCGCCGCCAGCTGGACGGTGCTCGCCGTCACCGACGTGGTCTCGGTCGTGGCGCTCGGCGTGCCGACCGCGGCCGAGCGCCACGCGATCCGGCAGCGGGCGCTCGCGATCCTGCTTCGCGTAGGGCTCGATCGCCGTGGGGTCGGGGTTCGCCCGGAGCTCGAGCCATGAGGATCGCCGTCGTGGCGCCGAGCCTCGACATCGTCGGCGGCCAGTCGATCCAGGCCGACGCGCTCTGCGCGGGGCTCCGGCAGGCGGGCTATCAGGTCGACTTCGTCCCGGTCAACCCGCGGTTCCCCCGCGGGCTCGGCTGGATCCGCCGGGTGCCGTACGCCCGGACGGCGCTGAACCAGGCGCTCTACGTTCCGAGCCTGCACCGGCTGCGCCGGGCCGACGTCGTGCACGTGTTCTCGGCGTCGTACTGGTCGTTCCTGATCGCGGTGGCGCCGGCGCTCCTGGCCGCGCGGCGCTTCGGCAAGCGGATCTTGCTCAACTACCACAGCGGCGAGGCCGAGGACCATCTCGAGCGCTGGGGCGCGCTGGTCCATCCCTGGCTGGCGCTCGCGAACGAGATCGTCGTGCCGTCGGAGTACCTGCGCGCGGTGTTCGCGCGACACGGCTACCCGGCGCGCGCCGTCCCGAATCTGGTGGACACGACGCGGTTCCGGTACCGCGACCGGATGCCGCCGCACGCCCGCTTCCTCTCGGCGCGAAATCTCGAGCCCTACTACCGGGTCGACGTCACGCTCGAGGCGTTCGCCCTGGTGCGAGACCGATTCCCGTCGGCGACCCTGACCATCGCCGGAGACGGCAGCGAGCGCGGCCGGCTCATGCGGCGGGCGGCCGAGCTCGGCGACAACGGGATCCGCTTCGTGGGGCGCGTCGATCCGTACGAGATGCCGCGGCACTACGAGACCGCCGACGTCTTCGTCAACGCGTCGGTCGTCGACAATCAGCCGCTGTCGGTGCTCGAAGCCTTCGCCGCGGGCCTTCCGGTCGTCTCGACCGCGACGGGCGACATCGCGGCGCTCGTCCGCGACGGCGAGACCGGCCTGGTCGTGCCCGCGAACGATCCAGGCGCGATGGCGAAGGCGCTGACCGTCGTGCTCGAGTACCCGGTCCGCGCCTTGCGGATGGCTCGCCAGGCGCGCTCCGAGGTCGAGGCGTTCACGTGGGAGCGGCTCCGCGATCAGTGGGCCGCCGTCTACGCGGGGGGGCCGGCGTGATCCGTCGGCTCGCGCGCACCGGCCCCGACGAGCTGATCTGTCGGGGCCGTCAGGAAGCCTCGAAGCTGCTCGAGCGCGCGGGCGTGGTGGCGCGCGCCGGCCTCGGACCCGAACATGGCCTGAGCCTCGAGCGCTTCCGCGCCCGCGGCGCGCGCCACTTCTTCGACGGTGCGGTGAGCGAGCGGACAGCGGGCCTCCTGATCGAGCGGATGCCGGCGGCGCGCGACGAGGTCGTGACGATCGCCGACGGCGTGTGCCGCGGGCGCTTCGATCTCCTCGGCTACGAAGGGCTGTCGTTCGGCGATCCGATCGACTGGAGCCTCGATCCGGTCTCGGGACGTCGCGCGCCGCGCGTTCACTGGAGCCGGCTCGATCCGCTCGATCCGCAGACGGTGGGCGACAGCAAGGTCGTGTGGGAGCTCAATCGGCACCAGTGGATGGTGCAGCTCGGCCAAGCCTACCGTCTGACCGGCGAGCTCCGCTACGCCCGCGCCTTCAACAACGGCATCGCGCAGTGGATCGACGCGAATCCGGTCGGCGTCGGCATCAACTGGGCCAGCAGCCTCGAGGTCTCGTTCCGGCTGATCGCGTGGTGCTGGGCGCTCCTGCTGTTCCGCGGATCGCCCGTCCTCTCGCCGACCTCGTTCGATCGGATCGTGCGGTCGATCTGGGCTCACGCCGCGCACGTGGAGCGCTACCTCTCGTACTACTTCTCGCCGAACACACACCTGACCGGCGAAGCCCTCGGGCTCGTCTACGCCGGGCTGGTCTTTCCGGAGCTGCCGTGCGCCGACCGCTGGCGCGAGCTCGGCACGCGCATCCTCGTCGACCAGAGCGCGCGGCACATCCTGGACGACGGCGTCTACTTCGAGCTGTCGACCGGCTATCAGCGCTACACGCTCGAGTTCTACCTGCACCTCCTGATCCTCGCCGAGCGCAACGGCCGGCCGATTCCGGCGACGGTGGCCGAGCGCGTCGAGCGGATGCTCGACTTTCTCCTGGCGGTCCGCTGCCCCGACGGCTCGATGCCGCAGATCGGCGATGCCGACGGCGGGACCCTGGTGCCGCTCGCGCGGCGCGGGCAGGACGATTTTCGTGGCGTGCTGGCGACCGCGGCCGCGTTCTTCGGCCGCGCCGACTGCGCGTGGGCGGCCGGCCCCGCGGCGCCCGAGGTGCTCTGGCTCCTGGGGTCCGCCGGCCTCGACACCTTCGACGCGCTCCGGCCCGCGCCGCCCACCGGCCCGTCCTCGCGCCTCTTCGCGGACGGCGGCTACGTGATCATGCGCGGCGGCTGGGCGCCGGACGATCACCACATGATCTTCGACGTGGGGCCGCTCGGCTGTCCCGTGAGCGGCGGCCACGGCCACGCCGACCTCCTGAGCGTGCAGTGCGCCGTCTTCGGCGAGCCGTACCTGGTCGACTCCGGCACTTACTGCTACGCCGGCGATCCGACGAGCCGCCGCTACTTCCGCTCGACCGCGGCGCACAGCGCGGTGGTCGTCGACGGCGAATCCCAGGCGGCGGAGGGCGGCCCGTTCCGCTGGCTGGAGCGCCCGGGCGCGCGCCTGCTCGACTGGCGCTCGACGCCGGAGCTCGAGTTCGCCGAGGCCCATCACCGCGCGTACATCGCGCGGCCGGTCGGCGGTGTCGTGCACCGGCGCCGAGTGGCCTTCGTGAAGGGAAGCTACTGGCTCGTCGTCGACGATCTCGAGGGCGACGGTGAGCACCACATCGACCTGCAATTCCAGTTCGCGCCGCTCGAGGTCCAGGTGGATCCGACCCTGTGGGCGCGTGCGCGGGGCCGGTCGGGTACCGAGCTCCTAGTCCGCCCGTTCGCGAGCGTCGCGCTCAAGGCGAGCGTGCACACCGGCGAGCTCGATCCGCTGCGCGGGTGGGTCTCGCCGGTCTACGGACGGCGCGAGCCGGCGCCGCTCCTGGTCTATTCGACCGTGACGACCTTGCCGCTGCGCGTGCTGACCCTGCTCCTGCCAAGCGCCGGCCCGCGCGCGACGGTGCCGTCGGTGTCCTCGGTGATCGACGCGAGCGGCGCGCCGGTCGGGCTCGTCCTCGAAGACGCCGGCGAGCGGATCGCGTTCGGCGAGCACGGCCTGCCCGAGATCTGGACGGACCAATGGGCGTGATCGGCGGGCGGCTCGGCTATCGGCTCCTCCAGCGGCTCGGCGGCAGCCCGCCTCGGCGCAACCTGTGCTCGGGCGAGGCCTATCGCCACCGCAGCAAGCTCGAAGTGCTGCTCGGTCCCGGAATCTGGCGGGAGCTCGCCGACAAGACCGTCCTCGACTTCGGATGCGGCAACGGCGGCGATACCGTCGAGATCGCGCAGCACGGAGCCAAGCGCGTGATCGGCCTGGACATCCGGGAGAGCGTGCTCGAGAACGGGCGGCGAACGGCGCGAGAGGCCGGCGTGGCCGATCGCTGCGTCTTCACGACCGAGGCGCCGCATCAGGTCGACGTCGTCGTGTCGATCGATGGCTTCGAGCACTACGCGGATCCGGCTGGCGCCCTTCGGTTCATGAGGCCGCTGCTCGGACCGGGCGGCCGCGTGCTCGTGGCGTTCGGTCCGCCGTGGTTCCACCCGCTGGGCGGTCACGTCTTCTCGATCTTTCCGTGGTCCCACCTGCTCTTCACGGAGCGAGCCCTGATCAGGTGGCGGTCCGACTTCAGCCACGACGGCGCGACCCGGTTCGGCGAGGTCGAAGGCGGGCTCAACGGCATGACGGTTCGACGGTTCGGCCGGATCGTCGCCGAGAGCGGCTATGCCGTCGAGCACTTCGAAGCGGTGCCGATCCGCAAGCTCAGGTTTCTGGCGGCAGGTCCGACCCGTGAATTTCTCACGGCAATCATTCGATGCCGGCTGAGTGCGGCATGAAGCGGCCGGCGTCGCGGAGCACAAATGGTGACGTATGGTCTGGATAGCGTTCCTCTGTCTGGGTCTCCTCGTCGTGTTCGTGTCGTACGCGGGGTACGCGCTGTGGGTGGCGTGGCTCGCGCGCGTGCGACCGGTCCCGACGGCCGCCCGCTATTTCCCTGACGCGCTCCTGCCGAGCGTGACCTGCCTGATGGCGGCCTCGAACGAGGCGGTGCTCATCCGGCACAAGCTTCGGGGGCTCACCGGTCAGGACTATCCGGCGGACAAGCTGGCGATCATCGTCGTCAGCGACGGGTCGACGGACGCGACCGACGCCATCGTGCGCGCCTGGGCGCGTCGCGATCCTCGGATCCGTCTCTTGCGCACGGAGCAGCGGAGCGGTAAGCCCACCGCGCTGAATCTGGCGCGACGGCACATCACGAGCGACGTCACGGTGCTCATGGACGTTCGCCAGCGGCTCACGCAGGGCGCGCTCCGCGAGCTGGTGGCGCAGCTGGCCGATCCCGGCGTCGGGGTCGTGTCGGGCGACCTCCGGGTCAAGGGCGACGCGTACTGGACCTACGAGGGATTCGTACGCAAGTGCGAGTCGCGCTCGGGATCGATGGTGCAGGTCACCGGCTCGCTCTACGCGGTCCGGACCGCCGACCTGCCGGAGATTCCCCCCGACACGATCCTCGACGACGTGTACGTGCCGCTCACGGTCGCGCTGAGCGGGCGGCGCATCGTCATGGCGGAGGGCGCCGGCAGCCTGGACATCGTCACCCGCTCGACGGGCGACGAATTCGTCCGCAAGGTGCGGACGCTCGCCGGGCTCGTCCAGATCTGTCATCACGTCGACGGGTGTCTGAATCCGGCGAAGAACCCGATCTGGGGCCGCTTCGTCCTGCACAAGCTCTCGCGCCTGGCCTGTCCGTACGGTCTGCTGCTCGTGGTGGCGAGCGCCGCGATGGCCGAGGGGCTCGGCTACGGTACGGTGCTCCTGACCGGCGCGTCAGTCGGGCTCGTCGGTCTCACCTGGTGGCGCGGCCCGTCGCCCCGCGTTCTCTCGCTGATCAGGTCCTTCATGGCGCTGAACCTGGCGGCGCTGTGGGCGATGCCGTCCTACTATCTCGGCCGCACGTCGGTGACGTGGCGACGGGTGGGAGCGAGCCGTCCATGAGCCCGCGACCACTCCGCATCTACGTCATCACCGAGGAGGATCCATTC
>CAYVHH010000160.1:0-7861 GCA_964450175.1 uncultured bacterium | reverse complement strand
GGGGCCCCGCCGGCCGAGGGGCGCCTATGAGGGTGTTGCGCGCCGCAGGCCGTCGCGGGGCTGGGGCCCCGCCGGCCGAGGGGCGCCTATGAGGGTCTTGCGCGCCGCTTCTAAAGGAGAGGACATGGCATTCGATCTCGTGGTTCGCGGCGGGACCATCGTCGACGGCTCGGGCGGCGCTCGCTATCGCAGCGACGTCGGAATCAACGACGGTCGTATCGTCGAGATCGGTCGCATCCGCTCGACGGCCGAGCGCACCCTCGACGCCGACGGCCTGATCGTCTCGCCGGGCTTCATCGACGGTCACACCCACATGGACGCCCAGGTGGCCTGGGACCGCATCGGGAGCTGCTCCTGCTGGCACGGCGTGACCACCGTCATCATGGGCAATTGCGGCTTCGCGCTGGCCCCGTGTCCGCCGGCGGAGCGCGAGTGGTTCGCTCGCTGCCTGACCGCCGTCGAGGACATTCCGACCGAGGCGATGATGGCCGGGATCGACTGGACCTGGGAGACCTTTCCCGAGTATCTGGCGAACGTCGACCGCTTGCCCAAGGCGATCAACTACGGCGCCTACATCGGGCACTCGGCCCTGCGGATGTACGTCATGGGCAAGCGCGCCCTGACCGAGCGCGCGACCGAGGACGACCTGGCGCGGATGGCCGCGGCGGTGCGGGAGGCGATCCGCGTCGGCGCGATGGGCTTCTCGAGCTCGCGCGCGACGACCCACGTCACGCCCGACAACACACCCGTGGCCAGCCGCATCGCCGACTGGACGGAGCTCGATCGTCTGGTCGGCGCGATGGCCGAGCTCAACGCCGGCGTGTTCCAGGTCGGTCCGGACGTGTCGGGAGGCGAGGCGCAGCGCCGATTTCTCGCGCGCCTCAAACAGCTGGCGGTCGACACCGGTCGGCCGGTGATGTTCGGCACGATCTCGAGCCGTCAGGGCGACGCGCCGAATCCGTGGACCTATCAGCTCGAGTACCTCGACGAGTGCGCGGCCGCGGGCGCGCGGATGTGGGGGCAGACCACCACGCGCTCGATCAACGCAATCTTCTCGCTCAAGTCCTATCTGCCGTTCGACATCCTGCCGGCGTGGCGCCAGCTCCGCCGCTTGCCGCTCGCCGAGCAGAAGC
This sequence comes from uncultured bacterium, assembly GCA_964450175.1. Lineage (GTDB taxonomy): Bacteria > Methylomirabilota > Methylomirabilia > Rokubacteriales > CSP1-6 > AR31. The sequence goes on along the minus strand of CAYVHH010000160.1, from coordinate 6,728 downwards.
GGCGCCTCGCCGACCCGGCGACGCGCCGGCGGCTGGTCGCCGAAGAGGCCGGCATGAAGCCGCGCGACAACGTGTTCCAGGGCGGCGGCGCGGCCACCACCGATCCGCGCAAGCCCGACTACGCGAACCTCTACGCCATGAAAGGCGTCGACTGGAACGATCCGACGGTCGCCCAGCTCTCGTCGCAGCTTCACCGGCATCCGGTCGAGGTCATGATCGATCTCGTGCTCGAGAACGATAACCAGGTGTTCGTCCAGCCCCTCGTCAACGAGGACCCGGAGCACGTGCTCGGGATGCTGCGGCACGGGCGCACCCTCGCGACGTTCTCGGACTCGGGCGCGCATGTCTGCCAGGAGATGGGCTCGTCGCTCCAGACGCATTTGCTGAGCTACTGGGTGCGCGCGCGCCAGGCGTTCACGCTCGAAGAGGCGGTGCGCAAGCTCACCTTCGACAACGCGTCGGCGTGGGAGCTCCACGACCGCGGGCTCCTGCGCACGGGATACAAGGCGGACCTTGTGGTGTTCGACGAGCAGCGCGTCCAGCCGGCGATGCCGACGGTGGAGACGGATCTGCCCGGCGGCGCCCGCCGCCTGGTCCAGAAGGCGGAGGGGATCGCCGCCACGATCGTCAACGGCCAGGTGACCCTGGAGAACGGCGAGACGACGGGCCGCACGCCGGGCGTGTTGCTCCGCGGGCCCGGCGCGCGTCCGGCCTGAGCGCCTCGTCGTTGCGCGTCGCGGTGTCCCGGCGCGGCCGCTAGAAGATCGCCAGCGGGTGCGCCGGCGCGCCCGTCGAGCCGACCAGCCGGATGGGCGTCGCGGTGAAGAGGAATTCGTACCGCCCTTCCTCGGCGCACGCGCGGGCCAGCCGCTCCGGATTCGTGTTGTCCACGAGCACGAGCCCCAGGAACGGAATGGCCAGGTGCGTGCTCATCGCGAAGCCCGGATAGGTCGTCGGGCGCTCATCCATCATGTCCCACGAGATCGCGGCGATGTCCTTCTCGCGAAACCATTCGAGACAAGACAGATGCATGCCCGGGTGCGGCGACACGCGCGGAACCCAGTCGGGATTGGCCTTCCGGAAGGGCTCGTCGCCGTTGCGCACGACGACCACGTCGCCCGGCTCGACCTTCACTCCCGCCCGCGCGGCGACCGCGTCGAGCTCCTTCGGGGTGACCGGCTGGCCGACGGTGACGTATCCCTCCTTGCGGCCCGCGGCGACGTCGAGGAGCACGCCTCTGGTCGTCAGACCGTCGAAGTAGGAGTCGATCGGGCACCAGGTCGCCCCCGCCGCGGTCAGGCTGTCCTTGAACCCCCGACCGTTGTAGAGCTCGCCGTCCCATGCCACGTGGCACAGGGCATCGATGTGGGTGATCGAGAAGCCGTGATACACGAGGTCGAACCGATCGAGCACCACGTCGGCGCGCTCGCGGCCCGACGGGAAGGTCACGTTGTACATGATCGCCGGCTGGGGCCCGATGTCCCGCGCGAGCGAGACCGTCCGCCCCGTCTTCACCAGCGACGCGGCCTGCGCGCGCTTGGCGGCGGTGATCAGATTCGCGGTGCCGCGCTGGTCGTCGTGACCCCAGCGGCCCCAGTTGTTGAGCTCCTTGAAGTAGCCCTCGATCCGATCCTGCGTGGGTGGTTTCCAGTCGGCCATCGCCATATCCTTTCGATGAAATGCAGCGCTAGTAGTACACCGCGCGGCCGGCCCCGCCGGTGGCCACGATCAGCTCACCGGTGACGGCCCACGCTTTGTCCGACGCGAGAAAGACGGTGAGATAGGCGATCTCGGCCGCGTCGACCATGCGACAGATCGAGTTGCCTCGCGGCGAGTCGTAGGCGAAATCGCGCTTCTCGACCTCGTCGGCCGGGATGCCGAGCTCGGCGGCGCGGGCGGCCAGGAGCCGCGGCGTGCGCTCGGTGCGCGTGGTGCCGGGGTGAACGCAGTTGACCGTGATGCCGTAGCGCCCGAGCTGCACGGCCAGGGTCTTGGTCAGATGCACGAGCGAGCCGTTGCGCGCGCCGCCGCTCAGGTTGCCGGCGTTGCGGGCGTTGGTGCCGCTGATGTTGATGATCCGTCCCCAGCCGTTCTGCTTCAGGTACGGAATCGCGGCGCGCGCGCAGCGCAGGGCGCCGACGTACTTCACGTTGAAGTCGTGCAGCAGATCCTCGTCGACGACGGTCTCGATGGGACCGGTCGCCGTCGCCGAGCCGCCCGGCGCCGAGCCGCTGTTGACCAGAATGTGCAGGCCGCCGAGCCGCTCGGCCGCCTGCGCGACGGCGCGGTCGACCTGCTCCTTGCTGGTCACGTCGGCCACGAGCGGCACGACGCGCCGGCCGGTCTGTCCCTCCAGCTCGCGCGCGGCGGCCTCGAGCCGGTCCTTGGTGCGCGCGACGATCGCGACGTCCACGCCCTCGCGCGCGAGCTCGAGCGCGATCGCCTTGCCGATCCCGAGACTGCCGCCGGTCACCAGCGCGCGCTTGCCATGCAGGCCAAAGTCCATCGCGTCACCTCGTTCCCCGATCAGGGTGTGTTCGACAGATCACGGCAGCAGGATCAGCTTGCCCGTCGATTCGCGCGACTCGAGATAGCGATGGGCCTCCGCGGCCTGCGCCAGCGGGTACGTTTTGGAGATGTAGACCTTGAGCCGGCCCTCGCGCATGAGCGCGAAGCACCGCTCGGCGCTCTCGCGCGTCTTGTCGGGAAACCCTCGCGTCAGGGTCGGCAGCGAGAACGCGCTGACCTTCTGGGATTTCGGGGAGAGGACCGAGAGGTTGAGTGGATCGGGGGCGCCGCCGGCGCGCCCGTAGAGCGCGATGTGTCCGAAGGGCGCCAGACAGCGCAACCCTTCCTCGAACGTCGGCTTGCCGACCGCGTCGAGGATCAGGTCGACTCCGCGGTCCGCCGTCAGCCGGAGCACCTCGTCGGCGAACCTGTCCTTCACGTAATTGATGACGACGTCGGCGCCGGCCTCCTTCGCGAGCGCCGCCTTGCTGTCGCTCGAGACCGTGCCGAACACGCGGGCGCCCGCCGCCTTGGCCAGCTGGACCGCCGCGAGTCCGACGCCGCCGGCGGCCGCGTGCACGAGCACGCTTCGGCCCGGACGGATCGTGTCGACGGTGTAGAGCAGGTGATAGGCCGTCAGCGCCTGGATCAAAAACGCCGCGCCGTCGACGAAGCTGACGGAGTCGGGGAGCGGGATCGCCATGAACGCCGGCGCGGCGCAGTACTCCGCGTAGGCCCGGCTGGTGAAGGCCGCGACGCGCATGCCGGGCCGAAGATTCGTCACGCCCTCGCCGACCGCCTCGATCACGCCCGCCGCCTCCATGCCGGGTATATCGGGGAGCTTCGGCTTGACGGTATAGGTGCCCTGCCGAAAGCGCGTGTCGGCGAAGTTCACGCCGATCGCGTGATTCTTGATCACCACGCCGCCCGGACGCACGTCCGGCTTGGGGACGTCGGCCTGGGCCAGCACTTCGGGACCACCGGTTTGCGCGAAGACGATCGCTTTCATCCCTGCCTCCTTGGCGCGAGGCACACACTATCGCAGAACGGAGCGTCCGTGGGGCGGGCCAATTGTCGCGCCGACGTGCTCGACGCGGCACGGCCCGCCGCCGCGGAACGGCGCTCCCGGACGTTAGGGTGCCGGCATTTCCTGTGGTATTTCTTCAAGTTGCGGACTTCGAGCGTGATCACCCGAGCTAGCGATGTTCGAGTTCCTGACTGGCCGGCGCCTGTACGCTACGCCATCGCCGTGGCGGCCGCGCTGGCGGCGGCCGTGCTGCGCGGCGCACTGTCCCCGCTCTGGGGCGCGGACCTGCCCTTCCTGACGTTCGTTCCGGCGATCGTCCTCAGCGCGTGGGCGGGAGGCTTCGGGCCGGGCATGGTGACGACGATTGTGAGCGCGACGCTCGTCGACTATTTCTGGGTGCCTCCCTTCTATAGCTTCGGGGTCACGACCGTCGCCGCGGGCGTCGGCCTGTTCCTCTTTGCTGCCATCGGCGTGCTGATCAGCGCGCTCAGCGAGACGCTGCACAGCGGTCGCCGTCGTCTCGAGGGTCTGCTGCACAGCATCGACGAGGGCTTCGTCGTCTTCGACGAAGACTGGCGCTATCGGTATGTCAACGACCGTGCCGCCGAGCTGCTCCGGCAGCCCGCGTCGTCGATGGTCGGTCGGGCCATCTGGGATCTGTTTCCCGACATCGTCGGGACGGACATCGAAACCCATCTGCGACGCGCGTCGACCCGCATCGAGCCGGTCACCTTCGAGACGTTTTACCGGCCATACGGTCGGTGGTTCAGGACCCGCGTCTTTCCCACCCGCGAGGGGTTCTCCGCCCTGCTCGAGGACATCACGAACCGCAAGCGAGACGAGGAGGCGTCGCTCCGGCTCGCCGCGATCGTCCGCTCGTCCGAGGAGGCGATCGTCGGCAAGGATCTGGACGGGATCATCACCGCGTGGAATCCGGCCGCCGAGCGACTCTTCGGCTTCACCGCGCCGGAGGCGATCGGCCGGTCCATCCGGATGATCGTGCCGGCCGATCGCCAGGCCGAGGAAGACGACGTGCTGAGCCGCCTGCGGCGCGGCGAGACGATCGAGCACTTCGAGACCGTGCGCGTCCGGAAGGACGGTACGCCGATCGACGTCGCGCTGACCGTGTCGCCGATCAAGGACGCCGACGGCCGCGTCATCGGCGCCTCGAAGATCGCACGAGACATCGGCGAACGTCTCCGCTCCGAGGCGGAGCGCACCAAGCTCTTCGCCGCCGAGCAGGCAGCCCGCGCGCGGGCGGAGTCGGCCGAGCGTCGCGCGACCCTTCTCTCCGAATCGAGCGCGGTCCTCAGCTCGTCGCTCGATGCCGCGACCACCCTGCGCACGGTCTCGCGGCTCGTGGTCCCGCGATTCGCGGACTGGTGCATCATCGACCTGGTCGCGCGCGACAACACGCTGGAGCGAGTCGCCGTCTCGGCAGCGGGCCCGGACACCGAAGCGCTGCTCTCGGAGCTTCAGCGGTACGCTCCAGACTGGACCTCGTCTCAGCCGTCCGCCGAGGCGCTCCGCTCGCGCGCGACGATCGCCATCCCGGAGGTCACCGAGGAAACGCTCGTCTCGACCGCGCGCGACGCGCGGCACCTGGCGATCATGCGTCGGCTGCGTCCGCGCTCCGCGCTCGCCGTGCCGATGGCGGCTCGCCAGCGCGTCATCGGCGCCATCACCCTGGTCCGGACCACGCCCGGTCAGGCGTACGACACCGCCGACATCGCGATGGCCGAGGAGCTGGCTCGGCGCGCCGCCCTGGCGGTCGACAACGCGACGCTCTACAGCGAGGCCGACCAGGCGCGCGCGCAGGCGGAGAGCGCCAACCGAGCGAAGGACGAGTTCCTCGCGGTCCTCTCACACGAGCTCCGGACGCCGATGAACGCGGTCTACGGCTGGGCGCGCATGCTCCAGATGGGGCAGATCGACGCGGCGACGACCCCGCGCGCGCTCGACGCGATCGTGCGCAACGCCCACGTGCAGCTGCAGCTGATCGACGATCTGCTCGACGTGTCCCGCATCGTCAGCGGCAAGATGCGGCTCGACATCCGCCCGGTGGACGTCCCGCGCGTGCTCGAAGCGGCCCTCGACGCGGTCCGGCCGGCGGCCGAGGCCAAGGGCCTCAGGCTGCAGTCTCTGATCGATCCGAGCGCCGGCCCGCTCAACGGAGATCCCGACCGACTGCAGCAGGTCGTCTGGAACCTCCTGATGAACGCGGTCAAGTTCACGCCAAAGGACGGGCGGATCCAGCTGGCCCTCCAGCGGGTCAACTCGCACCTCGAGATCGTGGTCAGCGACACCGGGGCCGGCATCCGGGCCGAGCTGTTGCCGGTGATCTTCGATCGCTTCAAGCAGGGCGAGAGCGGGAGCACGCGCAACCAGGGCGGCCTCGGCATCGGGCTCGCCCTCGTTCGCCATCTGGTCGAGCTGCACGGAGGATCCGTCACCGCCGAGAGTGCCGGCGAGGGAAAGGGCGCGACCTTCAGGGTGAAGCTGCCGCTCGTCGCCGCCCTCGCCCCCTTGGCGGAGGACCGTGTGCATCCGACCGCCCGGCAATCCGTGCCCGGCTATCAAGGTCCATCGCTTCGCGGTCTCCGCGTCCTCGTCGTCGACGACGATCCCGACGCGCTGGATCTGATCGCGGCAATCCTGAGGCGGGCGGAGGCCGAGACCCGGCTGTGCTCCTCGCCGCCGGAGGCCCTGGCGCTCCTCCGGTCGTGGAAGCCGCACGTGCTCGTCTCGGACATCGAGATGCCCGGGGAGGATGGCTATTCGCTCATTCGCAAGGTGCGCGAGCTGGGCGGCTCCGACGGCGGCCACATCCCGGCGGTGGCCTTGACCGCCTACGGACGTCCCGAGGATCGGGTGCGCTCGCTCTCGGCCGGCTTCAGCATGCACGTGGCGAAACCCGTCGATCCGGTCGAGCTCGGCGTGATCGTCGCCAACCTCGCCGGCCGGTCGGCCTCCGGGTGATTCGCGGCGCCGGCCACCTGCTGGCCATCGGCTTCGACGGAACGCGCGTTCCAGACGCGCTCGCCGCGCAGGCGGACCGCTCGGGGCTCGGCGGCATCGTGCTGTTCACGCGCAACTGTCCCACCGCGGAAATCGTCCTGTCGCTCACCGCCGAGGCGCGGCGGCTCGATCCCGACATCCTCGTGATGGTCGACCACGAAGGCGGGCGTGTTCA
>CAYVHH010000159.1:0-9482 GCA_964450175.1 uncultured bacterium | reverse complement strand
CGAGGCTCAGGGTCGTACACCGCTCGGCCAGGCGGCGCAGCTCGATCGCTGGCAGGGACGCGAAGTACGGCACTCGCCGGAGGACTTCGGCGGTTGCCCTGCGGGTGGGCGTGGTCGGCAGGCGCTTGCGAGGGGCTTGTGTCTTGCGCACGGGTCAGAGCCGAAGGATCCCTCGCTGCATCGCCCGTATCCGCTCGATCGCGGACTCCGAGGCCCTGACTCGGTAGTGCACGCCGTCCTCTTCGTAGGACTCCGAGATCACGTGGACCTTGTGGACCTCGCCGATCGCGCTGCCCGCGTCGTACGGGACGACGAGGTCGACCTCGGTCATGTTCGCCTCGAAGGCACCGATGATCGTGTCCCGCACGCGCCGGACGTCCGCCGGGTCCTTCGCCGAGACGAGCAGCGCGGCCGGGAACTCCTTCAGCAGCTCCTCCCGCTCGGTCTGGGCGACCTTGTCGATCTTGTTGAGGACGAGAATCCACGGCACGTCGCCGGCGCCAATCTCTTGCAGCACCTCGCGTGTGACCTGCATCTGGGCGCGGAAGCCAGGGTCGGCCGCATCGACGATCTGCAGCAGCAATGACGCTTCGAGCGCCTCGTCGAGCGTGGAGCGGAAGCTCGCGACAAGGTCGTGCGGGAGCTTCTTGATGAAACCGACCGTGTCCGAAACCAAGATGCGCGGCCGGCTCTCGGGCCACAGCGCCCGGACGGTGGTGTCGAGGGTCGCGAACAGCTTGTCGGCGACGAGCACGTGCGAGCCGGTGAGCGCGCGCATCAGCGACGACTTACCCGCGTTGGTGTACCCGACCAGCGCGACGCGCAGCGCCTCCTGACGCCTCGCCCGTCGCGTCTTCGACTCGTCTTCGATGGCGGCCAGCTCCGCCTTGAGCTCGGAGATCCGGTCGCGGATCTTGCGGCGATCGAGCTCTACGGCGGACTCCCCCGCGCCCCTCAGCCCGATGCCGCCGCGCTGGCGCTCGCCGCCGCCGGTCTCGCGCAACCGGGGGGCTACGTAGGTGAGCCGCGCGATCTCGACCTGCAGCCGCGCCGGCCGGCTCGACGCGTGCCGATGGAAGATCTCGATGATCACACCCGTGCGATCCAGAACCTCCGCGGCCGAGGTCGCGCCCTGGATGTTGCGGAGCTGGCGAGGCGACAGCTCGTGGTCGATGACGACGACGGTGGCGCGCGGCTCCCCGGTGGGCGCGCGCCGCGCCGCGAGGTCCAGCGGCTCGGTCTCGTCCTTCTCTCCGGGAGGCCCCTTGGGGACGACACCCGTGCCGCCGGTCCAGGCGGCCAGCTCAACCAGCTTGCCCTCGCCGAGCAGCGTGGCGGCGCCGAGGCCCTTGCGCTTCTGCGTCACCTCGCCCACGACCTCGAACCCGAGCGTCTCGCACAGACGCTTGAGCTCCTTCAGCGAGGACCGCTGTTCCGCGTCGGTGACGCCTGAAAGTTGCACGCCGACGAGGACCGCCCTGGGGCGCGGGGCTTCCGTGGGGGCTGACATGAGTCGCGCTCGCCTTCTCCACTTCGATCGCCCAGCATCCCCGCCGGATTCGGCGGAGCGCCGAGCGTCAGTCCGAATGCAGACCAGTCTAACTGAAGGTCAGTGCTCGTTGAGGCGCCTCACGTGGTGCTGGTGTCCCATCGCGGCAGAACGGCCCCACACCTGGGTTCGGGGCTGATCTGCAACTCCGCGTTTCGCATACCGTCGAGCTTGGCAGCCTCGTTGCACCATGATTGCTGCGATTGTTGTCGACGACAACGGAAAGGAGGACGCCATGTACAACCACATCCTGATCCCAACCGATGGCTCGTCACTTTCCGAGGAAGCGATCCGGAAGGGCGTCGCCCTCGCGAAATCGCTGCATGCGAGGGTCACCGGCGTCACAGTCTCGCTGACGTTTCATACGGTTGCCGTCGACCCGGTCATGGTGACGGACACGCCCGCGCAGTACGCCAAGGACTGTGAGGCGCGGGCCGCGAAAGCGCTCGCGGTGATCAAGAACGCGGCGGAGGCGAACGGCGTGCCGTGCAACGTCGTTCACGTCATCAAAGACCACCCCTACGAGGCGATCATCGAGACAGCCGGCGCGGAGGGCTGCGATCTCATCTTCATGGCGTCGCACGGACGGAAGGGGCTCGCCGCGATGATGCTGGGCAGCGAAACGACCAAGGTGCTGACGCACTCCAAGACCCCGGTGCTGGTCTGCCGCTGACGCGCCGATGGGGATGCCTCGGGTTTCACGCCAGGCGGTAGCCGACGACGGCCGCCGCGTTCATGAACGCCGCGATGTCGCGCTCCAGCGCGCGAACGGCCTGCGAGGACGGTGACGCGTCAGCGGCGAGTTCCAGCAAGGCCGGAAGCGCCATCCACCACACGAGTCGCTCGAACGGCTCCTTCACGAAATACCGAACGCCCTGGTACTCGTTGACGCCTGTCAACCATGCGGCGTCCGGATCACGGATCCAGTCGAGCGCCGCCGCCCTGACAGCCGTCGGCGGCCCGGCGACGGGCGCCGCCGGCGCGTGAGCGAGCGCGACACGCACCCGCGCGGCGGCCCGCCAGCACTCCTCGCCTTCGAGGCCGAGCCGCCCCTCCGCCTCGGCCAGGATGCCGCGAAGCCGCAGCGCGTCGAACAGCCGGGCCGCGGACTCGGCGGCATTCGCTGGATTGCACGCGCGTCCCAGCGCCTCCAACGCGCACCATCCGAGGAGGGCGCCCAGAGCCGCCGCGTGGTGGGGCTCGAAGAGCGCGCGCACCTCGCTCGGCCACGGCGATGCAAAGCGAGTCTCCAGGGCGGCGATGTTCGTCACGGCGTCGACGTGCTTCTCGAACGCCTGTACGGCGCTCCCGACGTCGCCGCGAAACTCCTCGGTCATCACGTCGGCACCGCGTTTGGCCAGATCGTGGGCCGCCACGAGAAACTCCCGCACGCGGTTGCCAGCGTCCGCCCGCGCGGGTTTCCCTAGTACGAGCGAGGCGACGAGCGCGGGATCCAGCACCGCTCGCAGCGCAGCATGTACTGGCTCGAGCATGAGCATGAGCATCGCTTCATGGACGTTCGGTACCCCTCGGCCGTCCAGGCGCTCGGCGAGGGTGTCCCAGGGCCGCACCCCGTCGCCGACGACCTCACGCCAATCGAGGAACACGCGACAGGTGTACGCCTCGAGCTCGAGGCGCAATCCCTCGTCCGCGAGGGCGCGTGACCGGGACAGATACTCGAGGCCCGTGACCGCGTCGCGGCAAATGAGGAATCTCGCGGCATCGCGGGACAGCCCAAGCGCCTCGCCCAGTGTTTGCTGCACCAGCCGTCGGCCGACGCCCGGCTTCTCCGCGTAGGCACACGACGTCCGGATCCAGCCCCGAGTCCGCGCGTAGCGGTTGTGATAGACGACCAGCGCACGCTCGCCGCCGCGACGGTTCGAGTACGCGAAGACGTCCTCGTTCACCGAGCCCTCGTCGGTGAAGAAATCGTACAGACGGAAGTCGTGGGACTGCGCGAAGAGCTCGCGGCGATGCAGCAGCGGCGCGATCTGGCGCTCGTGCCGTGCCACCAGCTCGGCATCGGGTGCCTCATCGTGGTACGCACGGCGGTACTCCATGCCGTACCGCTCTGTGAAGCCCTCGATCTGCCCGTGGCCGAACATCGGCAACCCCGGCATCGTCGCCATCATCGTGCAAATCCCGAAGTACTTGTCGCCCTTCCCGAACTGGTCCACCGCGGTCCGCTCGTCCGGGTTGTTCATGAAGTTCACGTAGCGCTTCAGGATCTCCGGGTCGAACTCGAGCGTGTTCTTCACGATCAACCGGTACTGCGCATTGTCCTCGTCGCGCAGCATGATCATGAACGCGCTGTTGTAGACGCGATGCATGCCGAGTGTCCGGACGAAATAGGCTTCCATCAGCCAGAATGCTTCGGCCAGCAGGAGCGTCCCCGGCGCCTCGGCCGCCACCCGGTCCACCACCTCGCGCCAGAACTCGACGGGCACGGCGGCGTCGAACTCGGCGCGGCTGAGCCCGCGCTCGGCGCGCGACGGGATCGCCCCGCCGCGCCCTGGCTCGGGGAACCACAGTCGCTGGAAGTGGCGCTTGGTCAGCGTCATGGCGGCATCGAAACGGATGATCGGAAAATCTCGCGCGACGCGCAGGATCGTCTGGACGACGGCTTCGCGGACGTCGGCTCTCGTGAAGTCCAGCTGGGCGGTGTCGTTCCAGGGAAAGCTCGTCCCGTCGTTGCCGTGATAGATGAAGCGTACGTCGCCAGTCCAACGGTCGAGGCGCCGGAAGACCACCGCCGCATCCGAGCGGTCGTAGTAGTGGTCCTCGATCTTGATCTCGACGCGGTGGTCGTCGGAGAGGTTCGGCCCGTCGAAGCGGTACGCCGGGAACGGGCTCGCCGGCAGCGAAAGGAACCGCTCCGGATGCTCGATCACCCAGCGCGAGTCGATGCCCATGTGGTTCGGCACCATGTCGCTCGCCAACCGGATGCCGTGTGCTCGGGCGCGGTCGCGCAGGATTTCGTACGCTGCGGCCCCGCCGAGATCGGCGGCGATGGCGTAATCATGGAGCGAGTACGCCGAGGCCACCGCCTCGGGATTGCCGCAGAGGCGCTTGATACGCTGCGACGCGCCACTACGCTCCCAGAGACCGATCAGCCACAGCGCACCGAACCCACGGCGCGCGAGTGTTTCGAACTCCTCGTCGGGGATCTGGTCAAGGTGGGTGATGGCGCGGCCGTAGACGCGCGAGAGTTGATGAAGCCAGACGTATGTGCTCTTCGCGACCAGGACGGTGCGCGACATCCAGTCCTCGTCCCGGCTGAACCGCTCGGCCTCCGCGGCCTGCCCGGCATAGCTGGGGATCAGCGCGGCGGGCTCGACCTGAGGCGCCTCCGCTCCTGGACGTGGTCCCGGCGGATGAAACCGCAGCCAGATCGCGACCTGCTCTTCCTTGAGCATGTCCATCGCCAACAGCAGGCGTCGGAGGAAGTCGCCGAGCAGGTCAGCCCAGTGGTGATGGATGTACTCGAGCTGACCTTCGAGCGAGTCCGGCGACGCTATGGCCGGCGCGCGCAGCATGTCGATGAGATTCTGATGCGCGGGGCCGAAGCGGGGCCGCGACTCGAAGTAGTCCCGCAACGCCTCGCCGATCGTACGATATGAGGTGCCGCCGGCGAGCGCGGCGTCGTCGAAGAGCTCGCGGAACGGTTGAAACGCGCCGTTGAGGTTCGCGAGCCAGACGGTGATCAGCTCTCCGAGCGCGATCGCCCGGTGCGGGACCCCGCCGGTCTCGCGAGCGACCCAGTCGCGCGCGGACTCGAGGCCGCGATAGACAGCCGTCGTGGGGAACTGGTCCGCGAAGGCCTGGAGCGTCGCGTCGAGCTCGTTGCGTCCGACGCGGGTCTCGAGCCAGCCAAGCGCATCGCGCATGACCCGCGGGTCGCGGCGCTCGGCGAATAGCGAGAGCACGAGGTGCGTGACCTCGTCGAGGATGCCCATGGCATTGAGCGCGCCGGGGTGCACCAGGCGCTCGGGGTGACCGGCCGCGTCCCGAACGGTGTTCATCCGATGCGCGAGGTCGCGGCTCGCGGCCAGATCGACGACGACGACATTCGCCGTCACCGAGAATAGCCGGTCGGCGAACCCGTAGTGATCACGCGCCGCGCGCGTGATGTGGAACTCGAACGCGGAATGCTCCATGCCGTGCAAGCGTAAACTGTGTGGCCGGCGGCGTCACGAGTCGAAAGCGCGGAGGCCTTCCCAGGCTAGACGACGCGACCACGCGGCATCAGGCCCCTCCAACTCAGATTCGCGCCACGGTCTCGGCTTGTAAAGGTCCTCCGGCGCCGACGCCGTCCTCAATCGCAGAGAGTCCGTCGATCGGTCTCAGCCCTTGATGTTTCCGATCGGGGTGAGCGAGACAACCTTGCGAGAGATGTCGAGGCGGTGCACGACGTCCACGACCTCGCCCAGGTCCTTGTAGGCGAAGCCCGCCTCCTCGGCGACGCCCGATTTCGACGCGGCGCGGACGACGATCCCGCGTTCTCCCATCTGCTTGATCAGCGCCTCGCCCCAGACCTTGCGCTTGGCCTGCGCGCGGGACATCGTGCGCCCCGCCCCGTGGGCGGTCGAGCCGAACGTCTCCGTCATCGCGTGCGTCGTGCCGACGAGAAGCGCCGAGCCGGTCTCCATCGAGCCGCCGATAATCACGGGCTGGCCCACGTCGCGATAGGCGGCGGGCACGTCAGGCGCGCCGGGACCGAATGCCCGGGTCGCCCCCTTGCGGTGCACCACGAGCTCGAGCGACGCGCCGTCCACGGTGTGGCGCTCGAGCTTGGCCGTATTGTGGCAGACGTCGTAGATCACGCCGAGCCCGAGTTCGCGCGGGTCCTTGCCGAACACGCGTCCCATGACCTCGCGCACCCGATGAGTCATCAACTGGCGGTTCGCGAACGCGGCGTTGGCGGCGGCCGTCATGGCGCCGAAGTACGCCTGGCCCTCCGGCGAGCGGAACGGCGCACAGGCGAGCTCGCGGTCCCTCACCGTGATGCCGTAGCCGCGCATGGCCTGGTCGAACCTCCTGAGGTAGTCGGTCCCGATCTGATGGCCGAAGCCGCGCGAGCCGCAGTGGAGCATGACGAGAATCTGGCCGGGCCGCTCGATGCCGAAGGCCTTCGCCGCCCGCGGATCGTGAATCCCGTCGGGCGGCACGACCTGAACCTCGAGATAGTGATTGCCCGAGCCGAGCGTGCCGAGCTGATCCCGGCCGCGGGAGACCGCGCGCTCGCTCACCTGCCCGGGATCGGCGCCCGGCAGGCAGCCCCCGCCTTCGGTGGCGTCGAGGTCTTCGGGCCAGCCGTACCCGTGCTGCAGGCACCAGCGCGCGCCGTCGCACATGACCTCGACGAACTGGTCCGAGGAGAGCCGCACGAATCCCTTGGATCCGACGCCCGACGGAACCGCGTCGAAGAGCGCGTCGACGAGCTCGGTGAGCTTCGGGCGAACCTCGGCCTCGGTGAGGTTCGTCCGCAGCACCCGCATGCCGCAGTTGATGTCGAAGCCGATTCCGCCGGGCGAGATCACGCCCGTGTCGGCGCGGAACGCCGCGACGCCGCCGATGGGGAATCCGTAGCCCCAGTGGCCGTCGGGCATACAGAGCGCCGCCCGGACGATCCCGGGCAGGCAGGCGACGTTCGTCACCTGCTCGAACACGCCCTCGTCCATCCGGGCGAGCAGCGTTTCCGAGGCGTAGATGCGCGCCGGCACCAGCATGCCAGGCTTCTCACTCGGTGGGATCTCCCACACGCAGTCGCCGATGGGAAGCGTCTTCATCGTCGTCATCTCAGATGTCGATGACCACGCGCGCGCGCCAGCCATGCGCACGCGGCTCGAGCACGAACTGGTGGAATGTCACGGCTTTGGGATCGGAGCGCAGCGCCGTGGTGGCGCGGTCGATCGGCCCCCCGACGAGGCGCGCCGACAGCCGGCAGGGTGAGCCCGCGCTCACGCGCGCCTCCACCACCGGAAAGACGAGTTGCTCACTGTCTTTCACGTAGATCAGCTCGGAGAGCCAGTCGTAGAGCAAGAGATCAAGCGAGGGGGCCGTGAGCTCGACTCGACGCTCGGTGGTCGCCCGGACCGTGGTCGGGTCCACCATGACCTCGGCCACCACCCGCGCCGCCGTCGCGAAGAGATCATCGAGGTCATCCCCCTCGATCTCCACCGCGCAATCGGCGACCGCGACCGCCTCGAGAAACTCGTGCCGGCCCACGGCCCCTGCCAGTCCTCTACGCCGACTTGACCGGAATCGTTGTGCCCTTCGCTTCCGTCGTCTTCGGCAGCTTGATCATCAGCACACCGTCCTTGAAGGGCGCGTTCACCTTCTCGTCCTTCGGCGCCCAGGCCACGATCCTTCCTTCATGCGACCGCCCAGCGCGATTCGCACGGGGACCCGATCTCCCCTGCTCGATCTCAGAGGTTGAGACACAAAGAGACAGCAACAGGGATGCCATGGCGGATATTCGCGGACCCGTTGAATTCATGCGTCTTCCTGGCGCTCGGTGATTGAGGTTCTGAGGCGTCAGCGCCCCACTGAGGCACGAAGGGATGAGTACAACCACGAAGCGGGAAACCGGGCCTGGGCGCTCACCCTCCACCCTCCTGGCAGTTGTGTCCGCCGCGTGCTCTCGCTGAACCGAGCTTCAGGACTCGTCCCATGGCCCTGGGCTAGACTCCGGCAGTCCGGGTACGCGAGGCTTCCGGCAAAGCCCGACGCTGTAAGAGGACAACCCCCTTGGCCGACGAATCCGACAGTCCTGTCACGCCGAGCCTCGAACGCCGGGTGACGACAGTCCTGTCCGCCGACGTCGCCGAGTACAGCCGGCTGATGGCCGAGGACGAGGAGCAAACGCTCCGCACGCCGCGTGGCGATTGTCGACACGCACGTTCATCCGCTGCGCGGCCTGCGCCGCGGGGGCGCGAGAGTCTCGGCGTCGGCACTCCTGCAACTGATGGACGAGTACGCGGTCGAGCAGATGGTGCTGCTCCCGCCACCGTTTCCCGAGGGCCATCCAGGTATCTACGGTCGCCGAGAGATCAAGGGCATGCTCGGCGGCGGCGGCCGGCTGGCCATGGTCGCCGGCGGCGAGTCCTTGAACCCGACGATTCAGGGCACGTCGGCCGACAACGTCGGGGCCGGCGTCATGCGCGACTTTCGCGACGAGGCGGAGGCGATCGCGGATGACGGCGCGGTGGGCTTCGGCGAGATCGCCATCGAGCACTTCTCGTCGGGACGGGGTCACCATCCCTACGAGTCGACTCGGCCGGATCACCCGCTACTCCTGCTCCTGGCGGACATCGCGGCGGAGCGCGGGATGGTCATCGACATCCATATGGAGGCGGTGCCCGCGGACCTGCCGAGGCCGCCTGCGAGGCTCGGACCAGGGCCCGCGGAGCTTCGCGCCAACATCGCGGGTTTCGAGCGTTTGCTCGACCACAACCGGGAGGCGAAGGTCGTGTGGGCGCACGCCGGCTGGGATCTCACGGGCGAACGCAGGGTCCCGCTCATGCGTAGCTTGCTCGACCGGCACCCTAACCTGTACATGAGCATCAAGATCGACTCCTTCGGATTCCCCGGCACTAAGCCAATGGGCCAGGGCGGCGTGCGGCCGGGCTGGCTCGCGATGCTTCGGGCTTTCCCCGACCGCTTCGTCATCGGGAGCGACCAATTCTTCGGCGAGAATCCCGAGCGACTGGCGCGAGCGCGGGAGTTCATCGATGCGCTGCCGCCCGACCTGGCGCAACGGGTCGGACGCGAGAACGCGCTTCGGCTCTACCGCCTCCCCGCGCGCGCACCCTGACGGCGAGCTCGGCCCGCGCGGCCACCTTCTCCGGGCGGCACCAGGGACCTGCTCGCATGGTCCGTCCGAGCCGTGCGGAGACGCGAACAGAGCGCCCACGAGCGGGTCGGCGCGAAA
>CAYVHH010000158.1:0-6470 GCA_964450175.1 uncultured bacterium | reverse complement strand
GACCGCGCCCTCGACGACGCGACGCGGCTGGTCGTCCGCGACATGGAGCGCGCCGGCATCGACATCGTCAGCGACGGCGAGGTCCGCCGCGAGAGCTACTTCAGCTGGCTCGCGCCGGCGCTGACCGGGCTCGACGTCGCCAGGCCCGGAACCGCCACGAGCCGGACCGGACGGCCGACGCCGGTGCCGAGAGCGGTGGGCCCGATCACGCGACCGACGCCCGTGCTGGCTCGCCACACGGCGTTCCTGCGGGCCGAGACGAGCCATGCGATCAAGATCACCGTCCCCGGGCCGTTCACCTTGACCGCGCTCACCCAGAACGAGTACTACCCGGATGCGCCGAGCCTGGCGATGGCCTACGCCGCGGTCGTCAACGCCGAGCTGCGCGATCTCAAGGCCGCCGGCGCCGACTTCGTCCAGCTCGACGAACCGTACCTGCAAGCCTGGCCCGATCTGGCGCGCGAGTTCGCCGCGGCCGCCATCGACCGGGCGCTCGAGGGGATCGAGGGCCCGACGGTCATCCACCTCTGCTTCGGCTACGCCCACACGGTTCGCGACAAGCCGAGCGGCTACTCGTATCTGCCCGAGCTCGAGCGCTGCCGGGCCACGCACGTCTCGATCGAGGCTGCGCAGCCACGCCTCGACTGCGGCGTCCTTCGGGCACTTCCGTCGAAGACCATCGTCCTGGGCGTGCTCGACCTCGGCGACGCCGCGGTCGAGACGCCGGAGGCCGTGGCGGGCCGGATCAGGGCGGCGCTGGCGCACGTGCCGCCCGAGCGGCTGGTGCCGGCGCCGGACTGTGGCATGAAATATTTGCCGCGGGAGCGCGCCATCGGCAAGCTGGAGGCGCTCGCGGCCGGCGCGCGAATCGTCCGGGCCGAGGTCGCCAGGGGAGCGCGCCAGCGCGCCTGAGCGGGCGGCCAGCGGCCGATCACCGTCGCCCGGCCGTGACCGCGCGCCGCGTGATGGTCTTTTCTGCCGAGTTCTGCTATGGTCCGGAAGCCTCAAAATCCGCAAGGGCAGTGACCGTCAACGGCTGGGAGGCGGCGATGAGTGGACGTGTGAATCGACGAGCATTCCTGAAGCGAGCCGGCACGGTCGGCGCGGGCGCGGTCGTCGCGTCGCGAATTCACCGACCCGGCTCGGCGGCGGCACAGGACGCGACCGTGCGTCCGGATCCGGCCGCCAAGCGGGGCGGCACGCTGCGCTACGGCATCCTCTCGGCCGCCGCGCACTTCGACGTTCATCAGTCGGGCACCGTCGCCAACATCGGCCCCCAGAGTCCGATGTACGACACCTTGATCCGTCGCAGCCCGAAGGACGGTCAGACGATCATCCCCGACCTCGCCCAGCGGTGGGAGATCACGCCTGACGGCAAGAAGTACACGTTCCATCTGCGCAAGGGTGTGAAGTTCCACGACGGCGCCGACTTCACGGCCGACGACGTGAAGGCGACCTACGACCGCATCGTGCATCCGCCCAAGGGCATCGTGATCCCGCGCACACCGCTGTTCGCCACCGTCGGCGACATCGTCGTCGTCGATCCGCACAAGATCGAGTTCCGGATGACCGAAGCACGACCCCGGTCGTACATGCTCGGCGCCTTCGCGAGCGGCTGGAACATCATCGTCCGCAAGAAGACGCTCGAGGAGAACCAGGGCAATCTCCGGCAGGTCATGAACTACCCGGGGACCGGGCCGTTCAAGCACGTATCGCGGCAGGACAAGGAAGTCTGGATCCAGGAGCGGAATCCGAACTACTGGAACAAGGGGCTTCCGCTCGTCGACCGGCTCGAGATCTATCATCTGCCGCCGTTCTCGCCGGAGCTCGGCTCCTCGTTCCTGTCGGGCAAGGTCGACTACGCGCGGCTCCTCGACCCCGTCTCCTGGCGCAAGGCCAAGGAGATGCCGGGCGTGACGGCCGCGGTGTTCAACCAGTCCGTCATCCAGGCCTTCTGGACGAACATGGCCAAGAACAAGGCGCTCGCCGATCCGCGGGTGCGGCGGGCCATCCATCTGGCGATGGACCGGCCGGCTCTGATCGACGTCGTAAAAGACACGGCGCCCATGCAGATCGGGGGCTTCGTGTACCCGTTCCACGAGATGTCGACGCCTCGCGCAGAGCTCGAGAAGAAGCTCGGCTATCAGAAGGACATCAAGCCGGCCGTGCAGGAAGCCCGTCGGCTCATGAAGGAGGCCGGCTACGCGAACGGTCTCCGGAACCTCGATTTCGTGGTCCGCGACATCGCGAGCTTCAAGCTGTGGGCCGTCGCGATCCAGGCCATGCTGAAGGAGAACCTGAACATCGAGTCCAACCTGCGCGTCGTGCAGACGTCGGTCTGGTTCGACGAGGCGCAGGCCGGCAACTTCGACCTGGCCATCAGCGCGATCGTCTCGTCCCTGATGGATCCGTCCGACATCTTCAGCGCGTGGTACGGCAAGGACGGCCCTCAGAACTACTCGCGCTGGACGAACGCCCCGTTCCACGACCTGGCCAGCCAGATCGAGCGCGAGCTCGACGACAACAAGCGCCGGGGGATGGTCCGCAAGGCCGAAGAGATGCTCGAATCCGATCCGCCGCTCATCCCGGTGGCGTACGAACAGATCTACGACGCCTACTACAACCGGGTGCACGGTCAGAACCCGTCCACGTTCTTCGGAATCTACGACGTCGTGCGATGGGACCCGGTCTGGCTGGGCTAAGGGCCGGCTCCTAGCGTGTGCGGAAGTATCTAGCGCGCCGGGCGCTCTTCGCGGCCGTCACTCTGCTCGGCGTCTCGCTGAGCATCTTCGCGATCCTCCGGATCCTGCCGGGGGATCCGCTCGTGGCCATTCTCGGTGTCGAGGGCCACGCGCAGATGAAGCCGGCCGACCGCGAGCGGATCATGGCCGACCTCGGGCTGAGCGATCCGTTGCCGGTTCAGTACGGGCGTTGGCTCGTCGACATCGCCGCGGGCCGGCTCGGCAAGTCGTTCTTTCGCGGCGACACGGTGGCGGAGCTGATCCGCCATCGCGGCCCGATCAGCGCCGAGATCGGCATGCTCGCGCTGATCATCTCCTGGCTCGTCGGGCTCCCGGTCGGTATCCTGAGCGCGTTCAAGCCCAACAGCATGCCGGACGGCCTCGCGCGGGCGCTGTCGATCCTGTTCATCGCAATTCCCGGCTTCTGGCTCGGCATGCTCATCGTGCTGGGGCTCCTGTTCTGGTTCGGCTACAAGACGCCGATCGTCATCGTGCAGTTCTGGAGTAACCCGTGGGAGAACCTGCAGATCGTCGGTGGCCCGGCGGTCGTGCTCGGGCTCGCCCAGGGGGCCTATATCGCCCGCATGTCCCGCTCGTGCCTGCTGGAGGTGATCGGCGAGGATTTCGTGCGAACGGCGCGCGCGAAGGGGCTTCGCGAGTGGCTCGTCGTGATGCGACACGCGCTGCCCAACGCGCTCCTGCCGGTGATCACGATCTCGGGCGTGCTCCTCGGCTTCGTGCTGGGCGGGTCCGTGGCGGTGGAGCAAGCGTTCGGCGTGCCCGGCCTCGGCCGCGCGCTCGTCACGGCGGTGATCGAGCGTGACATCATCGTGGTGCAGAACCTCGTCCTCCTCTACGCGATGATCTTCGTTGGCGTCAACGTCCTGGTCGATCTGAGCTACGCGTGGCTCGATCCGCGCATCCGCTACAGCTGACGGCGTCATGAAAGCCGTGGCCGTCGAGCTGGCGCGGTTCTCGCGCCGCAACACCCTGTCGGCGATCGGCGGCCTGATCGGCTTCTTGATCGTCTTCACCGCGGTGGCGGCGCCGCTGCTGGCGCCCCGCGACCCGCTCAAGGCGGATTTCCGGCGCATGAACAAGCCGCCCGACGCGCAGAGTCTCCTGGGCACGGATCAGGTCGGCCGCGACACCTTGAGCCGCGTGATCTACGGCGCCCGCACCTCGCTCTTCGTGGCGTTCTCCGCGGTCATCCTGGGCACCACGGTCGGCTCGCTGTGGGGGGTCGCCTGCGGGTATCTGCGCGGGCGATTCGATCTCGTCAGCCAGCGGATCATGGAGATCATGCAGTCGTTCCCCGATCTCATCCTGGCGATGGCGATTTCCATGGCCATCGGCACCGGCCTGCCGGCGGTGATCTTCGCGATCGCCATCACGCGGATTCCGTTCGGCGGCCGCGTGATCCGATCGGTCGCCCTGTCCGTCCGCGAGATGCCGTTCGTCGAGGCCGGACGCGCCAGCGGCGCGTCGGCGCTGCGAGTCATGACGTTTCACGTCCTGCCCCAGTGCGTCGCGCCGTACCTGGTGCTGGCCACCACACACCTGGGGGTCGCGATCGTCATCGAGGCGGCCCTGGGCTTTCTGGGCGTCGGCGTGCCGCCGCCCACACCGACCTGGGGCAACATGCTGGCCGACTCGATCACCGGGCTCATCCCGCCGTGGTGGCTGGCCTTCTTCCCGGGTTTGGCGATCACCGTGACGGTGCTCGCGTTCAACCTGCTGGGCGACGGGATCCGCGACACGCTCGATCCGCGGCTGTCGCCGGCCTTCCTCCGGATGATGACCGGCGGCCGCCGCGGGTAGTGCGGCGCGACGGTCAGCGCCCGAGCTCTTCGCTCGCTCCGACGCACAGCGCGACGACGTAGCCGTCGTGCGTCGTGTGACGCCCGGCGAGCTCCAGCGCGTCCGTCGTGACGCGATGGCGGCCGGGAGCGATCTCCTCGCAGGCGACCTCGCGCAGCGCCATCGCCAGGCCGTGGCCCACGACCTTCGAGCAGGCCTCCTTCAGCGTCCAGAGGATCGCGAGCCGTTCGTCCTCCGGACGCGAGCCGAGCACGCGGTCGCGCTCGTGCGCGAACTGTCCGGCGAGCCTCCGCAGACGAGGGGAGATCTCTTCGATATCGACGCCGATCCGTGCGCCGGGGGCGCTCGAGGTGGCCGCGCAAACGAAGCGCCCCTTGTGGGACAGCGAGCAGTCAGCTACGACGCCGGTGGCCGGCCCCGGCGCGAAGACGAGGCGCGGGCGTCCGCGCGGATCCTTGATCACGGCGCAGTCCAGGGGCGCGCCGACCAGGCCCTGACCCAGCGCCATCAGCTTGAGGCAGACCCGCGCGCCGAGCCATTCCCGCCGGCGTAGCGGGTGCCGAAGCTCGGCGTACTCCGCCTGCTCCGGCTCGGCGAGAAAGCGGGCGGCCGCCGTCTCCAGATCGCCCAGCCGGGCGAGATCGAGCAGCCTCACGTCGATCCGGTCGTCGCCGAGCGCGAGCGCGGTCAGCGCGTGCGCGTCGAGCCATCGCGGATCCGCGTCGCGACCGGCCTCGCGGCTCATAGCGGCGAGCGCCGCTTCGCCCGGGCGAGACCGCCCCGCTGGTTAGGGTGCCCTAATACACAAACTCTCGTGTGCATACCTTTTGGAGATTTGGTATCCTCAGGCTCGCACCACCCGAGAGGAGCCCGGATGCGGCCTGGACGAGTCGTCGACACGTGGCGCCGGAGCGGAGCATCGCCGCGATGATCGTCTGTCTCTGCCGGGGACTCGGCGAGCACGCGATCCGGGCGACGATCGCCCGGGGCGGCGACACGCTCGAGCGGCTGGCCGACATCTGCGGCGCCGGCGCCGACTGCGGCGGCTGCGCGTCGACGCTCGATGCCCTGCTTGATGAAGCCCGCAGCGGGTCCTATAGTGGCCTCGCACCACAATCCAGTTTCGGGGTCGGAGGAGCACTATGCGAGGCCACGAGCAGGTCATCACCCTCCTGAACGAGGTCCTCACCGCCGAGCTCACGGCGATCAATCAGTACTTCATCCACGGCCGGATGTGCCAGAACTGGGGCTACGAGCGCCTGTGGAAGAAGCTCCGCGAGGAGTCGATCGGTGAGATGCGCCATGCCGATCAGCTGATCGAGCGAATTCTCTACCTCGAAGGCGTTCCGAACGTCCAGCGCCTGGGCAAGGTGAACGTCGGCGAGACGGTGCCGGAGCAGCTGCGCCTGGATCTCGAGGTCGAGCGCGACGCCATCCGCATGCTCAACGCGGGAATCGAGACGGCGCGGAGCCTGGGTGACAACGGCAGCCGGGAGCTCCTCGAACACATCCTCGAAGGCGAGGAGACCCACGCGAACTGGATCGAGGCCCAGATGACCTTGATCGCGCAGACGGGCGAGGGCAACTACCTCGCGCAGCAGATCAAGAGCGGGGACGAGTAGCCCCCTCGCCGGTCGTACCCGCGTAGTCCTTCCGGTGGAAGTAGTTCGCGTTGTAGAACTCCAGCACCAGATCGCGGTAGACGGCGCGCGGATACCGAGCCGGATTGTCCGCGCCGACGCACGTCGGCACGCACTCGATGGTCGCGTCGACGTTCGGGCTGTAGAAGAACGCGATCGAGTACCGGTCCTTTCCCGAATCGTTCAGGACCCCGTGGGGCGTCGACAGGAAGCGATCGTTCGACCACCGCTTCATGATGTTGCCGAGGTTCACCAGGAAGGTCCCGGG
>CAYVHH010000157.1:0-3982 GCA_964450175.1 uncultured bacterium | reverse complement strand
GGACGACCGATCATGTCGTCGTTCCACGCACTGTTCAGCCTGGGCGGCGTCGCGGGGGCGCTGCTGGCGGGCGGTGCGATGGCCGTTGGCATCGGGGATGTGGCGCACGTTCGTGTGTCCGCCTTGGTTGCGCTGTCTGCCGCGGTGGTCGCGCTCCCGGGGCTCGCACGCCCGCGGGCGGTGGGCGACCACACGGGCCCAGCCGTGGCACGGCCGTCCGGTACCCTCTTGACGCTCGGGATCCTCGCCTTGCTCGGGCTCATGGCGGAAGGCGCAATGGCGGACTGGAGCGCGGTATACCTGCACGACACGCTCGGCTCCAGCCCGTCGGTGGCCGCGGTCGGATTCGCCGCCTTTTCGTTGGCGATGGCGGCCGGACGCTTCACCGGCGACGCCCTGGTCGGGCGGCTCGGGCCACGCCGCGTCCTGCGCGGCTCGAGCGCAGTGGCGGCGGTCGGGCTCGGCGCCGCGCTGCTCGTGGGTCAGCCGGCCGTCGGCGTCGTCGGCTGCGCGCTCGTCGGGCTCGGCATCGCCAACATCATCCCCGTGCTCTTCAGCGCTGCGGCGCGAGTTCCGGGCGTGCCGCCAGGCCAGGCGCTCGCGGCGGTGGCGACGACCGGCTACCTGGGATTTCTGGCCGGGCCGCCGCTCATCGGCGTCGTGGCCGAGGCAGCGGGCCTCGCTGTGGGGCTGGGCCTGGTGAGCGGCGCCTGTGCGTTCGTCGCGCTGAAAGCGGGCGCGCTGCCGGAGGCCTCTACTCTTGGCAGCTCGGCGACAAAGGGCACGCAGAGCGCCGCCGCACCCGCCGAGGAAGCGCAGACCGCACGCACGTAGGCCGCGCAGGCTCCGTGTTCAGGGCTCGTGTCTCGCCGTGCAAGGCATTGGCGTCGGTGGCGAGCCCGAGCCCGTTGAAGACCACCGCGGCCTTGACCACCATTTCCCATTGGCCACCCGAATGCACGGTCCCGCATATCGAGGCGCCGTAGGAGAGCTCCTCGATGCCCGCGATGCCGTGAACCACAGTGACACACGCGGAGTCGTCCGGCCCATCTCGCACTGGAGCGCGACGAGACGCGCGACGTTGGTCGTCACGCGCTCGAACCGATCGACGCCTCGCAGCTTTCGGAAGGTCGCCGCGGTCGCCGCGTCCATCGACACGCGGTACTCGTCGAGCCTGCTCTTGACGAGCCGGATGGCGCGCGCGGGCGTGAGCCCGATGGCGTCGGAATTGAACAGCACGATGGCGACCCGTGTTTTGAGGTACGCGACGATGTCGAAGATCTGGGTGTTGAGCAGGGGCTCCCGATGCCGTGTAACACGACACGGTCAAGGGCCGGGAACTGTTCGGCAATCATCCGGACGCGCTCGAGCGTCAGGTCGGCCGGCGGCTCCAGTGTCTCGAACGTGCGGATGCACGTCTGGCATTTCGAATCGCACCGGTTGGTCGTTTCCAGATACAGCGAGCGCGGCAAGGCACCAATGACCGCCGGACACGATGGCTGAGCCATGGTCAGAGCCCCGAGACCACGGTCGTGCAAGCGCTGCCCACCTTCGGAAGATCCTGGCTGGCGGCGCACTCCCAGTCGAGGATGATCCGGTCGCCGCGAGCGAACGGGCAGTAGGGGTCCGCGGCGTTGGACTGCCCAGTCAGCGCCCGGCGACCGGCACAGCCGCCGCGGCACGGACAGCTCACGCAGGCCGCCGGCGTGCGTCGCGCATCGACGAACTCGTCCGCCTCCACGATGCCCGCGCCGGCGCGCTCGAGATCAGCGATCGTGAGACGGCTGCCTGGCCAGTACGTGCAGGGCATGACTCGACCGTCGGGCGCGACGCGGACGGTCGATCGGCCGCAGCCCGGGCCCGCAAAGTCATCGAGCCCGAGCACACCGGCAAGCACCGGCTCGGTGGTGGCGATCAGGCGGGTGGCGGCGGCCAGACCGCGGAAACCGTCCCAGAACTCCTTGTAGGCAAGCGTGAAGCGGTTTGTCCTCGACGGCTGGTAGACGTTGACGCGTAGGTTCGCGCCGAAGCCAGCGGCCACACGAGCCAGCGCAGGCAATCGAAGATAGTTGATGGTCATCATCACGGCCGTCACGGTGACCGGCACCCCCAGTCCAGCGCAGCGCTCCAGCGCGGCGACCACCGTGCGCCAATTGCCGGCCCCGCGGAACGCATCGTGCTCGCGCTCAGTCGGGAAGTCCAGGGACAGCTCGACGCTGTGAAAGCGCGTGAGCTGCCCGTCGGCAAGCGTGTCGATGCTCAGGCCATTGGAGGTGATGCTCGTCTTGATGCCGCGCGCCGCGAGGTCGTCGAGAATGCCTTGGTACTCCGAGTGCAGCCCGTTCTCGCCGACGCCGAGGTTCATCGAGCCGACCGTCACGGCATCGCACACCCTGCGAACGTCAGAGCGTGTGAGCTGTTCCACGACCATGTCCGGACGATAGCAGTGCGCGCAACGCAGATTGCATTCGTTGGTAAGCCCAATGCCGACCGAAAATGCCATCGCCACCGCGGCCTCCTGCCATGTCTTCGCTACCACGTGCGATCGGCCGAAGATGTCACAGGGATGTTAAATTGTCGAGACATCGGTCAGCTTCGAGCGACGCGGCTAGACCGGGATCCGATCAGGCCTTCGCCGTGGGGCTCGGCAGCGAGCGGCCGACCAGCGCGGCCTCGCGCACCGGCACTCGAAGCTGCAGCGACGACGGGACGAGGCACGAGGCGTCGTTGCACGCCTGGTAGCGCACGGTGACGCCAATCACGAGATCGCCGCCGCCGGGTGTCGCGGCGAACGTCAGCGGTACCGTGCCGCGCACGACGCCCTCGTGGACCCGCAGCTCATCGCTGAAGCCTGGCTGAGGGAAGCGCCGAGGCGACGGCCAGCGCGCGGGGCCGACCTCGAGGCCCTCGAGCGCGTCAATCTCGATCGATAGCGGTGTGAGCCCGTCGCCGGCCGGCTGGCCGTAGACGTGAAACCCGGGGGCGATCGAGACTTCGACGGTGAGCAAGACACGCTGGAAGAACACGTACGTCGGTGAGTCGAGCCACGCCCGTGCGGTCACCACGGGCCCGTTCGTGGCGACGACGGGAGGCCTCGAAGGCTCCGTGACGATGCCGAGGGCCTGCGCGATCAAGCCGGTGCCGGTATCGCGCTCGCGGTAGCTCTCGTAGAAGCGCTTCTGCGTGACGACGCCGTCGCGATCCAGGACGTAGACGCCGGGGTACGGCAAGTTGACGTGGCGCGTGTTGGGCTTGATGCCGTACACGGCGTGGTCCTCCTGGACCCGGTCGTTGATGAGACCCAACCCGCGCATCGCGTGACTGCCCTCGTCGGAGAGCAAGTGGTACGTGATCCCGTGCGCAGTGGCGAAGTTGTGCAAGATCTCGACGGAATCGTAGCTGATGGCGAACAGGGCCACGCCGTTCGCGGCCAGCGCGGGGGCGACGTGCTGCAGCTCAACGAGCTGCGTCTTGCAGAACGGTCACCACTCCGCACTGCGATAGAACACCACCAGGGCCGGCCGCCCGGCGCGCTGCTCGTGCAGATCTACCAGCGCGCCTGTCTGGTCGGACAGGCGCACGTCCGGGAAGCGCTGGCCTTCCTTCGGCCCGATCGTGTTGAAGTCCCTAGGCGGAAGCGGCATGGCTCTCCTCCCGAACGGTCACCGTACGGTCGCCAGCGCGGAGCGTGGCGTCCCAGGTAATGCGGATGGCATCCTTCACGCTCTGGTGCGCGGGACAGCCCTGGACGTGGACGGCCAGCGCACGCTCCGTTGCCTCCACCGCGTCAGGGGGCACCGCGACGTCGTAGTGCACGTGCATCGACCGAATCCGGATCGTCTTGCCCATCCCGACGATGCGCCCCTCGACGGTGGCCTTGTAGGACTCGCGGTCGAACGCGATCTTGCGCCCTGCCAGGGCGCCTCGCAGAGTGCCGTACATTCAGCCGGCGACGGCGGCGACGATGTGATCGAGCGTCGAG
>CAYVHH010000156.1:0-14397 GCA_964450175.1 uncultured bacterium | reverse complement strand
CCCAGAGCAAATCTCCGGTCAGCGTCGAGCCACACCTTGTGACGGATTGCGAGCCGAGGTGATCGCGCGTGCATATCGGCAACGACGGAATGTTACTGCGCCGCTACGTGCGTCGGCAAGGCGGGCTGAAACGGGGTGATCTACCGATAGCGGGGACCCGGCGGGCCCCCGATAGCTAAATCGTCTGGCGCATCGCGGTGCGGGCCGGGAGCGTCATGCCGCGCTCCTCGGCCATCCGCGCGAGCTCTTGCGGCAGCGCGAACCGCACGTCCTCTTCGACGACGTGAACTTCGCGGACCGGCACGCCCTGCCCGCGCAGCGCTTCGACCGTCTGCGTCACCAGGACTTCCGGCGTCGAGGCGCCGGCGGTGATGCCGACGCGCCGGGCGTTTGCCAGCCACTCCTGGCGGATGTCGCCGACGTCGTTGATGAGGTAGGCGCGGGTGCCGGCGGTCCGCGCGACTTCCACGAGGCGGATCGCGTTCGAGCTGTTGTTGGAGCCGATCACCAGCAAGAGATCGACGTCGTTGGCGAGCCGCTTCACCGCCGCCTGCCGATTCTGCGTCGCATAGCAGATGTCATTGCGCGAGGGGCCGACGATCTTGGGGAACCGCTGGCGCAGCGCCTCGATGACGTCGCGCGTGTCGTCGACCGACAGGGTCGTCTGGGTGAGATACGCGACCTTCTCGGGATTCGGCACCTCGAGCGTCGCGACCTCGTCCACGTCGGCGATCACGAAGATGCGGTCGGGCGCCTCGCCGAGCGTGCCGATGACCTCGTCGTGGTCCTCGTGGCCGATCAGCACGATCGAGTAGTCTTCGCGGGCGTAGCGGATCGCCTCGAGGTGCACCTTGGTCACCAGAGGACACGTCGCGTCGATCACGCGCAGACCGCGGCGCGCGCCCTCCTCGCGCACCTCCGGCGCGATGCCGTGGGCGCTGAAGATCACGGTCGCGTCGTCCGGAACCTCGTCGAGCTCGTCGACGAAGATGGCGCCCTGCTGGCGGAGCGTCTCGACGACGAGGCGGTTGTGAACGATCTCCCGGCGGACGTAGACCGGCGGCCTGCACACCGACAGGGCCAGCTCGACGATGTCGATCGCGCGCTCGACGCCCGCGCAGAACCCGCGGGGGCCGGCCAGGAGGATCTCTGAGATAGGGGCTTTCATAGCGCTCCTCAGTATGACATTTCAGGTTCGGATCAGCACCTTCAGCGCCTCGCCCGTCGCCATGAGCGCGAGGGCCTGCCCGACGTCCTCGAGCGGCATGCGATGCGAGATCAGGCTGTCCGGCACCAGCGCGCCGGACGCGAGCGTCTCCACCGCCCGGCGGATCATCTCCGGCGTGTGATGGAAGGCGCCGAGCAGGGTCAGCTCCTCGTAGTGCGTCCGTCGCGTGTCCAGTCGGATCGTGGTGCCCGGCGCGCAGCCGCCGAAGAACAGCACGCTGCCACCGCGTCCCACCGCGTCGACAGCCAGCTCCCAGACCTCGGGTCGACCGGTCGCGTCGACCGTGACCTCGGCCCCCCGGCCCTGGGTCGCATCACGGACCGCCTCGACGACGTTACCGGCCGTCGCGTCGAGCCATCGGGCGAAGCCCAGGGTCTTCAAGCGATCGAACCGCCAGCCGGCCTTGCCGATCATGACGACCCGCGCGCCACGCGAAGCGGCCAGCATGCCGAGCAGGCATCCGAGCGGACCGTGACCGAACACGACCACGGTCTGTCCGGCTTCCACGCGCGCGCGCTCGATCGCCAGGAGCGCGCAGGCCAGCGGCTCGGCGAATGCGGCGCGCTCGGCCGGGAGCGACCCGGCCAGCGGCACGACGTTGCACGCGACCAGCCGCGGCGGCAGCGCGATGAACTCGCCGTACGCGCCGTTGACGAACAGGAGGTCCTCGCAGAGATTCGGCCGGCCGGCACGGCACGATGGACAGCTCGCGCACGGCGCCGAGTTCGCGGCAACCACGCGATCGCCTTCGTGGAATCGCGTGACCCCCGACCCGACCGACGTGACCGTGCCGGCGAACTCGTGGCCGAACACCGTCGGCACCTTCGGGATCATCACCGGGTGCCCGCGACGCAGCGTCTTCACGTCGGTGCCGCACGTGAGCGCGGCGTCGATGCGCATGACGAGCTCGCCCGGCGCCGGAGTCGGCACCGGCAGATCCTCTCGGCGCAGATCGCCGGGACCGTGGAACACCATCGCCCTCACGGCGTGACGTACACTTTCAGCGCCTCGCGCCGGCGCATGAGGTCGACGCCGTCCGCCAGGCTCGCGAGCGGCACGCGATGGGTGATCAGCCGCGCGACGTCGATGCTTCCGCCGGCGATCAGACGAAACGCCTCGGCCAGATCAATCGGCGACGACGAGTAGGTCGCGGTGATCGTCAGCTCACGGTGATAGAGCGTTTCGAGCGGCAGCGGCAAGGTGTCGCCGCCGCCCCCCGCGAAGTAGTGGACACTGCCCCCGTCGCGCGCGACCCCCGCCGCCCACGGGAGCACCGCCGCGCCGCCGCCGGTCAGCACGACATGGTCGGCGCCGCGGCCCTCGGAGAGCTTTCGCTGCGCCTCGGCCGCCGCTTCCAAGGTCCCCGCCGCGTCGGCGCCGAGCACGCCCGCGAAGACCGCGCGATCGGGCAGCGCGTCCGCGCCGACGACCGTGGCGCCCGCGCGCTTGAGCAGCTGGACGAAGAGGCAGCCGATCGAGCCCAGACCCACGACGACCGCCGTGTCGCCCGGCTCCACCCGAGCGCGCCGCACGGCGCGCAAACAGCACGCCAGCGGCTCGACGAACGAGGCGGCCTCGTCGCTGACGTGCGGCGGCACCCTGAAGGTCGCGTGCCGGACGTTGGACGCCGGAACGCGGACGTATTCGGCGAATCCGCCCGGATCGAGGTTCGAGGCCTTGAACGCGGCGCACATCGAGTGGCTGCCGCGGCGACAGTAGTGGCATTCGCCGCACGGGACGTGGTGCGCCGCCACGACGCGATCGCCTATCGCGTACGTCGACAGGCCGCTGCCGACCGAGACGACTTCCCCGACGACCTCGTGGCCGAAGACCGCCGGAATCCTGGTCGCGGGATCGACGAGCTTGGCGATGTCCGAGCCGCAGAGGCCGCAGCCCTTGAGGCGCAGCAGGAGCTCGCCGGCGCCGATCGACGGCCTGGGCCACTCTTCGGCGACGAGCCGGCCGTCGCCGCGGTAGACCGCAGCCTTCACGCCGCGCGCCCGCCGGGCGAGCCGTCGGAGCCGAACCGCGCCGCCGCCCAGCAGCGAAACGCGATCGCGACCTTGCGAGCGGTGGGCACCGTGATGCGCTCGCCGAACACCTGGAAGCATCGCGCCTCGATCTCCTCGAGCAGCGCGAAGTAGATCCGCCCCATGATCTCGGCCGGCACCAGCGAGCGCGCGTCGACCGCGGGGAAATTCGCCCGCGCCGCCCGGTAGAACTGCCGCGCCCGCTCCGCCTGATGGCGCATGAGCTGCACGAACTGCTCGGTATACCGTCCGGCCTGCAGATCCTCGACGGTCACGCCGAACTTCCGGAGATCCTCTTGCGGCACGTAGACCCGCCCCGCACGCGCGTCGGCGCCGACGTCGCGGATGATGTTCGTCAGCTGGAGGGCCGTCCCCAGGTCGACCGCGTACTGGCGCGCGCGCGGATCGGTGTAGCCGAAGATCTCGATGCAGCAGAGGCCGACGGCCGAGGCCACCCGGTAGCAATAGGGATACAAGTCTTCCGCGGTCTCGTAGCGTGCGCGGTCGAGATCCATGGCGACCCCGTCGATGATCGCCAGGAGGGCGTCGCGCGGGATCGCGAAGGCGCGCACCGCCTGCGCCAGCCGGGCCGCGATCGGATCGCTCGGGGTAGCGCCGGGCTCGTAGCAGAGCGCCACCTCGCGGCGCCAGCCGTCGAGGGCGCGCCGCTGCTCCGCGCGATCGGTGCCGCGCTCGTCGCCCAGGTCCGCGATGTCGTCCACGGTGCGGCAGAAGGCGTACACGGCGTACAGCGCGTCGCGGCGCGGCTTGGGCAGCGCGAGAAACGCATAGAAGAAGTTCGAGCGGCTCTTGCGCGTCAGGCGGGCCGCGAGGTCTCCGATCATGCGGTCTTCCGCGCGCGGGCGGCATAGCCGTGCTCGATGAACCACGCGGTGGCCTCGGCGAGCGCCGTCCGCACGTCGGTCTGCGGCAACCCGAGGTCGCGCACGGCCTTCGCCGAGCTGAAGTACATCCGCTTGCGGGCCATGCGCACCGCGGTCAGCGACGCCCGCGGCGGCGAGCCGGTGACGCGCGCGGCCACTTCCATGCAGCCTGCGGCGAGCCAGGCCACCGCGTACGGGATACGGGCGCGCGGCGCGCGGCTGCCGGCGATCTCGGCCAGCAGGACCCCGATCTCGGCGAGGGTGAGATTGGCATTGCCGAGAATGTACTTTTCGCCGATGCGCCCGCGCTCGGCCGCCAGCAGATGGCCGCGCGCGACGTCGCGGACGTGGACGACGTTGAGCCCGGTATCGAGCGTCGCGAACATCCGGCCTTTCAGGAAGTCGACGACCATCTGGCCGGTCGGGGTCGGCTTGACGTCCCACGGTCCGATCGGCGTCGAGGGGTTCACGATCACGACGGGGAGCCCCTTGAGCGCGAAGCCGAGCGCGACCTGCTCGGCGAGGAATTTGGACGCCTTGTACGGGCCGACCATGTCGGCCAGGGTCACGGGGGTCATCTCCGTCCCAGGCGTCCCGTCCTTGGGAATCCCGAGCGCGCCGACACTCGAGGTGTAGACGACGCGATTCACGCCCGCGTCGGCGGCGGCCTCGAGCACCGCGCGCGTTCCCTCGACGTTGGCGCGGTAGATTTCCTCGGGCCGCCGCGCCCAGAGGCGGTAGTCGGCCGCGACGTGAAACACCATCCGCGCGCCCTGGACGGCGCGACGGACGGAGGCGGAGTCGACGAGATCGCCCTCGCAGATCTCCACGGCGAGCCCCTCGATGGCGCGGCGGTCGCCGTTCGGCCGCGCGAGCACGCGCACGCTCGCCCCCGCGCGCAGGAGCTCGCGCGCCACGTTGGCGCCGACGAATCCGGTCGCGCCGGTTACGAGCGCGTCTGTTGTAGCGGGGGCCATGAGCACGCCTTGTACTGAGGGTGGCCTGAGACAGGTGCGGCGTGGCTCCGACACGCCCGATCCTGCCCTGGCGATTTTGCTGCCTGGCTCCGACACGTCCGCCCCTGCAGTGGTGATCTTGGCGCGCGGCTCGTCCGGTCTTGCGCGACGGCTCGAGTCCGTGTCATGCGCGGGCTCTCGCGATGCGGCCCAGGGCGGCGGCGACGGACTTTAGGGCGGCGTTCGTGCCGGTCATGAGCATCATGGCCTCGGGGATCGCGCGCGGGCGGGACAGCACCACGCGGACCGCGCGCGTTGTCCGGACACGGCCGTCGGGCTCCACGACCGCGGCCAGATCGGCGGAGACGCCGCGGCTCGCGCGGTCCGACACGCCGCGGACGACGGCGGCGCGCAGTCCGCGCTTGGCGGCCCATTCGAGGATCGGGGCCGATTCCATGTCGCAGGCGAGGGCGCCCGTCTCGACCCAGAGCCGCGCCTTTTGCTCCGGCGTCGCCACGATCTCCTCGACGGTCACGAGCGTGCCGGCCCGGCGCTGCTCCGGCAACGCGACAGTGGCCAGACGCCGCGTGGCGGCCACCACGGACTCGGGCACGACCAGATCGCCTTCGGCAAGATCCGGCGAGAGCGCGCCGCACACGCCGGCCGAGATCACGAGCGATGCCGACTCGACCCCGGAGCCACGCGCGTCGAGGTAGCTGGCACGGGGGCCGGCGCAGATGAGATCGAGCGCGCCTCCGCGGTAGTGTGGCCAGTCGAGGCCGGCCACGCGTGCGAGACCCAGGTGACGGGCGAGACCGCGCGCCTCGAGGTCGACGGCGGTGACGACGAGAACGCGGGTCACACGCCCCTGGCGGGCGCTGAGCCGGAGCCCTTCTCGGGACGCTCCCCGGATTTGGCCGCTTCCTTCGCGCGCAGCCACGCCGCATAGGAGTTGCCCGCCGCGGTGTCCCGTCCGGTGAACCGGATCGTGCGAATGTCGCGATACGCGATGGTGCGGGGCCCCTCGCCGCTGACGTCGAACATCTGGACGAACGGCACGGGCGCGTCGGCGTTGCGGTTGAAGAGATAGCCCTCGATCTCGGATCCGTCGGTCCGGACCACGGTGACGTTGCCGCGATAGTCGAAGGCCTTGTCGACGACTTCCTGCACGGACAGACCCGGCCCGATCTCGGGGATCCAGCCTTCGAGCGTGACGTCCGTCATCGCCTCTCCCCGCTCAATACCGTCCGGTGACGGTCGCCGCGACCGTGTCGCGGAAGCCGCGCCACGACCCGAACGTGTGGTTCACCGCGGTCGGCTCGTAACCGCAGTGCACCATGCAGTCACGGCACTTCTCGTTGCCGCTTCGCCGCCCGTAATTCTCCCAGCGGGTGGTCTCGAGCAGATCCTTGAACGTCGCCGCGTAGCCTTCCTGAAGGAGGTAGCACGGACGCTGCCAGCCGAAGACGTTGTAGGTCGGGTTGCCCCACGGCGTGCACTCGAATTCCTGCTTGCCCATCAGGAACTGCAGGAACAGCGGCGACTGGTTGAACCGCCATCGCCGCTTCGGGTTCGAGAGCATCCGCGAGAAGAGATCGTGGGCGCGCTGGGTGCGCAGGAAGTGCTCCTGGTCGGGCGCCTTGGAATAGCTGTAGCCCGGGGAGATCATCATGCCCTCGACGCCGAGGTCCATCATCTCGTCGAAGAACTCGCGCATCCGCAGCGGGCTCGCGCCGTCGAAGAGCGTCGAGTTGGTGGTGACGCGGAATCCGCGGCGCAGGGCCTCTTTGATTCCCTCCATCGCCTGGACGTAGACGCCGTCGCGACAGACTGCCTCGTCGTGCTCCTCGCGCAGACCGTCCACGTGCACGCTGAAGGAGAAGTACTTCGACGGCGTGAAGATCCCCGCCTCGAGCTTTTCCTTCAGGAGGATGGCGTTGGTGCAGAGGTAGACGTACTTGCGGCGCGCGATCAGCTCCTTGACCAGCGGCCCGATGTCCGGGTACATGAGCGGCTCACCGCCGGGGATCGACACGACCGGCGTGCCGCACTCGTCGACCGCGGCCAGGCACTGCTCGACCGTCAGGTGCTTTCTCAGGATCTGGGCCGGGTACTGGATCTTGCCGCACCCCGCGCATGCGAGGTTGCACCGGAACAACGGCTCGAGCATGAGCACGAGCGGATAGCGTTTGCGGCCGGCGAGCTTCTGGCGAATCACATAGGACGCCACAGCCCACATTTGTGAAACGGGCAAGCTCATAGGCGCTGCATTCCTTGGCTCTGCGGGCGCACTGCCAGGCCCGGCTTCCGGTGAATGGACCAGACGGACAACGCGACGACGAGGTGAATAGTCGCACCGATCACCGCGAGCAGCAACTCACCGATCTGAACCGTCATGGTGAGGTTGAATCCAAGCACGGCGTAGTATAACGCGACTCCCGGCCAGACTCGCCTTCCCGCATCGTCCTGGGCCAGGGCCAGGAAGAGCCCGACCCCCGTCGCGCCCACGATGACCCACCCCACGAAGTTCGAGATCGGTACACCGAAGTAGGGACCGGCCTTGACGTAGAAGAAGAGCGGCCCGAGAAACCAGCGATCGCCCCGCACGGCGAGCGGATCGATGACGATGTCGAGCGCCATCATGAGCGCGCCGGCGGTCACGGCCGTCACCCAGCGCGGCGCGGCGCGCCCGGCGAGCGCGATCCGGGCCAGACAGAACGCCCCGTAGGCGAGGAACACGAACGACATCGAGTCGATGAAGGGCACATCGGCGATGAAGAGCTCCTGTCCTCGCGTCAAGCCCGTGTACTGATAGAGCCCGAACGGGAACCCGGTGCGGGTGGACGAGAACTCGGCCAGCATCGCCACCGGCCAGACGGATCCCGTGAACCCGAGCGTGCGGCGCCAGCCGAGATCCACCACTCCGGCCACCACGAAGCCGATCAGGAACAGAAAAACATACGGGCGAAGCGTAACGGTACCGACCAGGAGGTCCATTCGAGAGGTTTCCGTAATCGAGTCAGCATGTTACCATCTCGCCCGTGAGGGACCTGCAGGACGCGATCGAGCGCGCCCAGGCGCACCTGCTCGGCCAACAGGCTCCTGACGGTCACTGGGTGGGTCAGCTCGAAGCCAACACGACGATTACATCCGAGCAGCTGCTCCTGTGCCATCTCATCGACCAGGTGAAGCGCGACCATCAGACGCGCGCGGTACGTTATCTGAAGAGCCAGCAGCTTCCCGACGGCGGCTACAGCCTCTTCGAGGCCGGCCCGGCCAACCTCTCGGCCACGATCAAGGCCTACTTCGCGATGAAGATGGCCGGCGTCGCGCTGAGCGACCCCACGATGGTCGCGGCTCGCTCGCTCATCCGCGAGATGGGTGGTCCAGCCAAGGCCGACGTGTTCACGAAAATCCTGTTAGCGCTCTTCGGCGAGTACGACTGGAACGGCGTGCCGACCATGCCGGTCGAGATCATGCTGCTGCCGCGGCCCTTCTTTCTGTTCAACATCTACGAGATCTCGTACTGGTCGCGGACGGTCCTGGTCCCCCTGCTCGTGCTGCTGGACCGCAAGCCGGTGAAGTGGCTGCCGCCCCATCTCTCGCTCGACGAGCTCTGGCCCGTGCCGCGCGAGGAGACGAGCCTGCGGTTCTCGCGCGTACCCGAGCCGTTCAGCTGGCGCGGTCTGTTCTGGAAAAGCTTCTTCATCGCCGTCGACGACGGCCTCAAGATCTGGGAGCGGTTCTCGCCGCGCCCCTTGCGCCGGCGCGCGATCGAGACGGCGCGCCTCTGGCTCGAGGAGCGCCTGGGGGTGCCGGGCGGGCTCGGCGGGATCTATCCGGCGATGGCGAACTCGATCCTGGCCATGCGACTGCTCGGCTATCCCGACGATCACCCCCTCGTGCTGGGGCAAATCAAGGAGATCGAGGCGCTCGCCGTCGAGCACGGCGACATGCTCCACTACCAGCCCTGCCCCTCGCCAGTGTGGGACACGGCGCTCGCGGTCAACGCGCTGGTCGAGAGCGATATGCCGCCCGATCACCCGGCGCTGCGTCGCGCCTCGGACTGGATGATCGCGCGGCAGGTCTTCGTGCCCGGCGACTGGCAGGTGAAACGCCCGCACGTGCAGCCCGGCGGCTGGGCGTTCCAGTACGACAACGACTTCTACCCGGACCTCGACGACACCGCGATGGTCGTGATGGCCCTCGAGAAGGTGCGCGGGCTCGACGCCGACCAGGCGCGGACCGCCAAAGAGCGCGGGCTCGGCTGGTTCCTCGGGATGCAGGGCGCCGACGGCGGCTGGGGCTCGTTCGACGCCGACAACAATCGGCTCTACCTGAACCACATCCCGTTCGCGGACCATGGGGCATTGCTCGATCCGTCCACGGAGGACCTGACCGGGCGCGGCCTGGAGCTCCTGGGCACGCTTGGCTACGGGAAGGACTTCGAGCCGGCCCAGCGCGCGATCGACTTCCTGCGCCACGCCCAGCGGCACGACGGCCCGTGGTACGGCCGGTGGGGCGTGAACTACATCTACGGCACGTGGTCGGTGCTGCGCGGGCTCGCCGCCATCGGCGTGGACCCGCGCCACGAGTTCATTCAGCGGGCGGTCCGCTGGCTCGAGCGCCATCAGAATCGCGACGGGGGCTGGGGCGAGACCTGCGAGAGCTACGACGACTACGAGTTTGCCGGCGTGGGCGAGTCGATTCCGAGTCAGACTGCGTGGGCGCTCCTGGGACTCTTCGCCGCAGGCCGCACGAGCGGCCCGGCCGTCGAGCGCGGGGTGAATTACCTGTTGAGAACGCAACGCGACGACGGCTCGTGGCAAGACGCGCTCTGGAACGGGACGGGCTTCCCGCGTGTCTTTTATCTGAAGTATCACCTGTACGCCCAGTACTTCCCGCTCTGGGCGCTGGGAATTTATCGCCGCGCGCATGCCTGAGCCGCCGCTCGCGCCGGCGCTGCGCCCCTTCGACGCGGTCGGCGGCTGGACGATTGGCATTGTCGAGTCCCTCGGGCGATTCGGAACCTTCCTGGCGGAGGCGGTCGGCGTCCTCGTCACGCCGCCGTTCAAGCTCCGCGCCTTCC
Organism: uncultured bacterium; assembly: GCA_964450175.1. Lineage (GTDB taxonomy): Bacteria > Methylomirabilota > Methylomirabilia > Rokubacteriales > CSP1-6 > AR31. The sequence goes on along the minus strand of CAYVHH010000156.1, from coordinate 4,210 downwards.
TCGACCGCATCAACTTCATCGGCTACCGCTCGCTCCTGATCATCTTCCTGACCGGCGCGTTCACCGGGATGGTGCTCGGGCTCCAGATCTACCTGACCCTGGTCCGATTCGGCTCGGAGGCGTTCCTCGGACCGGCCGTCGCGCTGTCGCTGGTCCGCGAGCTCGGGCCCGTGCTGGCGGCCTTGATGGTCACCGGCCGCGCGGGCTCGGCGCTCACGGCCGAGCTCGGCATCATGCGGATCACCGAGCAGATCGACGCGTTCACCGTCATGGCGCTGAGCCCGATGCGGTATCTGGTGGCGCCCTCGATCCTGGCGGGGCTGATCACCTTCCCGTTGATGACAGCGCTCTTCGACGTCGTCGGGATCTTCGGCGGCTACCTGGTCGGTGTGAAGCTCTTTGGCCTCTCGGAGGGCACGTATTTCGGGGAGATGCAGACGTTCGTCGACATGAGCGACATCATGGTGGGCTTCTGGAAGTCGCTCTCGTTCGGGATCATCGTGACGTGGGTCTGCACCTACAAGGGATTCAACGTCGGCCACGGCGCCGAGGGCGTGGCGCGGGCCACGACGCAGGCGGTCGTCCTGTCCTCGGTGCTGATCCTCGTGTGGGACTACTTCATGGGGTCGATTCTTCAATGATGGCCGATGATTAAGGTCGAGGGGCTGACGAAGTCCTTCGGGCGCCAGGCGGTGCTGCGCGATCTCTCTCTCGAGGTCGCGACCGGCACCATCACGATCGTCATCGGACGCAGCGGCGGCGGCAAGTCCGTCTTCCTCAAGCACCTCATCGGGCTCATGCGTCCCGACGCCGGGCGGATCCTGGTCGACGGCGTCGACATCACCCGGCTGCGCGGGCGGGCGCTCGACGAGATCCGTCGAACGTACGGCGTCGTGTTCCAGGGCGGCGCGCTGTTCGATTCGATGACGTGCTACGACAATGTGGCCTTCCCCCTCCGGGAGAAAGCGCGGACGCCCCAAGAGGAGCTGACCAAGCGCGTCGAGGCGGCGCTCGGCCAGGTCGGGCTCGAGGGCGTGGGCGCCAAGTATCCGGCCGAGATCTCCGGCGGTATGCGCAAGCGCGTGGCGATCGCGCGGGCGCTGGTGACCGAGCCCGAGATCGTGTTCTTCGACGAGCCCACGACCGGACTCGACCCGGTGCTGGTCAATACGATCCACCACCTGATCCTGACCCTCCACCGGCGGGCTCGGTTCACGGCAGTGGTGGTCAGCCACGAGATTCCCGAGATCTTCGAGATCGCCGACACCGTCGCCATGCTGCACGAGGGCCGGATCGTCGAGGTCGGGCCACCGGCGGTGATCCAGAGCTCGACGAATCCAATCGTCCGGCGATTCATCAAGGGCGAGCCGGACAATACTCTATAGTCGCGCCTCGGAGGAACGCTGATGGAGCGGACGCGGGTGAACATTGCGGTGGGAATCTTCGTCGTTCTGGGGATCCTGGCGCTTGGGTATCTCTCGGTCAGCCTCGGCCAGATATCGTTCCTGACCGGCCGCGGCTACATCGTGACCGTCGATTTCCCTTCGGTGGGCGGGCTCAAAGCGGGCTCGACCGTGGAGATCGCGGGAGTCGAGATCGGAAGGGTCCAGTCGATCGGGCTGGCCGACTACCAGGCCCGCGTCACCCTGCGGGTGCAGGCGGGCATCAAGCTCCAGGAGGACTCCATCGCCTCGATCAAGACGAAGGGGCTGATCGGCGAGAAGTACATCCGGATCAGCCCGGGGGGCTCGGACAAGATCATCGGGCCGAACGGGAAGATCCGCGAGGTCGAAGCACCCGTGGACTTTGAGGAGTTGCTGTCGAAGTATATCTTCGGCAAGGTGTAGGGCAGGAGGCCCTCGATGACTTGGCTTGCCCGGACGCTCGCGCTCGCCGTACTGCTCCCCTTCGTGCTGGCAGGGCCTCAGCCGGCCTGGGCCGGCGCGCCGACCGATCAGCTCCGCACGCAGATCGACCGCGCGGTCAAGATCCTGGAAGATCCGGAGCTCAAGAAAGACGGCCGGCAGCGTGATCGCCGCGCGGCGGTTCGCCAGGTCGCCAACGACATCTTCGACTTCTCCGAGACCGCCAAGCGCTCGCTGGCGCGACACTGGACTCCGCGGACGCAGGCCGAACGGGACGAGTTCGTCGAGCTCTTCACCGACCTTCTCGAGCGCTCCTACATCTCGAAGATCGAGCTCTACGGCGGTGAGCAGATCCACTTCGTCGGCGAGACCATCGAGGGCGAAGGCGCGGTCGTCCGCACCAAGCTCATCACCAAGCAAGGCACGGAGATCCCGATCGAATATCGCATGCTCAAGCGCGGCGACAAATGGCTCGTCTACGACGTCGTCATCGAGGGCGTGAGCCTCATCTCCAACTACCGGACCCAGTTCAACAAGATCATCACGACCTCTTCGTTCCAGGAGCTCATGAAGAAGATGAAGACCAAGCAGGAGGAGTTCCTCGGAGAGGAAAAGCAAAAGCGGACCTCGCAGAAGTGAGCCGCGCGTAGTGTCGGGCGCCGAGCTCGCCGCCCTCCTCGACCGACACGGCTTCGACTTCTTCACCGGCGTCCCCTGCTCCCTGGTCGAGGACTTGATCGCGACGCTCGAGCGCCATCCACAAGCTCCCTGGCTGCCGGCGGTACGCGAGGACGTCGCCGTCGGGATGGCCGCGGGCGCGTGGCTCGGCGGGCGCCGACCGGTCGTCGTCATGCAGAACTCCGGGCTCGGCACCAGCCTCAACGCCCTGGCGTCGCTGTCACTGATGTACGGCTTCCCCGCCCTGCTGATCGTGACCTGGCGCGGCTACGGCGGCCGAGACGCCCCCGAGCACATCCTGACGGGCGAAATCACCCCCAAACTCCTCGAGCTCCTCGGCATCCCGTATCGCGTCCTGGGCCCCGAGTCAGGCGACGAGCTCCTCACCTGGGCGACCAGCGAAATGACCGCCAGGGAAATCCCCGTGGCGCTCCTCGTGCCCCCGGGCGTCGTCGAGAAGGGAGCGGGCGCCGGGGGCCCCACTCCGCTCGTGGCGGCCCCAGCGCATGCTGCCCTCCGGACGACGTCCGCCGACACGCGTGAAGAGCTGACGCCGGTGATCTCGCGCCGTGAAGCCATCGCGATCGTGGTGAAAGAGCTCGGCGACGATCCTGTGATTCATGCAAACGGGTTCATGTGCCGGGAATCGTTCGCGGTCGGGGACCGGCCGCAGAACTTCTACATGATCGGCTCGATGGGGCTGGCGTCGGCGATCGGACTCGGGCTGGCCCTCGTCAGGCCGGGGCGATCGGTGGTGTTCGACGGGGACGGCAACCTCCTGATGAGCCTGGGGACCCTGGCGATGGTCGGAAGCCTCGGCCCGCGGAACCTCGTGCACATCGTCTTCGACAACGAGGTCTACGGCTCGACCGGCGGTCAGCCCTCGCCCTCGCGCGAGGCTCGGCTCGACCGCCTCGCCTGGAGCGCAGGGTATCGCACGGCCACGGCGGCCACGACCCCGGACGAGGTGGCCGCCGCCCTGCGGTCGGCCAGCGTCGAGGGTGGACCCCACTTCATCCTCGTCAAGGTCACGGCGGCGGAGTCGCCGGCCCCGCGAATCCCCCATACGCCCCGCGCGATCCGCGATCGGTTCAGGCAACGGACGCTCGGCGCCTGACTTCGTTCTCCGGAAAATTTTCAAGCCCGTGCTAGACTTCATCCGTCAACGCCCCGCTCGACCGACCACTATCTGAGGAGGACTCCCGTGGGAGCCGTCAGAGTCGCGATCATCGGTGTTGGGAACTGCGCGTCGGCCCTCGTCCAGGGCGTGCAGTACTACAAGAACGCCCCTGAGGATAAATTCATTCCTGGTCTGATGCATCCTCGGCTCGGGGGATATCACGTCGGAGACATTGAGTTTTCGGCCGCCTTCGACATCGACGAGCGCAAGGTCGGGCGGGACCTCAGCGAAGCGATCTTTCAGGAGCCCAACAACACCGTGAAGTTCGCTGACGTCAAGCCGCTGGGCGTGCCGGTCCAGCGCGGCATGACGCACGACGGGCTCGGGCACTACCTCTCCCAGATGATCAAGAAGGCGCCGGGGTCGACGGCGGACATCGCCGGCACCCTCCGCGACACCAATACCAACATCGTCGTCAACTTCCTGCCGGTGGGCAGCGAGATGGCGACGAAGTGGTACGTCGAGCAGATCCTCGACGCCGGATGCG
>CAYVHH010000155.1:0-5622 GCA_964450175.1 uncultured bacterium | reverse complement strand
TCTTCGGCGCGTCTCAGTACGCGATCCGCTTGTGGATCAACCCCGACACGCTCGCGAAGCTCGACATCACCGTCAACGAGATCGCCAGTGCGCTGCAGGCGCAGAACACCGTCAACCCGGCCGGCCAGCTGGGCGGCGATCCGATCCCGCGCGGGCAAGAGTTCACGTACACGGTGCTGGCACAGGGGCGCTTGAAGAGCCTCGCGGAGTTCGAGAATGTCATCGTGCGGGCCAAACCGGACGGCGCCCTGGTGCGAATCAAGGACGTCGCCCGCGTCGAGCTCGGCGCGCAGAACTACATTCGCCGCGGCCGCCTGAACGGTCAGACGGCCGCGCTGATCGCTGTCTACCAGCTTCCCGGCTCGAACGCCATCGAGACCATGAAGGCCGCGACGAAGCTGATGGAGGAGATGAAGGCCAGGTTCCCGGCCGACCTGGACTACGTCACGTCGCTCGACACGACGCTCGCGGTCAGCGCGGGGATCAAGGAGATCGCGAAGACGCTGGTCGAGGCGCTCGCCCTGGTCGTGCTCGTCGTCTTCATCTTCTTGCAGGGTTTCCGCACGACGCTCATCCCGCTGCTGGCGGTGCCGGTGGCGCTCGTCGGCGCGTTCATGGTCTTTCCCCTGCTGGGATTCTCGATCAACACGCTGTCGCTCTTCGGCCTCGTGCTGGCCATCGGCCTCGTGGTGGACGATGCCATCGTGGTCGTCGAGGCGGTCGAGCAACACATCGAGCAGGGGCTCTCCCCGCGCGACGCCGCGTCGAAGGCGATGGAGGAGGTGTCGGGACCGGTCGTAGCCATCGCCCTCGTCATGGCCGCGGTGTTCATCCCGACTGCGTTCATCCCGGGCATCACCGGGCGGATGTACCAGCAGTTCGCTGTCACCATCGCGGTGTCTGTCCTGATCTCGGCCTTCAACGCGCTCACCTTGAGCCCGGCGCTCTCGGCGCTGCTCCTGCGGCCGAAGCGCGAGATGCGCGGCCCGCTCGGGTGGTTCTTCGGTGGCTTCAACCGCGCCTTCGCGCGGGTGATGGGTGGGTATCTCGAGGGGAGTCGCTTCCTGATCCGCAAGGCCGCCTTCGCGATACTCCTGCTGCTCGCCGCGGCGGCCGTGTCGGGCCTCCTCGGCATCCACCTTCCCGGTGGCTTCGTCCCGGAGGAGGACCAGGGCTACATCTTCGCCAACGTCCAGCTTCCCATGGCCGCCTCGCTCGACCGCACCGCGGCGGTCAACGACAAGCTCGACGCGATCTTCAAGACGCAACCGGGCATCAAGTACTACACGGGCGTGGCGGGCTTCAGCCTGCTGAGCCTGGTCACGACGACCTACAACTCGTTCTACTTCATCACGCTGGAGGACTGGGACGCCCGTCACAAGCACGGGCTCACGGCCGACGTGATCATCCGACAGCTGAACCAAAAGCTGGCCGGGGTGGCCGAGGCGCAGGTCTTTGCGTTCTCACCGCCTGCGATTCCTGGTATCGGCACATCCGGCGGCGTGACCTTCATCCTGGAGGATCGCTCCGGCAAGGATCCCGCGTTCCTCGCCGAGAACACGGACAGATTTCTGGCCGCCGCCCGGAAGCGACCCGAGTTCGCGCGGCTCTTCACGACCCTGCTGCCGAGTGTGCCGCAGTTCTTCGCCGACGTGGATCGCGACAAGGTTCTGAAGCAAGGCATCAATCTGACCTCGGTGTACCAGGCCCTCCAGGCGTTCCTGGGAGGCGCCTTCGTGAACTACTTCAACCAGTACGGGCGAGTGTGGCAGGTGTACGTTCAGGCCGAGGGCGAGTTCCGGACCAACGCCGACAACGTCGGCCGGTTCTATGTGCGCAACGCCGCAGGCCAGCCGGTGCCGCTGTCGACGTTGGTCCGGATGAGAGAGGTCAACGGCCCGGAGTTCACGACGCGGTTCAACGAGTATCGCGCGGCGCAGATCAACGGACTTCTCGCGCCCGGCTACACCACCCGGCAGGGGATGCAGGCACTCGAAGAGGTATTCGCGCAAACCATGTCGCGCGACATGGGCTTCGACTACTCGGGGATGTCGTTCCAGGAGCAGGTCGCTTCCCAGGGGGTGCCGGCGAGCGCGGTGATCGCCTTCTCGGTGCTGGTGGTGTTCTTGCTCATGGCCGCCCTGTACGAGAGCTGGACGCTTCCGTTCGCCGTTCTTCTCGCCACGCCCATCGCGATGTTCGGCGCTCTCGGAGCGCTCTGGCTCCGCCGCCTCGAGCTCGACGTCTTCTCGCAGATCGGCCTGCTCATGGTGATCGGCCTCGCGGCCAAGAACGCGATCCTCATCGTCGAGTTCGCCAAGGTCGCCCACGAGGGGGGCATGTCGCTCGTCGACGCGGCGCTCGAAGGCGTCCGCGTGCGTCGGCGCGCCCTCTTCATGACCTCGTTCGCGTTCATCCTGGGCTGTGTGCCGTTGTGGACCGCCGCCGGCGCCGGCGCGGTTGCACGCCGGATCCTCGGTACCGTCGTGATCGGCGGGATGCTGACCGACACGCTCATCGCCAGTCTCTTCATCTCGGTGAGCTTCTATGTCAGTGAGCGCTTCCGCCGGACGTCGCCGCACGCCGCCGCGCCGCCGATATCCGCTCCGGCCGCGATTGCCGGCGCGGCCGGCGACGGGCCTCCGGCGGGTGGATCGCGCCCGTGAGATTCCGAGCGCCGGCCTGGATGGTCGTCGCGACGACGGTGCTCGCCGGCTGCGCGATCGGTCCCGATTACAAACGTCCTACCGTCGCCGAGCCATCGACGTTCCGTGGACAGGAGACGGCAGAGGCGGTGTCGTTCGCAGATGCGCCGTGGTGGGAGGTGTTCCAGGATCCGATCTTGCAGACGCTGATCCAGGAGGCGCTGCGCAACAACTACGACGCGGCCATCGCCGCCGCGCGGGTGCAGGAGGCGCGCGCGAATGTCGGCGTGGCCCGCTCGGACTACTTCCCGTCACTCGACTACACCGTCGGCGCCGGAAGGAGCAAGGTTGGCCCAGGTATCCTCGGGGGGCCCGGCGGGCCAGTGCCTAACGCGACCAACTTCTACTCGGCCTCGACGATCATGTCGTGGGAGCTCGACATCTGGGGCCGCATCCGTCGCTCGAACGAGTCCGCCCGTGCCGCACTGCTGGCCACCGAGGACGCCCGGCGGGCCGTCTGGCTGACGCTGGTCAGCGACCTGGCCCAGGCGTACTTCGAGCTACTCGCTCTCGACGTTCGCCTGCAGATCGCGCGGGACAGCGCGGCGGCCTATCAGCGCACGTACGATCTGTTCCTGGATCGCCTCAACCTCGGCGTGGCGTCGAAGCTCGAGACGTCACGTGCCCTGGGTGCGCTCGGCGATGCGCAGGCCAACATTCCGCTGATCGAGAGCGACATCGTCGCCAAGGAAAACCAGATCAGCGTCCTGCTGGGCAAAGCGCCCGGCCCGATTGCTCGTGGAAAGCCGATGGACGAGCAGGTCGTCGTGCCCTCGGTGCCTGCCGGACTGCCGTCGACCTTGCTCGAGCGCCGTCCCGATCTGCGCCAGGCGGAGCAGGCGCTCGTGAGCGCCAATGCGCGGATCGGCGTCGCCAAGGCCGAGTTCTTTCCAAAGCTCAGCCTGACCGCCCTTCTCGGCACGGCCAGCCCCGAGGTCTCGGCGCTCACGAGCGGCAGTTCGACGATCTGGGCGGTCGCCGGCCTCCTGAGCGGGCCCCTCCTCAATGCCGGCCGCACGCTCGGAACCTATCGCGCGTCCGTCGCACAGTGGGACCAAGCCCGGCTGCAGTTCGAGCAAACCGTCCTCCTCGCCCTGCGCGAGGTGTCGGATGCACTCACCAGGCTGGCTCGGCTGAGCTCGGCCGAGACGGCGCAGGACATGGCGGTGAAGGCGCTCGGGGAGGCCGTCGAGCATGCGATGGATCGCTATCGGCAGGGCCTGGCCAACTATTTCGAGGTGCTCGAAGCTCAGCAGCAGCTCTACCCGGCCCAGAACACGCTCGCCCAGATTCGGCAGAATCGCCTGCTCGCCTACGCCCAGCTCTACCGGGCGCTCGGCGGCGGCTGGGCACTGACGGACGCGCAGTGGTCGGGTGAGGGCGAGGCCGCGATGCATGATCCAGCCCTGATCGAGGGAAAGGAGTAGCCACCGCATGCGAGGCATGATCATGACGGCGTTCCGGGCGAGAACGGTTGCCAGTCCTGAAGGCGGGAGCACCTTCGTGCCTTCGATCTCCGCCTGCCATGAAGGAGGACGACGGCAGGCCCGGAGCCACCGGAACGGAGAGCACCACACCTTCACCGTACAGACGGTGACGTTCACAGTGCCTGGCCCGGCGAGATGATCGCCCAGGCGGTCGGCTTCGATGACAACACGCGCGCTGCCCACGAGGTCTATGGGCCATCCTTCACGCACGCGATTCTGACGACCGAGGAGCTGCTGGTGGCCATGAACACGACCCGGGTCGAGCGTGACGGGGCCCTGCTCGAAGCGTTCACCCGCAAAGCGGGGACGCGCAAACCATGAGCGGCTCACGGAAGACTGCCATCGTGACCGGAGCTTCGCAGGGGATCGGCGCGGGAATCGTCAAAGGGTTTCTCGAACGCGGGTTCAACGTCGTTGCCAATTCCCGCAGGGTGACCCAATCCGTCGAAGTGGCGGCTTCCGATCACGTGGCTCTGGTTGATGGCCACGTCGGCGAGCCGGCCACTGCCGCGAAGATTGTCGAGACGGCGCTGTCTCGTTTCAAGTCGATCGACGCATTGGTCAATAACGCCGGCATATTCTTCACCAAGCCGTTCACCGACTACACGCCGGCGGACTTCAAGTCGCTCGCCTCGACGAACGTCGAGGGATTCCTGTACGTCACCCAACTCTCCATCAAGCAGATGTTGGCGCAGAAGGTCGGCGGGAGCATCGTCACGATTACGGCGTCCCTCGCTCGCAACCCGATCCGGGGAGTCACGGCCGCGGTGCCGATGATCACCAAAGGCGGCCTTGAGACGATCACCCAGCACCTTGCGATGGAGTACGCGAAAGACGGCATCCGCGTGAACGCCGTCGCGCCAGGTGTCGTCTACACGCCGCTTAACCGCGAGACTCCGAAGGACGTGATGGAGAGCCTGTCACCGATGGGTCGGCCCTCGACGGTTAGGGACATCGCGGAGGCTGTCATGTATCTGACCGACGCCGCGACGGTCACTGGTCAAATCCTGTACGTCGATGGGGGCTCTCACTTCGGCCGCTGGTGACGCAAGCGGTTTTGGGTCCACTTTGGCTCTCATCGCGAGCAACTTCCCGAGTATTCCTGGATGAAGTCGGACATGCGCAGCGGCCGGATAACCTTAGCGGCGCGGCGCATCACAAGCACTGAGCCCTTTTTGTCGAACAGATCGAAGCGGTGGTGACTATTACGGATCTCAAGAACATGGAGCTGACTGCATCGCTGATGCGGCGTTGTTGTCGCGATCTGAACGACGCCTCCGGAATGCCTATTAACCAGGAGGCATCAACAGAGTTCCGGCGACTAAGAGTTCGACCAAAGGGACGGGCACTCGCATGGCCGCTAGCGGAGCGATCCTCGTAACCGGGGCAGCCGGTCAACTCGGCGCGGTCGGGCGAACCGTGACCGGGCT
>CAYVHH010000154.1:0-4794 GCA_964450175.1 uncultured bacterium | reverse complement strand
GCCGAAGTGGGAGATCCTCACCTGAACCCGGCCGAGTACGATTTCATCGCGGCGCGCCGGCAGACGGAAGCCAAGGCCAAGTCGGCGGCGGAGAAGCTCACCAGCCTCGAAGAGGCCGTCGGCCGCGTGAAGGACGGCGATCACGTCGGCGTCGGCGGGTGCCTCTTCTCGCGCACGCCGATGGCCCTCATGCGCGAGATCCTGCGCCAGCGTCGCCGCGGGCTCACGCTCGCGCGCAACCTCACCTGCCACGAGGGCGAGCTGTTCATGGCCGCGGGCGCCGCCAGCCGCGTCATGACCGCGTGGATGTCGATCGGGCTCCCGTGGGGCGTGTCGAAGATCCTCCGTCACTACGTGGAGACGGGCGCGGTCGCGCTGGAGGAATGGAGCCACCTGGCGCTTGGGCTTCGCTTCCGCGCCGGCGCGATGGGTGTGCCGTTTCTGCCCGCGCTCACGATGCTCGGCTCGGATCTCGTCGGGGTCGGCGGCCTCAAGACGGTGCAAGATCCCTACACCGGCGAGACGCTCGCGGCGGTGCCGGCGCTCTTCCCGGACGTGGCGGTGCTGCACGTACACCGCGCGGATCGGTTCGGCAACTGCCAGATCGACGGGTACCCGCACATGGACGCCGACATCGCGCGGGCCGCGACGACGGTCCTGGTGACGACGGAAGAGATCATGTCCGAGGAAGAGACGCGTCGCTACCCCGACCGCACCGTCGTGCCCGGCTTCGTCGTCGACGCGCTCGTGCACGTGCCGTTCGGCTCGTTCCCGCACGAGTGCTACGGCCTCTACGAGGCCGACTACGATCACTTCGCCGAGTACTGCGCGGCGATCGACGCGCGCGGTCCTGCGGCCGTCGGCGAATATCTCGAGCGTTACGTCTATGGGCCGCCCACGTGGAGCGACTATCTCGATCTCTTCGGCGGCGAACGCATGGCGCTGCAGGTCAAGCGCGCCAAGGAGCTCACGCGATGACCAAGCCACGCGCCTGCCTCGGGCCACCCCCGGTCGGCGCCGGGCGATTGCGCTCGATACAATGACCGAGCGGTTCAACGCGTCCGAGCTCCTCGCCGTGATCGCGGCGCGCCAGCTTCGCGACGACACGACCGTCTTCGCCGGCGTCGGGGTGCCGCTCCTCGCCGCCGCGCTCGCCAAGCGGCGGCACGCGCCACGCCTGACGATGGTCATCGAGGGCGGCATCATCGGCCCCCAGATCGCGCCGGGGCGGCTGCCCGTGTCGACCAACGAGATGCGCGCCGGCCACCGCGCGACGATGCTGCCCGGGATCACCGATGCGTTCCTGTTCGCCCAGCGCGGCTTCGTGGACGTCGGCTTCATGGGCGGGGCGCAGATCGATCAGCACGGCAACATCAACACGAGCGTGCTCGGCCCGGACTACTGGCACCCGAAAGTCCGCTTGCCCGGGACCGGCGGCGCCAACGACATCGCCTCGCTCTGCCGCGAGGTCATCATCGTCACCGCGCACGAGAAGCGTCGCTTCGTCGAGCGCGTCGACTTCGTGACGAGCCCGTCGTGGCTCCGGGGCGACGGATCGCGCAAAGCGGCCGGGCTGCTCTTCGGCGGCGTCTCCCGCGTGGTCACGACGCTCGGGATCCTCGGCTTCGACCCCGAGTCGAAGCGTATGCGGATCGAAGCCGTCCATCCCGGTGTGTCGACGGACACCGTGCGCCAGAACACCGGCTTCACGCTCCTCGAGGCCCCGCGGATCGAGACGACCGAGCCGCCCTCCGACGATGAGCTCGCGATGCTCAGGGCCCTCGATCCGGAGCGGCGCTTCCTGGGCTGACCGATGACGACCTTCGGGCTCGCGATCAAGAACTTCGTGGGACCGGCCGAGACCCCCGACATCGACGCGCTCTATAGCTACGCGCAGCGGGCCGAGGCGCTCGGCTTCGAGTCCCTCTGGGCGTGGGATCACGTGATCCTCGGGGTCGAGCCGTCGTTTCCGATCCTCGACGCCGTCGGCACCCTGACCGCGATCGCGGCCCGGACGAGCCGGATCAAGCTCGGCACCGGGGTGCTCGTGCTTCCGCTGCGGAATCCGACCGTGGCGGCCAAGGCGCTCGGGACGCTCGACGTCATCTCCAAGGGCCGCCTGATCCTCGGCGTCGCCGCCGGCTGGTACGCGCGCGAGTTCGACGCCGTCGGCGTGCCGTTCAAGCGCCGCGGCCGGCTCTTCGAGCGTAATCTCGAGATCCTCTCGAGGCTGTGGACCGAGGACCGTGTCACCCTGCAGGTCGAGGAGCACAATCTGCGCGAAGCCGTGATGCGCCCCCGGCCGGTTCAGAAGCCGCGGCCGCCGATCCTGATCGGCGGCTACGTCGACGCCGTCCTCAAGCGCGTGGCCACGAGCGGCGACGGCTGGCTGACGTATTTCTATACGCCCGAGAGCTACCGGCGTTCGTGGGACAAGATCGTCGGCTTCGCGCGCGAGGCCGGGCGCGACCCGAAAACGCTCAGCGGCACGAACCAGCTTGCGATCTACGTCGGACGCTCGCGCGAGGCGACCGAGGCCCCGATGCGGCGCTGGCTCGAGACCGAATGGGACGTCGCCGCCTGGAGCGAGTCGACCATCGAGCACGCGATCCGCGGCAGCGCCGACGAGTGCGTCGCGCAGCTCCGCGCCCACATCGACTCGGGCGTGGACCGTCTCGTCCTCATCCCCTATCGGTACGAGTCCGAGCAGGTCGAGGCGATCGCCCGCGACATCCTGCCCCGCCTGTCGCAACGCTGATGAGCGACCGCCGCGAGGCGTTCGACCGAGCGCTGGCGCCGGAGCCGGGGCGGACGGCGCTGGTCGTGGTCGACATGCAGCGCGGCTTTCTCGATCCGGGCGAAGCGATGGAGGTGCCGCCGGCACGGGGGATCGTACCCGCGATCCAGAATCTCCTGGGCGTGTTTCGCGCCAAGCGCCTACCGGTCGTGTTCACGGAGTTCGTCTACTCCGAGTCCGTGCCGGTCCTGATCGGGAGCCTGCATCCCGAGCACAAGCCCGCCGCGCCGGGCGAGCGGCGAGGCTTCGGTCTGCCGTCGTCTTCCTGTCTGGAAGGCACCGCCAGCGCCGAGACGGTCCCCGACCTGGCGCCGATGCCGGGCGAGATCGTCGTGCGCAAACGCGGCTACGACGCGTTCGCCGGCACGTTCCTCGACCGCGCGCTGCGGGCGCGGAACGTGACATCGCTCGTGGTGACCGGTACGATGACGGACATCTGCGTCATGGCCACGGTGACCGCCGCGCTCCACCGGGAATACCGGATCACCCTGGTGGAAGACGGCGTGGCCACGCTCTGGCCCGAGATCCAGCGGGCGGCGCGCGACATCATCGGGCGGGCGTACGGGCGCGTGGCGACGAGCAAGGAAGTCGCCGACCAGGTCTCGCGGTGGTAGCCGTGCCGCTGTGCATGGGGAGGGCGCGATGAAGGAACCGCTGCGCTTCTCGGGCGTCATGCCCGCCAACGTGCTTCCGTTCACGGCCGATCTCGCGATCGACGAGCCCGCGTATCGCCGCCATCTGCGGTGGCTCGCCGACACCCGCGGGGTCACCGGCATCGTCGCCAACGGCCACGCCTCCGAGGTCTCGTCGCTCAATCGCGAGGAGCGCAAGCGCTCGCTGGCCATCGCGCTGGACGAGGTCGGCAGCGCGTGCCCCGTCATCGCCGGCGTCTACGCCGACGGCACGCAGGACGCGGTCGATCTCGCCCGCGACGCGCGGGCCGCCGGCGCGGCGGGCGTGCTGGTGTTCCCGCCGACGCTGTTCATGTGGGGCGCTCAGCTCAAGCCCGACATGGTGCTCCGGCACTTCTCCGAGATCGCAGCGGGCGCGGACCTCCCGATCGTCGTGTTCGAGTATCCGCCCGCCTCGGGCATCGGCTACTCGCCCGAGACGCTCGCACGGCTCGCCGAGATCCCGCAGGTGGCCGCGGTGAAGGATTGGTCGAACGAGATCGTCGCCTTCGAGGCGAACCTGCGTGCGCTGCGCGCCACCGGACGGTCCGTGGCAATGCTCTCAGCCTTCACGATGTCGCTGATGACGAGCTTCCTGCTCGGCGCCGACGGCGCGATCTCCGGCATGGGCAGTGTCACGGCCGATCTTCAAGCCGAGCTGTTCGAGGCATGCGGCAAGGGCGATCTCGACGGTGCCAGGCGCATCAACGATCGGCTGGCGCCGCTCGTGTCCGTGTTCTACGCACCGCCGTTCGTGGACATGCACAACCGGATGAAGGAAGCGCTCGTCCTGCTCGGGCGGATCCCAGCCGCGTACGTCCGTCCGCCGCTGACCCCGGTCAGCAGCGCGGAGCGAGACGCGATCCGCCGGGCGCTCGCGGCTTCGGGCTTGACCGCCGAGCGCTAGTCCCACCACACCGAAAAGAGCGAGGCGACCATGGATCTCGGAATCAAGGGCAAGAACGCGATCGTCTGCGCTGCCAGCAAGGGGCTCGGCAAGGGCTGCGCCATGTCGCTTGCCCGTGAGGGCGTGAACCTCACGATCAACGCACGCACCAAGGAAGCGCTTGAGGCCGCCGCGAAGGAGATTCGCGACGCGACCGGCGCGCGAGTGACGACCGTGGCCGGCGACATCACGACCGAGGCGGTGCGGGCGGCGCTGCTCCAGGCGTGCCCCAGCCCCGACATCCTCGTGAACAACGCGGGCGGCCCGCCGCCCGGCGACTTTCGCGAGTGGGATCGCGAAGCGTGGCTGCGCGCGCTCGACGCCAACATGCTCACGCCGATTTTCCTGATCAAGGCCACCGTCGACGGGATGATCGCCCG
>CAYVHH010000153.1:0-6116 GCA_964450175.1 uncultured bacterium | reverse complement strand
TCGCTCGCCGTGTTCCAGCGCTTCCATGAAGCGGTCGGCGGCGACGCCGGCTACGTCGCGTGCGGCGCGCTGATCGGCGTGTCGGCGGCGATGCGGCCGAAGCTCGAAGCGACCGTCACGCTCCAGCGGTCCGTCGGCGTCCGGGCCGAGGTGCTCGAGCCGAGCGACCTCGCCCGTGTCGAGCCGCGGATCGATCCCGAGAGTCTGGGCGCGATCCTCTACGAGCCCGACTCGGGCTACGGCGATCCCACCGCGGTGACCAACGGCTACGCGGACGCGGCGCGCCGGAGCGGTGTGCGCATCGACCAAGGGGTCGAGGTGGTGGCGATTCGCAGCGCGGCCGGCCGTGTCAGCGGCGTCGACACCGCGTCGGGCGAGCGCATCGACGCTCCGGTAGTCGTCAACGCGGCCGGACTCTGGTCGGGCGCCGTCGCACGCCTGGCCGGCATCACGCTGCCGATCGTGATCGGGCGCCATCCGGTCTTCGTCGTCGAGCGTGACGCCTCGTTTGGACGCCCGCACCTCGTCTATCTCGACCTCGCGGGCGGGAGCTACGCGCGCCCCGAGACCGGCGGACTCACCCTCACCGGCTCGCTCACCGACGATGAGACCCAGCATCCGATGGAGCCGGAGCTGCTCGGTGCGGACGTCGGACTCGATGAAGCGACCGAGGTCCTCGAGCGCACGGGCCGGGCGATTCCACGCCTGGCGGAGGCGCGCTACCGTCGTGGCTGGGCCGGCGCCTTCGACATCACGCCGGACTGGATGCCGATTCTCGACGAGTCCCCGCTGCGCGGCTTCTGGATCGCGGCCGGCATGAGCGGGCACGGCTTCAAGCTCTCGCCGGCGGTCGGGGAGACGATGGCGGCGCTCATCACTGGGGGGGCGCCGCCGGTCGACCCGGCGCCGTTCGCGTTCGGGCGCTTCGATGCGAAGGGGCCGAGCGGAACCTTCGTCGCGTCCTACCTGAGCTGAGCCGCGCCGGCCGGCGTCAGCGCGCGATCGGCAGCTCGACGGTGAACGTCGTGCCGGCGCCTTCGACGCTCTCGACGCGAATCCGGCCGCCGACGGACTCGACGATGGTCTTGGTGATCGCGAGCCCCAGACCGGTGCCGGCGATGTCGCGAGTGGCCTTGCTCTTGACCCGGTAGAACTTATCGAACACGTGGGGCAGGTCGCGGGAGGGGATCCCGAGACCCGTATCCGACACGCGGATCGTCACCGTCTCGGCCCCGTCGCCTCCGGCCGAGAACGCGGCCGAAACCGTGACCCGTCCGCCCGACGGCGTGTACTTGATGCCGTTGTCGACGAGATTGACCAGCGCCTGCCTGATTCGGATGGGCACGGCGATCACGATCGCTCGCTCGGGAAGGTCGGCACGCAGGTCGATCGTCTTCCGCTCGGCGTTGGGCCCGACGAGGCGCAGCGCTTCCTCCGCGACCGGCACCAGGTCCATCGGCTCGCGCGACGCGTCGAGGCCGGCTTCGATCTTGCCGATGTCGAGAAGGTCGGTGACGAGATCGGCCATGTGCTGGGCTGTGTCGCGGATGTCCCGGCAGTGCTTCTCGAAGTTCGGATCGGTCCGGCCGGCCATTCGCATCAGGTCCGCCAGCCCGGCGATGACCGTGATCGGGCTCTTGAGGTCGTGCGAGACGGTGTTGACGAAGTCGTTCTTCATCCGCTCGAGGTTCTTCAGGAGCGTGATGTCGCGAAGAACCACGGCCAGCCCCACGGGCTCGCCGAATGGCGTGACGACCTGGACCATGCTCGCCTGCGCGATGCGGCCATCCGGCAGCGGCAGCTCCGAGATGCCGGGCTGGCCCTCCACGAACAGCTCACGCAGCGGACCATAGTCGACGACCTCGAGCAGCGGGCGTCCCTCGATGGCATCCGGCGTCAAGCCCAGCATCTGGCGAACGGCGCCGTTGGCCAGCAGGACGAGCCCGCCCAGGTTCATCGCGATGACGGCGTCCGCGGTGCTGCCGAGCACGCCCAGCATCGTCATCCGCTCGTCGGCGAGGCTCTGATAGGCCTGTGACGTTTCGAGCGCGGCCGAGAGCCCGGCGGCCAGCAACGTCGCGATCTGAACGTCGTCGTCCCCGTACGTGATCGGCGGTCGGCTCGCGAACAGCAAGGCCCCGAGGATGTCGAGTCCTCGGCGGATCGGAACGACCAACGTCGCGCGCAGGCCCGCCGAGATCAGCACGCCCTCGAGATCGTGGACACCGTCACGAACGAGCGCCAGATCGTCGTGTCGCTGCGTCTGTCCCGCGGTCATCGCGCGCCCCGGCAGCCCCTCGTAGAGCGAGAAGCCGCGCGGGCTCACGGCCCCGGCATCGAGGCCGGCGAGCGTGTGCACGAGGTAGCTGCCCTTCTCGGGATCCGTGAGGCACACCGCGAGGTAGTCGTGGGGCACCGCGCTACCCGCGCGGTCGCCGAGCGTTTGAAAGAAGTGGGTGGGAAGCGGCGAGCGGAATAGCTCGATGAGGAGCTCGCTCAGCCGTTGGAGCCGCTCGGCCTGACTCATGCCCGGCCCGCGGTCTCGACGCAGCGGATTCGCGCCAGCCGGGCGAGCTCGGCACCACTCGGTACCGGATCGATCGGGCCGACCACGGTGACGTCGCGGATCACGCCCTGCTTATCGACGAGGAACATCCCCTGCTCGTGCGCGGTCATCGCGTGATGGTGGAGTCGACGCACGAAGTTCCGGTTCATGACGTCGAAGAATGCGCCGCGCGTCTGGTTCACGCTGTCGCCGTGCGTGAACGCGTGGGCGAAGCTCACGACGGCCGCACGGGTCGCCGCGAGCACGCCGCGGTCACCGAGGCCGTAGACCGCGAAGAGTCGCTTGTCGGGATCGCACACGAACGGGAACGGCAGCGGCGACTGGCCGAAGTAGCGGCGCGCGCTTTCCAGGAGATTCGGCGCGATCTGGATCACCTCGGTTTCGGCGCGCCGGAGCTCCTCGTAGTTGCTCCTGATCCCGTCCGTGTAAATGCGGCAGAAGGGGCACGTGAATCCTCGCGAGAACCAGACGATCACGTTGCGGCGCTCACGGTAGGAAGCGAGATCGACCATGGGTCCCCGGACCGACGGGAGCGCGAAGACTGGGGCCCGCTCGCCGACGGCGGGGCGCTGGGATGCGTGCTCCACGGACGCCTGTGTCGCCATGCTCTTGCCCTAGCGGACCTCTTCCCCTGCTCAGTCGAGGCAAGAGCTATACCAATGATAAGTATTTGTTCTAATTATCATTATTGCCCCATAAAAGCCCGTCCTGTTCGGCCATTTCCGGCCTCGATGGCCAGGAATGAGCCAAGCGCACGGCGAGAAGCGCTAGCGGGCGATACCGTTCTGCTGAAAGTACCGCTCGGCGCCCGGGTGGAGCGGCAGCGCCATCCCGCTGAGCGCCGTGTGCAACGTGAGATGGCGAACGGCCGGATGAGCGCCCTGAAACTGGGGCAGGTTGTCGAAAACGGCCTTGGTCAGGGCGTAGACAAGCTCGTCGGACACGCTCGAGCGGGCGACCAGAATCGCCATCACCCCGGCGGACGTGACGTCGTGCTCCAGCCCAGGGTAGCTATTCGCCGGAATTCTCTCGATCGTGTAAAACGGGTACGAGCGTCGGAGCGCATCGCCGGCGGAGTCGCCGATACCGACCAAGGTGAGCTTGCCGGACGCCATCGCGTCCGCGATGAGGGGTGAGCCGAGTACCGTCGACACGAACACCGCGTCGACGGCCCCTGTCTTCAGCTGGTCGAGGGCTGCTGTTCGGGCGATCGACTGCATCGTGTGGAGGTCCGTTTCGCGAAGGCCGTGCGCCTTCAGAACCTGGAGCGCGTTCTGCTCCGCGCCGCTGCCCGGAGCGCCCAGCACGACACGCTTGCCCTTGAGATCGCGAATCGATCGCACGTCCGACGACCTTCTCGCAATGATGTGAACGATCTCGGGATACACGCTGAAGACCCCGGTCAGGTTCTTCACCGGCTTCCCGGCGAATGCATCGAGCGTGATGCCGTTGAAGGCGTAGTACGCGACGTCGTTCTGCAGGAGCGCGAAATCGGCTTCGCCCGACTTGAGGAGCTGGACGTTGGCGATCGAACCCGCCGATGATTCGACGGCGACCAGAAAATTGAGATCGCGCGCGTCCGACGTGATGCGTGAGATCGCGCCGGCGATTGGATAGTATGCGCCGTCGACCGAGCCCGAGGCCATGATGACGGCCCGTCGCGGCTGGGCCCGGAGCACGTTCGGAAATACCGCCGTCGAGACGAGCGCGACGACCAATCCCAGTGCGAGAACGCTCACGGGCTCATGGTACCCACGCTGTCGAGACTGGCCATGGACAGACCGGCAAGAACCTAGCCATCCCTGTCAGTTCCGTCGCCGGCACCGGTCGTTCGGGGCGGAATGATGCTTCGGTGCGTCATAAGGATCAACTACTTGCGTCGATAGGCGCGACTGCCACCAGGATCGAGTCACCGGCCTCCGCTGGCTCATCGATTGCAGTCCAAAGAGGCCGCCGACAAAGGAGAGTCTCGTCTTGCCACCTTTCCGGACGCCCGTCGCTCCCCTGGAAGCACGCGACAAGCGTCCACGCGACCTCAGCCGGCCCGAGCTCTCGATCGTGATGCCCGTCTACAACGAGGGCGCCGTGATCGCCGAAGTCGTGGCCGAGTGGATCCAGGAGCTCGAGCATCTCGGTATCGACTACGAGTTCCTCGCGTACGATGACGGCTCCCGAGACGAGACCGGACATATCCTCGAGCGGCTGGTCGGGCAACAACGCGGCCTCATGGTGACGCGGAAGGCGAATTCGGGTCATGGCCCCACGATTCTCCGCGGCTATCGCGAGGCCCGCGGCGAATGGGTCTTCCAGGTCGACAGCGACGACGAGATGGGGCCGGAGCACTTCGCAGGCCTGTGGAATCAACGCGACGACTACGACCTGCTGATCGGCCGCCGACAGCATCGCGATGCGCCGCTCGCTCGCCGGCTCATCACCGCCATGTCACGGGCCACGGTGTGGACGCTGTTCGGACACGCGGTGACGGACGTCAACGCGCCGTATCGGCTGATCCGTCAGTCCTCGTTGGCCGGGATTCTGTCGATGATCCCGGACGACACGTTCGCGCCGAACGTGATCATCTCCGGGCTGGCCGCCCGCAGTGGACTGCGCGTGCACGAGGTGTGGGTGCCCCACCGCGGGCGACGGACCGGCACCGTCTCGATCGTCAAATGGCGTCTCTGGAAGGCCGCGGCGCGCGCGTTCGGCCAGACCGTCAGTGTCGCGCTTCACGCCCGGAGGCGGCGGTGGCGCTGAAGCAAGATCCCGGTCGCGTTCTGATCCTGGGTGCGGGGCCGACGGGGCTCGGCGCCGCCTATCGGTTTCAGGAGCTCGGCTTCGACAACTTCCACATCCTCGAAGCGGCACCCTCTGCCGGGGGTCTGGCGGCGAGCGTCGTGGACGAGCAGGGCTTCACGTGGGACCTCGGCGGTCACGTGCAGTTCAGTCACTACACGTACTACGACGACGTCCTGGATGCCGCGCTCGGCGACGAGTGGTTCTGGCACGAACGCGAGTCGTGGGTGTGGATCAAGGGACGCTTCGTCCCGTATCCGTTCCAGAACAACATTCACCGGCTCGACCGTGAAGACATGGAGTCCGCGCTGCGCGGGCTCGAGCACGCCGCCGCGACGCGCTCGACGACACCGGCCGCTCATTTCGGCGAGTGGATCCACACGACGTTCGGCGAGGGCATCGGCCAGCTCTTCCTCTATCCCTACAACTTCAAGGTGTGGGGAATGCCGCCCGAGCGGATGGGCGTCTCGTGGATGGGCGAGCGGGTCGCCGTCCCAGACATCCGGCGCATACGAAAGAACATCGCCGAAGGGCGCGACGACGTGTCGTGGGGGCCGAACAATCGATTCCGCTTCCCGAAGCGCGGCGGCACGGGCGCCGTCTGGCGCGCGCTGGCGGCGCGGCTCGGCGGGACCTCCTCATCGCCGCGGCTGCCGTTCGGCGCGGCCGTCAAGCATGTCGATACCGCCGAACGGCGCGTCGCCACCGCCGATGGACGGGAGTTTCATTACGAGCAGCTCGTGACGACGATGCCGCT
>CAYVHH010000152.1:0-18850 GCA_964450175.1 uncultured bacterium | reverse complement strand
CGCCAAGGTGATCCCGGGCCAGAGGAATGTGCCGATCCCGAAGAGCACGGCGAAGATTCCTCGCAGGACGATCGCCCACCAGTTCCGCGCCAGCGTTTGCAACATGGTCAAGCCTTTCCGCCGCCCAAGCTGGGCGCGCCTCCGGGCCGGTTCTAAATCGAGTCCGGCGTGCCCCCAGAGAATCGGGGGCGGCGAGGCCCACAACAATGAGACCTTGGTCGGATGCCCGAGCGGGCGGGAAGTCTGTTCCACTATGGGCTGATATGCGTGACCGCCCGGAGCCAATGCCCGGTCGGCGACAGGGAGCGTGAGATATGGAGCCCAGAGAGTGGCTGGCTGTGGCGATGGACATCGGCATAAGGTTCGGCGCCCGCATCGTCGGCGCCATCGTGCTCTGGATCGTGGGACGTGCCGTGATCGGCTTCTGCGGGAGAATGATCACCCGCTGGCTCGTCAGGCAGCATCTCGACCCCACGCTCGGCCGCTACATCGCCTCGGCCGCTGCGATCGCGCTGAACATCGTCCTGGTCATCGCGATCCTCGGGATCTTCGGGGTGGAGACCACCAGCTTCGCGGCGATCATCGCCGGCGCCGGCTTGGCCATCGGCGTCGCGTGGGGCGGCATGCTCGGCAATTTCGCCGCCGGCGTGTTTCTCGTGATCTTCCGGCCGTTCCAGACCGGCGACTTCGTCAGCGCGGGCGGTGTGACCGGGACCGTGCACGAGATCGGGATGTTCGCCAGCAGCATCGATACGCCCGACAACGTGCGGACCATCGTCGGCAACAACAAGATCGTCGGCGACACGATCCAGAACTTCTCCACGAATCCCTACCGCCGCGTGGACCTCACGGCGCAGCTCGCGCACGGCGTCGACGCGAAGGATGCCGTCGCCATGCTGAAGGAGCGGGTCGCGCGGATCCCGAACGTGCTGGCGCAGCCGGCCCCCGACGTCGAGATCTTGCAGTTCACCCTGGCCGGACCCGTGCTGGCCGTGCGGCCGTACTGCAATAACACGCACTACTGGCAGGTCTACTTCGACACCAACCGGGTGATTCGCGACTCGTTCGCCTCGGCGCGGTATCCGGTGCCCGAGCAGCACTTCCGGGTTCAGAGCCCGACCGGTTGATTCACTGCTGGCCGAGGTAGGCCTCGCGGATTCGCGCGTCGCGCGCGAGCTCCGACGGGGCGCCCTCGGCGACGATGCGTCCCTGCTCGAGGACGTAGGCGCGGGCGGCGATCGCGAAGGCCTGCACGATGTTCTGCTCGACCAGCAGGACCGCGACGCCCTCCGCGTGGATCGCCGCCACGACCTCGAACACCTGGTCGACGATCTGCGGCGCCAGGCCGAGCGAGGGCTCGTCGAGCAGCAGGAGCCGCGGCATCGCCATCAGCGCGCGGCCGATCGCGACCATCTGCTGCTGGCCGCCCGAGAGCGAGCCGGCCAGCTGCCGCCGGCGCTCGCGCAGGATGGGGAAGGTCGCGTAGACGCGCTCGAGGCTCTGACTTCGCCGCGCCCGCGCCGCCGGCGCGTAGCAGCCGATCTCGAGGTTTTCCTCCACCGTCATCGCCGGAAAGAGGCGGCGACCTTCCGGGACCAGCGCGATCCCGTGGCCGCAGAGCGTGTGCGGCGGGACCGACGCCAGATCGCGCTCGTCGAGCCTCACGCGTCCCGCGCGCAACGGCAGGAGGCCGGCGATCGCGTCGATGAGCGTGGTCTTCCCGGCGCCGTTGGGACCGACGACGGTGACGAGCTCGCCCGCGCGGACGGCGAGCGACACGTCCCAGATCGCGACCGCATCGCCATAGCCGACCTCGAGGCGCTCGACGTCAAGCATAGGCTTTCCCGAGATAGGCGCGGACCACGTCCGGGTTGCGCATGACCTGGTGCGGCAGGCCTTCGGCGATGACCCGGCCGCCGCTCAGCACCACCACGCGATCGGCGAGGTCGAGCACGGCGCGCATGATGTGCTCGACGAACACGACGGTCGTGCCGCGGTCGCGAATTCGGCGGACCAGACTGAGCGCGTCCGTCATCTGCGCGGGCGTCAGGCCCGAGAGCACCTCGTCCAGCAGCACCAGCCTCGGCTCGGACGCGAGCGCCCGCGCGAGATCGAGGAATTTTCGCTCCAGCAGGTTCAGCTCGCCCGGTAGCGCGTCGGCCTTGGCCTCGAGGCCGGTGAAGGCGAGCCAGGAGCGCGCGAGGCGCTGGCCGGCCGCGCGGCCGTGCCCGCCGCCGAACATGGCCGCGAGGGCGACGTTGTCGACGACCTTGAGCCGGCCGAACGAGCGCGGGATCTGATAGGTGCGCGCCACGCCGAGTCCGGCGATCCGATGCGCGCGCACGCGGGCGATGTCCAGGCCGTCGAGCACAACGCGGCCGCCGTCGGCCTGGTAGTAGCCGCTGACCACGTTGATCAGGGTCGACTTGCCCGAGCCGTTCGGCCCGATGAGGCCGAGGATCTCGCCGGCGCGGACCTCGAGCGTCACCCCGGCGAGCGCCTGGAGACCGCGGAACGCCTTCGTCACGTCGGTGCAGCCCAGCAGGGCTGTCGATTCGCTCCGCGCCGGTCGCTCGGCTTTGATCGCCACGACGACGCTCGCCGGCGTCTCGACGGGCGCCGCCCTCCGGCGCCATGCGCGGCGCAAGCCCCCCGCGACGCCGTCGGGCAGGAAGACGATGACAGCGATCAGGATCGCGCCGATGAGCGCGCGGTTCAGGACCGCGCTCTCGCCGCCCGTCAGGGATTGGGTGAGCGTCGTGATGATGACCGCACCGAGCGCGGGGCCGTACCAGAAGCGGGTCCCGCCGAGGGCGGCCATCATGATCGCGTCGACCGCGAGCCCGACCGCGAACGTTTCGGCGACGGTCACGTACGTCACGAACATCGCGTGGATTCCGCCGATCAGCCCGGCGATGAAGCAGCTCAGCGCGAAGGCGAGGAGCTTGTAGCGATAGGTGGGGACGCCCAGAACTTCGGCGACGTCCTCGTCGTCGCGAATCGCGAAGAGTCCCATGCCCCAGCGCGAGCGGTAGATCGCGAGCGCGGCGAAGGTGGAGAAGAACGCGACGGCGAGCGCCAGATGATAGAGCGTCGTCGCCGGAGCGCCGAAGAGCGTCGGCACCGGGACCGCGGCCAGGAACACGCCCGGCCCGCCGTCGAGCCGCGTGTTGAGGACGATCGTCGACAGCACGAACGTGACCGCGAGGGTCAGGAGGCCGAAGAGCTCACCCCGCACGCCGCGGACGCGGAAGACGACGGCGGCGATCGCGCTGCCGAGAAGCGCCGCCACCAGCCCCGCCGCCGGCAGGGTCCACAGAAAGGGGATGTCGAACGCCGTCGCGAGCGTCGCCGTCGTGTAGACACCCGCGCCGAAGAACGCGGCGTGACCGAAGCTGAAGTAGCCGGCGTAGCCGCTCAGGATGTTCCAGCTCGTCGCCAGCGATACCCAGAAGAACACGAGATAGAGGAACGATTCGTAGAAGGCCGGGAGCTTCAGCGCCGGCACGAGCGCCAGCGCCACACCCGCGACGGCCAGCGGGACCACCGGTGGGAGGCGGCGCATGTCAGAGCTCGGGCCGCAACAATAAGATCACGATCAGCAAGGTGAACGACACGAGCGGCGCCCAGCCCGGCGCGGTGACCGCCATCGTCAGCGCCTCGCTGGCCGCGATGAAGATCGACGCGGCCAGCAGGCCGAGCGCGTTGCCGAGCCGGCCGATGATGACGGCGGCGAACACGACGCCGATCCACGAGTAGATCTGCGACGGCGCCAGGGTGTGGTTGAGGGCGATGAAGAGGCCGGCGACGGCCGCGTACGCCGAGCTCAGGCCGGCGAGCAGCAGCGCGAGACGACGGCGGTTCACACCGAACGCGCTCGCCATCGGCCCGTCCTGCGCGCTCGCCCGCGCGGCCTTGCCCAGATAGCTCCAGCGAAGCCACGCCCAGGTGGCCACGGTCAGGACCGTTGCCGCGACGAATGCCAGGAGCCCGCCGAGGCCGACGAAGAACGTCCCGAGCTTCAGCGAGGTGCGCATGTACGGCGACTCCAGGCGGCGGAAGTCGGCCGTCCAGATCCACTGGATCAGGCTTTCGAGGATCACCGTGAGCCCGAAGGTCACGATCAGCGACGTAAGCTCGTCGATCTTGAGGCGAAGGAATCCTTCGTGGAGCACGACGCCGACCACGAAGAAGCCGGGCACGATCACGATCAGGGTGAGGATCGGGTCGAACCGGAGCGCGGTCGCGAGCTGGTAGGTCAGGTAGGCCCCGAGAAATGCCAGCGCGAAGTTGGCGAGGTTGATGACGCGGAGCAGTCCCCACGTCAGGCTGAGTCCGAGTCCGAGCAGCGCGTAGAGCCCACCGGTGAAGAGCCCGGCGAGCAGCGACTGACCGAGCAGGTTCAGGCTGGGCAGTGCCCGGCGCTCCCGTCGGCCCTCGTCACGCGGAGTAGAGAGGCAGCCGCTGGCCCGGCGGCAGGTTGGCGACCGCGTCCTCCAGGGTGCGCGCCTGGCGCCACTCGCTCGCGGGCCGCACGAAGCCATTCGTGCCGACCTGGTCGATGCCCCAGTAGACCTCGAGGTTGTTGCCATCGGGGTCTTGGAATTCCACGGCGATCTGACAGCCCGCGCGCCGACGCCCCTCGAAGACGATCGGCACGCCGTGCGTGCGAAGCCACGCCCTCGCGCGGAACACCTCGTCGAGCGTCGCCACCTCGAAGGCGAAGTGGTTCAGGCTGCCGGGATCGCTCTTGCGCGCGCCGCCGACCAGCGCGACGCCGTGGTGGTCGGCGTTGCAGCGCATGAAGACCATACCGCCCGGCACCATGCTGTCCGGGTAGCGATCGCTGATCGCGAGGCCGAGCACCTCGGTGTAGAAGCGCACGGACCTCTCGATATCGGTGACGTTGAGCACCACGTGGCCGAGCTTGCGCAGCTGGAACTGGAGCGGTGCGTCCGCCGTGTCCGCCATGCGCGTCCTCCTTGGTCTCCTACTCCGTGGCCAGAACGCGCCGCCGCTCCCGGTGATAGTCGGAGAGCTTGAGGTTGGCCGACGTGATCGTCTGGGTCTCTGCCGCCACGCGCGCGACGTCCTTGCCGGGGATCATCACGTAGAGCTCGTCCTCGCCGAGATCGGTGTACACGCGATTGCCGACGCAGCCCGTGCTCGCGATCACGCCCTGCGTGGCCGACGCGGGCAGCGCCATGCACGTGGGCCGTCCCAGCAGCGGCGCGGGCGCTGCGATCCCGGCGCGCAGGGCGGCCTCTTGCAAGAGCATCACGCGACCGGGCCGGCCCGCGACGAGCACGACGTCCGGATCGACCGGCGCTTCGGCGAGCGGTGCGTAGATCACCACGCCCGGTGTCTGGGGCCAGCGCGCAATCCCCGGTACTTCCTCCATCTTCAGATAGCCGAGCTCGGTCATCAGCGCGAGCGTCTGCGGGAGCTCACCGGCGCGCTCCGGCGGCAAGGGGATGTTGTGCGTGTAGCTGCCGATCGGGCAGTTGTAGTGATCGGCCGGAACCGTATAGAAGGTGCGCTCCGCGGCGGCGAGTCGCCAGAAGCTGCAGCCCGAGGGTTCCGTGCCGCCGAATCTGGGGACGCCCGGAGGCGGGGAGGGCCGGAACGCGACGGCGACGGGCCGACGGTGAAGGCCGAGAGCTGCAGTGAGCTGCCGCTCGACAGCGCGATAGTCGGTCATCGGTGGCCTCTGATCCTGAGTCGGTTCGATGGTTTCGTCCGGCGGCACGTGCGTCACCTCCCTGCGAGGTGGCGGCCGAACACCGGGCACTATACTGCGGCCCGCCGGCTCAAACCAGCGAGCCAGAGAGACGCGAGCTGGATGCGAGAGGGAGAGAAAAAGCGCGAGGGGGCCGAGAAGGCCCCCTCGCGTGGAGATCGGCGGATCGAGCCGGCGTGCGGCCGAATCTACCCGGCCTGCGGCGGCATGGGCGGGGCCGGCGGCGTCATGCCGCTCGGGATCCACACCCAGTAGTACGGTGTCGCGCCGCCGTCGCCGTAGAGCTGCCAGCGTCCCTCTCTGAAGGTGTACGTGCGATCCGAGTTCGACACGACCGCCGATGCGGCCGGCCTCATCGGTGGCGTCGGCGCCGTCGTCAGAGTCGACCCGCTCGGGATCCAGACCCAGTAGTAGGGCGTGCCCCGGCCGTCACCATAGAGCTGCCAGCGTCCATCGGGATACACGACCCGATCCGACGGGACGGCCGGAGCCACCGTCGGTGCCGGCGGAACCACGACCGTCGCCGGCGCAGGGGCCGGCGTCGGCGCCATGACGACGGGGCTCGGCGAGGACTTTTCGACTTCTTTGCTCCGATACACGCAGCCTCCCAGCGCGGCCAGGAGTACCGGCGCAACGAAGATTGCTCGGACGACGCGTATGCTCATATCTCTTCCTCCATGCTCGTGGCGATGGTCCGCCTGCCGTGAATCAGGGCATCTTCTGTGCCACGCCGGTCATCGACGGCGCGGTCGGCGAACGCAGCGCGATTGCGGGGAGTTAGAAAAATCGGCGCGACCCGCGGCCCGGCACCGCGCGGCCGCGATGCTCCGGCACCGCGTAAGAAGTGCACGCGCGTTTTGCGCATCCGGTGTCTCCCTGGTCTTGCTTTAGTCCGGCGGACGCGAGCGCTTCGCGCTACCATCCCGCGAGATCCATCGACGACGAGAGGAGACCTTCGATGCTTGCGATCTGGGTGAAAGTGCGGGTGAAGCCGGACCAGAAGAAGCGGTTCCTGGAGGCGATCGAGATCGACGCGCTCGGTTCCGAGCGAGACGAGCCGGGCTGCCTGCAGTTCAACGTGCTCCAGGACGAGCAGGACGAGAACGTCTACTACTTCTACGAAGTCTACAAGGACATGGCGGCCCTCGAAGCCCATCGGGCGGCGCCGCACTACGCGACTTGGCGTGCCGCGGCCGACACTCTGGACGGACCGACGGCCCCGACGCGGTGCAAGACGGTGTTCCCGGCTGACCGCGCCTACTGGGGGAAGATGTAACGGCCCGAGCGTCAGCTTCGAGCGCTCCTTCGCTGTCCGCTGGGCGTCGCTGCTGTCACCGCTCGATCACCCCTCCCGGGTGTCCGGGAGCGGGGTGACGTGTTGAATCACGCAGTTCGAGGGCGCGCCTCGCGTGGCGCGCGGTTTGCTTCTGCGGGTTCGCGAGGAGTGGTGTCGATGCTATCAGACCGCCTGTTCGGGCTCTTCTCGTCGGACCTGGCGATCGACCTGGGTACGGCCAACACGCTCGTGTTCGTCCGGGGCCGCGGCATCGTCCTCAACGAGCCGTCGATCATCGCGATCCGCCGTACCGACAACGAGGTCATCGGCGTCGGACACGAGGCCAAGGCGATGCTCGGCCGCACGCCCGAGAACATCCAGGCTCTGCGCCCGCTGAAGGACGGCGTCATCGCCGACTTCGATGTGACCGAGCGGATGCTGCAGTACTTCATCGAGCGGGCGCGACAGATTTCTTCCGGACGAAAACGGGCGTGGGTCCTCGACCGGCCGCGGGTCGTCGTCGGCGTTCCCTCGGGCATCACGCAGGTCGAGAAGCGGGCGGTCCGCGACGCCGCGCTTCAAGCCGGCGCGCGCGACGTCTATTTGATCGAGGAGCCCACCGCCGCGGCCATCGGCGCCGGGATACCGATTCACGAGCCGGGTGGTCACCTGGTCGTCGACATCGGCGGGGGGACGACCGAGGTCGCGGTCATCTCGATGACCGGCACGGTGTACTGCAACTCGGTCAGGATCGCCGGCGACGAGATGGACGAGGCGATCATCCAGCACATCAGGAAGCACTATCGGCTCCTGGTCGGCGAGCGACGCGCCGAGGAGATCAAGATCGCGCTCGGCTCGGCGCATCCCGAGGCGCTGGAGCGGAGCTCGATCGAGGTCAAGGGCCGCGATCTCGTCGACGGCGTGCCGAAGACGCTCGTCATCACCGACGAGGAGATCCGGGAGGCGCTGCGCGAGCCCGTGATGACGATCGTCGAGACGGTGCGGACGTGCCTCGAGCGGACGCCGCCGGAGCTGGCGGCCGACATCATCGAGAAGGGCGTGGTACTGACGGGTGGCGGCGCGCTCCTACGCGGGATGGACTGGCTACTGCAGCACGTGACTCAGCTGCCCGTCCGCGTCGCCGACGATCCGTTGAGCTGCGCCGCGCGCGGCGCCGGCATGGCGCTCGACGATGTCGAGCTCCTGAGAAAAGTCGCGATCCCCGCCTGACACCCTAGTCGACGCCGAAGTCGTAGACCCGACCGGACGCGCCGGCGGCCATTCCGTAGTTGAGAACGAAGCCGTATTCGCCCGGGGGCAGCGGCTCCTTGGGCGTCAACTTGTAGAGGCCACGCGCGTCCTTCTCCGCGGCCTCCAGGTCCACCTTGTCCTCGCTCCGGACGCCATACTTGACGGAGCCGCCGAACGGCGCAAACGACCCGCTCGAAATTTTGAGGTTCCGGTCGTCGTGGTCGCTGCCGGGCTTGAGCCGCACGAGCGGCGCGTCGTTCGGGGACCACGTGCTGTAGAAGACCGGCTTCTTGTCCGCGATCCGGTACTGGGCCTTCCGGCCTCGGAGCACCAGCTCGCTCTTGGAGTCGAAGAACCCGCTGCTGAACTCCAGCGAGGCGTTGGCGGGGACGAGCTCGACAGACTTCCCCCCGATCAACTGCACGATCGTTTCCCTGGCCGCGGCCGGGGCCGCCGCGGCGGCCGGTGCTGCGGGCGCGGCGGCGGCCGGCGCCGTGGTGGCGGACCCCGCGGTGACGACGGCCTCGATGACCTGGTCCGAGATACCGGCGTTCTTGAGGCCGATGAGCCCCTTCGTGCTCGTGTCGAACTTCGTCTGGCTCGCGCGAATCTTCGAGATGATGATCGAGTCCGAGAGCCCGGCCTTCTTCAAGGCCACGAGCGAATCGTTCGTGAGCACTTCCTGCGCCGTGAGCGAGGTGGCGCTGAAGAGGGCCAGCGCGGCCGCCGCGAGCACGAGCGTGAGCCGAAGTCGTTGCGAGCCGATCATGAGCCGATCCTCCCGATCGATAAATGTAGCGAGCTTCAGCGAGCGTTGTCGTCGGCGAACGTTGTTATAGGGCGCGGTCTCGCTTGCTGTCAAGCGGGAGCGCCGGCGTGCCGCGCCTGTGCACGTGCGCCAGGGCGAGGCCGGCCGCGACCGAAACGAAGCCGAGCGCCGCCCGCGGCGAGACGGGCTCGCCGAGCAGCCAGACGCCGAGCGCCGCCGCGGTGACTGGGCTCAGGGCCAGGAAGGCGGTGACCTGCGTCGGCGTCGCGTGACGCAGCGCCCACAGCCAGAGGTAGTAGCCGCCGCCGCTGCTGAGGCCGATGAACACCACCGCCAGCCAGCCGCCCGGTGTGAAATACGGCCGCGCGGCGAAAAACCCTTCGCCGACCGCCAGCGGCGTCAGAAAGGCCACCGAGGCCAGCATCGCGAAGGCGCTCACCGGCAAGGTCGGATAGCGGTCCAGGTACGGCCGGTAGAGGACGCTGCACACGGCGCCGCTCGCGGCGCTCGCGAGCACCGCCAGCTCACCGAGCCATGCCCCCTCAGCGGCTCCGCGACTGAGCGTCTTCTCACCGAGCGCCAGGCCAACGCCGAGGATGGTGAGCAAGACGCCGGTCACCTTCGCCGGGGTCAGCCGCTCGCGTCCGAGCGCGGCGGCTACGAGCGAGGTCAGCAACGGGAACGTGGCGAAGATCAGCGCCGCGCGCGCCGCCGGGACGGAGCGTAGCCCGTAGTTGAGCAGCGCGATCAGGATGCCGAACTGGGTGATCCCGAGCAGCGCGATCGGCACCAGGTCGCGCGGCGCGAACCGCGCCCGCGATCGGCTCAGGAGCACCGCCGGCAGCAGGCAGCACACGCCGATGCCATAGCGGAGCAGGGCGAGGGACGCGGGGCCGGACTGGTCGACGACGAACCGCGTCGCCACCATGGCCGTGCCGACCTGAATGCCGGTGGCCGCGGCCGCGGCGGCGGGCCAGACGCGGCTCGTCACAGCGCGAGCTCCCACGTCTCGCCCACGAGCTCGCGCCCGAAGCTCCGGTGCTTCTCGCGGCGGACTCGCCGAAACCCGGCCGCCTGATACAGGCGCCGGGCGGCGCGCGGCACGCTGTTGGTCCACAAGGTGATCTTCCGGTAGCCCGCCTGGCGGGCGAAGCGCACGCACTCGGTCACCAGACGCTCGCCGATGCCGAGCCCTCGGGCCTTGGGCTCGACCAGGAGCAGGCGCAGCTGCGCCACCGACCGCGACCGGCGGACCAGGAACACCGAGCCCACGATTTCCCCGTCCTTCTCGGCGATCCAGCAGCGCTCGCGCCGCGGGTCGTACCGCTCGACGAACTTGGCGACGACCCCGGCGACCAGCGACTCGAACCGCTCGTCGAAGCCGTGCTCCTCCGCATAGAGCGCCCCGTGACGGTGGACCACCCAGCCCATGTCGCCCGGCTGATGCGGACGCAGAACGTACGACGCCTTCGACTCGGGCGCGCCGCCCAGCAGGCTTTCGATGGTCCGCATCGCGTCGATCAACCGCCGCTGCTCGGCGGAGCCGAGCCGTGCCAGCAGGGCGCCGATGTCCTCGCGCGAGCGCACGTCGAGCGGCGCGAACGCGGCGCGGCCCCGTGCGGTCAGCGCGAGGTGGCTCTGGCGGGCGTCGGACCTGGACCGGGTCCGGGTGAGCAGCCGGCGCCGCTCGAAGCCGCGTAGGATGCGGCTCAGGTACCCCGCGTCGAGCCCCAGCTCGCGCGCGAGCTCGGTCGCCGACGGCCGCTCGCGGTGCGCCAGCTCGTACAGCACCCGCGCCTCGGTCAGCGAGAAGGGCGTCTCGAGATAGCTCTCACCGAGGAGGCCGATCTGCTTGGTGTAGAACCGGTTGAAGCGCCGCACGATCGCGATCCGCGGGTCCGGCTCGGCCTGAGGCATGATTGCTATAGTCAAGTATCAAGTTGACGAAGTCAATGTTGCCTCGTGCCTTGACCGAATGGGTCGGCGCATGGTACCCGGTGCTGCACCAGAGGAGGAGCGAGCGATGCTGGATCTCGTGATTCGCGGAGGGGACGTGGTGACGCCGCAGGGCGTCGGCCGGTGGGACGTGGCCGTCGAGGGAGAGCGCATCGCCGCCCTCGGCCTGCCCGAGCACGGGCTGCAGGCGGGACGCGTGATCGACGCCACCGGCAAGATCGTCGTGCCCGGCGGCATCGAGCCCCACACCCACCTGGCGCACTTCATCTCGATGCAGCCCGAGGAGAACCTCTCGACGCTCGGCCCCGAGGAAGACACGCGCGGGATGGTCTTCGGCGGGACGACCACCCACGTGGACTTCTGCTTCGTGAGACCGGGAACGGACGTCCAGCAGGTGATCGAGACGCGCGCCGCGCGCTGGAAGGGCAACTCGTACGCGGACTACTCCTTCCACGTGACGCTCCAGGGCGCCCTGCCCATCAAGCTCTTCGATCAGCTGCCCGAGGCGGTGCAGGCGGGTTTCCCGAGCTTCAAGGTGTTCACCGTCGACGTGCTGCCGCCGCACCCGAAGCGCCACCCCTATCGGCTCGACTACGGGCGAATCCAGCTGGCGATGGAGAAGATCGCGCCACACGACGGGATCATGGTGGTGCACGCCGAGGACCACGACATCGTGCAATTCATGTACGAGAAGTTCCGCGAGGAGAAGCAGACCGACGGCTGGCTCCTGCCGCTCGTGCACAACAAGCTCTCCGAGAAGCTCGCGTTCCGGCGCACGATCCAGCTGGCGGCGCACACCGGTGCCGGCGTCTACTTCGTCCATACGTCGGCCCGGGAGGGCGTGGAGGCTGTCGCCGAGGCGCGCGCCGGCGGCTATCCGATCTACGCCGAGACCTTGCATCACTATGCGTGCTTCAATGCCGAGGATTACAAGAGCCCGCGCGGGTTCTGCTATCACACGTACCCGTCGCTCAAGTATCCCGAAGACCAGGCGGCGCTCTGGAACGGGCTCGTCCGCGATGGCATCTCGACGACGGCGACCGACGAGTTCCCGACCTCGCTCGACGTCAAGCTCCGCGGCCAGGACCTCGAGAACGTGACGGGCGGCAACCTCGGGGCCGAGGCGCGCATGGGGATCGTCTACTCGGAGGGCGTCGTGAAGCGGAAGATGTCGCTCGAGCGCTTCGCGGACGTCACCGCCACGAATGCCGCAAAGATCCTCGGCCTTTACCCGAAGAAGGGCGTTCTCGCGCCCGGCAGCGACGCGGACATCGCGATCATCGATCCGGCGATCAAGAAGACGCTGACGCGCGAGGATTTCCACGTCAGCGACTACAGCCCGTGGGAAGGCTGGGCCGTCCAGGGCTGGCCGGTGACGACGATCCTGCGCGGGCGCGTGGTCGTGGAGAATCGGCGCATGGTCTCCGACGGTCGCGATGGCAAGCTCGTGGCGCGCAAGATCTCGCCGGAGGTGCTGCGACGCCCGACCTGTTGAGGACACGCACCCGGATCGCGCGGTGACCGAGCTGACGGCCGAGCAGGTCGGCGCGCTCGCGGCGGCCCTCGGCCTGCCCGTCACGCCCGACGACGTGACGGAGGTGACGCATCGGCTCAACGCGCTGATCGACGCGCTGGCCCCACTCGCCGACTTGCCCCTGGAGACGGTCGACCCCAGCTCCGGCCTCGGCGACTCGGCTCGTTCATGACCGCGGATCGCGGATGATCGCGGGCCGCTCATGACGGCCGATCGGGCCGACGTCGCGTTTCTCGGCGTCCGGCGGCTCGCCGCGCTCGTGCGCGAGCGTCAAGCGTCGCCGGTCGAGATCACCCGGATCTTTCTCGAACGCATCGAGCGGCTCGATTCGCGGCTCCGCGCCTACATCACGGTGCTCCCGGAAGCGGCCCTCGCCGCGGCGAACCGGGCGGAGGCCGCCGTGATGCGCGGCGAGACCCTGGGGCCGCTCCACGGCGTGCCCTATGCGGTGAAGGATCAATTCGACACCGCGGGCATCCGCACGACGTCGGGCTCACGGATCCTCGAGCATCACGTGCCGGCGGAGGACGCGACGACGATCGCGCGCTTGAACGCGGCCGGCGGCGTCCTGCTGGGCAAGCTGAACCTGACCGAGTTCGCCCTGGGCGGGACGCAGCAATTTCCGTTCGGACAGCCCCGGAACCCGTGGAATCTCGACCACGATCCCGGCGGGTCGTCGTCGGGATCGGGTATCGCGGTCGCCGCGGGCCTCTGCGCCGCGTCGCTCGGCGAGGATACCGGAGGCTCGGTGCGGTCGCCGGCGTCGTTCTGCGGCGTCGTCGGACTTCGCCCGACGTGGAGTCGCGTATCCCGCCACGGCTCGTTTCCGCTGAGCTGGTCGATGGACACCCCCGGGCCGCTCGCGCGAACCGTCGAAGACGCAGCGTGCCTGCTGCAGGCGATCGCGGGCTACGACGCCCGGGATCCGCTCTCGAGCCGCGTGCCCGTGCCGGACTACGCCCGCGCGCTCGCCGACGGCGTGCGGGGGCTGCGCATCGGGATCATCCGCGAGCTGACCGTGGGCCCGGAGACCGACGGCGAGGTGAGGGCGGCCGTCGTCGAGGCCGCGCGGCGGCTCGAGCAGCTCGGCGCCGTCATCGAAGAGATCTCGCTCCGTCTCGTGCCGCTGGCCGGCGCGATCTTCATGGCGCTGGCCGACTCCGACGGCGCGGGCGTGCACGACGGCTGGCTCCGCACGCGCGCGGCCGACTACGATCAGGGAACGCGCCGCCGCCTCCTGACCGCCAGCCTGATCCCCGCCGCGCTCCAGCAGCGGGCCGCGCGGGCCCGGGCCCTGCTGCGCGCCGAGATGCGTGACGCGCTCGTGCGTCACGATCTGCTCCTGTGCCCGACCGCGCACCAGGCGGCTCCGCCGATTGCCGTCGCGCACGGTGTCATCACGAGCCGGCACGAGGTGGCAGGGCGCTTCTTCACACGGCGCGCCTACGTGACGCCCGCGGCGCTCGCCGGGCTACCGGCGATCGCCGTTCCGTGTGGGTTCACGCGATCGGGAATGCCGCTGAGCGTGCAGCTGATCGCGCGTCACTTCGACGAAGCGACCTTGCTTCGCGCGGCACACGCGTACGAGCAGCAGTTCGACTGGTGGACGCGCCGGCCGCCCGACGCGAGCTGAGCGGAGCGAGCCGGCGCCCTCAGGCGGTGGCGGCGGGGAGCTCGACGATGAAGGCGGCGCCGCCTTCCGGGCGGTTGACGGCCTTCAGCGATCCCTGGTGCTGCTCGACGATCGAATAGGAGACCCAGAGCCCGAGCCCCGTGCCCTCGCCGGGCGCCTTCGTCGTGGTGAAGGCTTCGAAGATTCGCGGGAGCACGTTGGGATGGATGCCGGGGCCGGAGTCGAGAACTTCCAGGCGAACGTTCGGTCCGCCGGGCTCGGACAGCCGCACCGTGAGCTCGCGCTCGCCCTTGTGACCGGCCATCGCCTGGTGCGCGTTCTGGACGAGGTTGAGCAGCACCTGCTGGATCTGACCTTCGTCGGCCAGGACCGGCCGAACGTTCCCGAAGTCGGTGACGACCTTCACGCTGTCCCGCCGCAGCTGGTGGGCTTTGAGCTCGACCACCCACTGGATCTGATCTTCGAGGCGGCAAGGGTGACGCTCGGCGGAGTGCCCGCTGGTGAACCGCAGCAGGTTCTGGAGCATCTGCGCCGCGCGCGACGTCTCCTGCACGATCGTGTGCAACCGCTCGCGGCTCTTCGCGGGATCGTCCGAGCCCATGAGCAGGAGCTCCGCCTGCCCGAGGATCGCGGTCAGGCGATTGCGCGTCTCGTGCGCGAGACCGGCGGCGAGCTTGCCCACCGTCGAGAGCTTGTCGCCCTCGATGAGCTGAGCCTCGGCCGACTTGAGATCGTCGAGCTGGCGCCGGGTCGCCGAGTAGAGCTGGGCGTTCTGCAGGGCCAGCCCGATCTGGTTGGCGCACGCTTCGACGAGCGCGATCTCGGATTCGCTGAACGCCTCGCGCGTGCGGCGACCGAGCGAGAGCGCGCCGAGGATCCGTCCGCGGCTGTGGATCGGCACGCACACGAAGGCGTGGATCCCTTCCTGGGTGACAGCCGCCCGCGCCGCCGGCAGCAGGTCGACGGACTCGCTGACGTGCGCCCAGTGCAGCGTCTTGCCGGTGGCGGCCACGCCGCCGATGAGCCCTTGCCCGGTCGGGAGCACCCGGTTGATCTCGCGCAGCCGCGGCCGCAGGCCGCGGTCGCCGCGCAGGTGCAGGGTCGCGCCGTCGGCTGACAGCAGGTGGAGGCTCGAGATCTCGTGACCGGTGACGTGGGTGAGCGCGTCCAGCGCGATGCGCAGGACCTCGTCGACGTCCAGGGTGGCGCTGATCGCCTCACCGATGCGGTGCAGGATGCGCACGTGCGACTCGACGTCGACGGTTGGCGCGCCGACCGATCGCCGGACGAGCTCGCCGAGCTCCTGGAGCCGCTTGTCGCCGTGGTCCTTGAAAGCGAACGCATAGCCCTCGTCGTCGGCGCGCACGAGGATCGAGGGAACCTCGAGCTGCGTCTCGCTCTCCGGCAACGTGATCGAGAGGGTCGCGACGCCGCCGGAGCGACGCGCGCCGTTCGCGCGCACCTTGATCCCCGAGGCGCTGAGGTTGACCGAGGTGGATTCCCATACGTCGCCGCTCTGCTCGCGGATCTGGACCGGCAGCGAGAGCATGGCCCGCGGCGCGCGCCGCCGCTCGGCGGCCGCCTCGTCGACCGTCGGCTTGCGCGGCGCCTTGGCCGGCGCCTCGAAGCACGCGAGGGCCTCTTGCAGGCGACGGAGCGCGACGGGCTTGCCGATGAAATCGAAGGCGCCGGCCCGCATCGCCTCCTGGGCCTGGCTCTCTGTCGCGCGTCCGGAGATCACGAGGATCGGGACGCGCAGGTCGCGGACGCTCTCGAGCTTCATGAAGTCCAGCCCGCTCATGCCGGGCAGGCACACGTCGAGGAGGACCGCGTCGGGGCGCTCCACGCGCAGGGTGTCGAGCGCCGTTTCGGCCGTATGTGTGATCACGGGCTCGTGACCGATCTCGTGGAGGAATTCCCCGAAGACCTCGCAGACCGCCTGATCGTCGTCGATGACCAATACGCGCATAGGGTTCGCCGGTGAGCGGCTACCTCTTGTTCCAGCAATCGCTATACCACCGGTAAGAAGTTTCCAAGTATCTGATAAATAACGGTCTTCCGGAAATTACGGAGCACCTGCCGTGGATAGTCCGGGCTCAGTGCTGGGAGATTCCTGGTCACGGTCCGACGGATCAGAGCGACCCGAGCGGGATCAGAACGTGGTCGGGCGAAGCCCCATCGGGAGCGCGATCTTGTAGTACGAGGCGAGGAATCCTTCCCACCACGGCTGCCGCTCGCCACCCCGCGCCACCTCGGAGAAGAGGCGCAGGCTGTCGTCCTGCCACTGCTGGATCGTGTCGAGGTTGCCCGGGTCGTCCTCGACCAGCGCCTTCACGAGGGCG
Source organism: uncultured bacterium (assembly GCA_964450175.1). Lineage (GTDB taxonomy): Bacteria > Methylomirabilota > Methylomirabilia > Rokubacteriales > CSP1-6 > AR31. Next base: position 2,349 of record CAYVHH010000152.1, on the reverse strand, counting down.
CGGCCATAGCTGATGTGGCGAGTCTCGTCGCGAATGCGCGCTCGATGGTTCACGGCCGACAGGACGTCGCCGCGCGCCTCGGCGCCGTCCGCCAGGACCGTGAACGTGCCCGGGCCCGCGGCGCCCTCGGCGACGAAGTTACCCTTCACGAGGATCTCGATGGAGTCCTCGAGCTCCAGTAGGTGGCGGAAGAAGCGGCATGTTGTTCCTGGCGATTCCCACGCGGCGAGCCAGTCGCGCTCGGGGATGCCGGCCCGCTCGAACACCTCGCGATCCATCTCCAGATGGCGCTGCTCGTCGGCCAGCTGGAACAGCGCCGACTTCTTCAGCTCGTCGAACGGGGCGTTGGCGGCGGCGGTCGCGACGTAGTGGGTCGCTGACAGCTCGGAATAGTAGTTGTTGGCGAACTGGTCGACCGCGTTCTCGAGGTAGCGCGGGCTGACGTGCTTGTAGTTCAGCGCGTCGTCGGGGATGGTCGCGCGCTCGGCGAGATATCGCTCGCGCTCGCGGGCCTGCATGACGACGTACCGCTCCCAGCTGAGGTTCGCCGGGTCGCTGAACAACGCCGTGTTCTTGAGGACGAGCCGCTTGCGCGTCATCGCGCCCTCCTCGATCGATCGTATAGGCGCGCCTCGGCCGGCGGGGTCCCAGCCCCGCGACGGCCTGCAGCGCGCACATCCACTAGGCGCCGGGCCCGCGCTCCATCGAGTAGGGCTGCCAGCGCACGAGCTTGCTCTTCTCGAGAACCGACGGATTCACGCAGCTGCGCGGCCAGCGGCCGCCGAGCACGAGCGCGATCTCCTGGCCGACGCGCCGCTTACGCACCGGGTCGAACCTCGCGGACGCCGAGGCCACGTGCGGCGTCAGGATGACGTTGTCCATCTTCAACAGCGGATTGTTGTTGTCGGGCGGCTCCTGTTCGAGCACGTCGAGGCCGGCCGCGGCGATCCAGCCTTCCTTCAGCGCCTTGATGAGCGCCGGCTCGTCGGTCGTCGGGCCGCGCCCGGTGCTGATGAAGAGCGCCTCCGGCTTCATGAGCCGGAAATGGTGCTCCGTCATCAGGTGGTGGGCGTCGGTGGTGGACGGCGCGTGCATCGAGACGATGTCCGAGCGCTGCAGCAGCTCCGTGAGGTTCACGGGCTCGACGCCGTACTGACTCACCACCAGCTCCTCGACGTACGGATCGTACGCGAGGATGTGGAAGCCGAAGGCGCGCGCCCGCACCGCGACCGCGCGCGCGACGTGGCCGAAGGCGATGAGACCGAGGGTCTGGCCCATCAGGCGCGGGAACTGGGACAGGAGCGGGCGTCCCTCGCCCCAGCGTCCGTCGCGGACCATCCGGTCCATCGTCGTGAGCCGGCGGTACGTGGCCAGGATCAGCATCATGGCGTGATCGGCGACTTCCTCGATGAACGTGTCGGGCACGTTGGTGACCGGGATGCCGCGCGCCGTGGCCGCGTCCACGTCGACCGAGTCGACACCCACGCTGCCGAGCGAGATCACCTTGCACCGCTCGAGCCCGTCGATCAGACGCTTGGTGATCCGGCGCCCCTTCGCGTAGAGGGCGTCGGCGTCGCGCGCTTCCTTGATGAACTCCTCGTCGGTCTTGGCCGCGATCTCGACGATCTCGGCGTCGATCGGCGCCAGGGCTTCCATCTCGAGCTTGTAGCCCGCACCGGGAACCGCAAAGCTTGCACCGCTCGGGGTCACCACCTTGAACTTTGCCACGCTCGTCTCCTCCTCAGTCTTCCTCGGTCTCGGTCCGACCGACCGGCCGTCCCGCGCTCGCGCATTGTCGCACAGGCGGCGGCCCGCGCGGCGCCCGCCCATCCCCGGTCCCGATCATCGCACACTCCCGCGCGCCCGACGCGTGGCAACCGCGCGCGGCTTGCATGGTTTCCGACTCTTGCCCTAGTATCTCGCCCATACTGTGCGGTACCAGACGGATCGGGCTCGAACTCTCCGGAGGAACACTCACATGATCAAGCGAATCATCGCGCTTGCCGCCGTCGTGCTCGCCCTCGGCGCCTCCTCGACGCACGCGCAGGAAGTGAAGGTCGGCGTCGCCCTGCCGTATACGGGCATCGGCGCCGAGTTCGCCCAGCTGGTCGATCGCGGGATGGAGCTCTACCTGAAGCTCAATGCCGACAAGGTGAAGCCCTACAAGATCACCTTGATCCGGCGCGACGTGAAGGATCCGAGCGGCGCCAACGCGAAGATCGCGGTGCAGGAGCTCTTGACCCAGGATAACGTCGACATTCTCGCCGGCTGGATCTACTCCCCGAACGCGATCGCGTCCGCGCCGATCGTGAGCGCGGGCAAGAAGCTCGCGGTGATCATGAACGCCGG
>CAYVHH010000151.1:0-4720 GCA_964450175.1 uncultured bacterium | reverse complement strand
GCGCGTCAGCCGCAGGGTCTCGCGCATGGCGGTGGCCGGGTAGAAGGGGCCGTAGTAGCGCGCGCCGTCGTGCTGGACCCGTCGCGCGACCACCAGACGCGGGAACTCCTCGTTCGTGGTGAGCTTCAGGAACGGATAGTGCTTGTCGTCCCGGAGAATGATGTTGTAGCGGGGCCGGTGCCGTCGCACCAGGTTGGCCTCGAGCATGAGGGCCTCGAGCTCGTTGTCGGTCACGATGTACTCGAGGTCGCGAATCTGACGAACCAGGGCGTCCGTCTTGGGATCTCGCGGGCGCGACTCCTGGAAGTAGGAGCGCACCCGGCTCCGCAGGGACGCCGCCTTGCCGACGTACAGGACCTGCTGCTTGCCGTCCCGGTAGAGGTAGACCCCCGGCCGGTCCGGCACCCGGGCGATCTTCTCGTCGAGATCCATAGATCTACACTACAGGCTTGCCTCGCCGACCGCTTCGGCGCGCGAGGCCGGGCTCTGGGCGCTCACTTGATCTGCTGCTTGCGCAGGGACTTGAGGCGATCGCGCAGCTCGGCCGCCTGCTCGAAGTCGAGGCGCTTGGCCGCTTCCTTCATCCGCGCTTCGAGCTCGCCGATACGCGCCTGGAGCGCCGCCGGCGACTCGAACGTCTCGGCCGCCGCTTCCTCGACCGGGACCGTGTAGTAGTCGCGCTCGTAGACGGTCTGGAGCAGCTCGCGGATCGTGGACTTGATCGACTCCGGCGTGATGCCGTGCGCGTCGTTGTAGGCGCGCTGCAGCTCCCGCCTCCGCTCGGTCTCCTGGATCGTCGCCGCCATCGAGTCCGTGACGTGGTCGGCGTACATGATGACCTCGCCGTTGACGTTCCGGGCCGCTCGCCCGGCGGTCTGGATCAGCGAGGTCGCCGAGCGCAGATAGCCTTCCTTGTCGGCGTCCAGGATCGCCACCAGCGAGACCTCGGGAATGTCGAGTCCCTCGCGCAGCAGGTTGATGCCGATGAGGCCGTCGAACTTGCCCAGCCGGAGATCGCGGATGACCGCGACCCGGTCCAGGGTGTCGATGTCGGAGTGCAGGTACCGCACCTTGACCCCGAGCTCGGCGTAGTAGTTCGTCAACTCCTCGGCCGAGCGCTTCGTCAGCGTCGTCACGAGCGCGCGCCAGCCCTTCTCCTTCACCTTCCGCAGCTCCGCGAGCAGGTCGTCGACCTGATCCTTGGCCGGCCGCACGGTGATGCGGGGATCGGTGAGACCGGTCGGCCGGATCACCTGCTCGGCGAGCGCCTCGCCCGCCAGCTCGAGCTCGTAGGCTCCGGGGGTCGCCGAGACGTAGATCGTCTGACCCGTGCGCCGCGTGAACTCGTCGAAGGTCAGCGGCCGGTTGTCGAACGCGGACGGCATCCGGAAGCCGTACTCGACGAGCGCCTCCTTGCGCGAGCGGTCGCCGTAGTACATGCCGCGGATCTGCGGCACCGCGACGTGGCTTTCGTCGATGATGATCAGCGCGTCCTTGGGCAGATAGTCGATCAGGGTCGGCGGGGCCTCGCCCGGGCGATGGCCGGTGAGATGCCGCGAGTAGTTCTCGATGCCGTGACAGAAGCCGAGCTCGCGGAGCATCTCCATGTCGAAGATGGTGCGTTGCTCGAGCCGTTGCGCCTCGAGCAGGCGGTTCTTCTGGCGCAGGAACGTCAGCCGCTCGCCGAGCTCTTCCTGGATCGTCACGAACGCGCGTTCGAGCTGCGCCGCCTCGGTCACGTAGTGGCTCGCCGGATAGATGTGGACCCGATCGACGCGCTCGAGCACGGCGCCCCGCAGCGGATCGATCCGGGAGATCGCGTCGATGACGTCGCCGAAGAGCTCGATCCGGAGCGCGATCGACTCTTCGTTCGCCGGGAACACCTCGACCACGTCGCCGCGGACCCGGAAGGTTCCGCGGTGGAAATCGTAGTCGTTGCGCTCGTACTGGACCGCGACCAGGCGGCGGATGATCTCGTCCCGATCCATCCGCTCGCCCTCGCCCAGCTCGAGGTGGAGGCCCTGATAGGTGTCGGGCTCGCCGATGCCGTAGATGCACGAGACCGAAGCCACCACGAGGACGTCGCGGCGCTCCAGCAGCGACTTGGTCGCGGAGTGGCGCATCCGGTCGATCTCGTCGTTGATGAGGGCGTCCTTCTCGATGTACGTGTCCGACTGCGGGATGTAGGCCTCAGGCTGGTAGTAGTCGTAGTACGACACGAAGTACTCGACCGCGTTCGACGGGAAGAACGCCCGGAACTCGCTGAAGAGCTGGGCGGCCAAGGTCTTGTTCGGCGAGATGACCAGGGTCGGCCGGTCCACGCTCGCGACCACATTGGCGATCGAGTAGGTCTTCCCCGAGCCGGTCACGCCGCGCAGCACCATGTGGCGGCGGCCCTCACGCACGAAGCCCGTGAGCGCCGCGATGGCCTGGGGCTGGTCGCCGCGGGGCGAATACTCTGACGACAGCTGGAACACGTCGCGACTACGTCAGGAAGGCGTCGGAACGGCGAGGAGGTATTTTCGCCAGGAATCCAGGAGCGAGTGCGCGTGCGGATGCCGGAGCATATGGGTGGAGAACACGAACTTGGGATGCACCGGCTCGCGGATGAGTCGCATCCCGACCTCGTCGGCGAGGCGGTTGCCCTTTCTCAGGTTACAGCGCAGGCAGGCTGCGACCACGTTCACCCAGCTGGTCTCGCCCCCGCGCGAGCGCGGCAGCACGTGGTCGACCGTCAGCCGCTCGCCGCGCCGGTTGCAGTACTGGCAGGTGTAGCCGTCGCGCCTCAGGATGTTCTTCTTGTTGAACGCGACGCGATCCAGGAACGGCTTGCGGATGTAGATGGCGAGCCGGATGACCGCGGGGAGCGCGAACGTGACCGAGGGCGACCGGACCACGCGCGGTGATGCTTCGACGGCTTCCGCCTTGCCGGCTAAGAGCAGCGTGATCGCACGGCGGGCGTTGGTGAAATGCAGAGGCTCAAAGGTGTAGTTGAGCACTAATACCGCAATTTCATCCATACTTACCGAATAAGTCTAGTCGCCGCGTCCCGGGGTGTCAAATCACGGGCTCAGCCTCGGAGGAGCTGCCGGAAGAAGAACGCCAGGTTCGCCGGCCGCTCGGCGAGCCGGCGCATGAAGTAGCCGTACCAGTCCTCGCCGTAGGGTACCAGGACGCGCAGGCGGAGCCCTGCCGCGCGGAGCGGCGGGTGCAGGTCGTGGCGGATCCCGTAGAGCATCTGCAGCTCGTAGCGGTCGGCGCCGACCCCCGCCCGTTTCGCGGTCTCGCGCGCCCGCTCGAGCATCCGCTCGTCGTGGGTGGCAAAGGCGGGATAGACGCCGCGCGCCAGCGCATCGGCGGCCAAGAGTCGGTCCGTCAAGCGGGCGTAGCTGGCGTCGACGTCGCGCTTGTCGGGGAACGCGAGCTCGGGCGGCTCGCGATAGGCGCCCTTGCAGAGGCGCACGGTCGCGCCGAGCTCGATCAGCCGCTCGACGTCCGGTGCCGTGCGGCGTAGATACGCCTGGACGACGCAGGCCAGGTTGGAGTGCGTCGCGTGAAGCGCCCGGTAGAGCTCGAGCGTCCGGTCCGTGTACGCGGAGGACTCCATGTCGACCCACACGAGCGTCCGGGTCGCGAGCCCTCGCGCGGCCACCCGCTCGAGGTTCGCGCGGCACATCGACTCGCCGAGATCCAGCCCCAGGTGCGTGAGCTTGAGCGATGGAACCGCCCGGAGTCGCCGGCGCGTGATCTCGTCGAGCACTTCGAGATAGGCGTCCGCCGCGTGCGCGGCATCGTCGGCCGTCGCGACGTTCTCGCCGAGGTGAGTCACCGCGGCCTCGACGCCCTCCGCATTCAGGCGGGCGATGACCCCGAGGGCGTCCTCCAGCACCGGCCCGGCGACGAAGCGCCGGACGAATCGCCGTGCCGCCGGCACCCGGTCCATCGCCTCACCGATCCGGCGATGCGTCGACAGCCTAAGAAGTAGCGCTCGGCCGAGATCCATCGCGCGCCTCGATCGCGTCCACGAGGACGCCTTCGCGCAATCCGAATTCGCTGACGCGAAGCCCGTCGATTCCGATCTGCTCCAGGGTCGCCAGCACGATCGCCGTCCCGGGAATGATGAGATCGGCGCGGCCCGGCTCGAGGCACGGCAGCGCGGCCCGCTCCCCGACCGTGAGCCCGCACAGCCGACGCAGCAGTCGCTCGACCGTGGCGCGGCTCAGCACGTGCCCCTGCACGCGGTCCGGATCGTAGCGGAGGAGGCCCAGATCGAGCGCCGCCAGCGCCGTCACCGTCCCGGCCGTCCCGATCAGGTGCGCCACGCGGGCCGAGCGAATCGCCTCGGGAAGCTCGCTGCCGAGGCGGCGGCGCACCTCGTCGTAGAGCTCGCGATAGAGCGAGGGATCGGCGACGCCGGGGAACGGAAACCGCTCGGCCAGAGGGACGACACCGAGGCGGAGGCTGATCATCGATTGGATCGCGTCGCCTTCCGACAGCACGTACTCGGTGCTCCCGCCCCCGATATCGAAGGTCAGCACGAGACCCGACAAGCGGCCAAAACCGTGACGTACGCCCAGGAGTGTGAGGCGCGCCTCGACCTCGCCGCTGACCACGTCGACTCGCCGGCCGGTGGCCTGCTCGACCGCAGCCGCGAAGGCACGGCCATTCGAGGCTTCGCGAACCGCGCTGGTGGCCACGATGCGCATCTCGCTCGCGCCGA
>CAYVHH010000150.1:0-11457 GCA_964450175.1 uncultured bacterium | reverse complement strand
CGTCTCGGCGATCACGCCTGTCATCTCGGTCGGGAACGGCCCGCCGCCGACGCGTGTCGTGTACGCCTTGCTCACGCCGACGACGCCGTGGATCTTCGTCGGCGGCACGCCCGTGCCGGTGGACGCGCCGCCGGCGGTCGTCGAGGACGAGGTGATGTAGGGATAGGTCCCGTGGTCGATGTCGAGCATCGTCGCCTGCGCGCCCTCGAACATCACGCTGTAGCCGGCCTCGATCCAGCGCGAGAGCAGGAGCGCCGTGTCGGTGATGTAGGGCGCCAGCCAGCCCGCGTACCGGAGATACTTGTCCAGGATCTCCTCGACCGTGAAGGTCTCCGCGTCGTAGATCTCCCTCAGCAACCGGTTCTTCTGGGCGACGTTGAGCTCGAGCTTCTCGCGGAAGAGCTGCTCGTTCAGGAGATCGGCCATGCGGATCCCGACGCGCGCCGCCTTGTCGACGTACGCGGGCCCGACGCCGCGCCCCGTCGTCCCGATGCGCCGCTTGCCCAGCTTGGCCTCCGAGGCCAGGTCGAGGGCCGGATGGTAGGGCATGATCAGATGCGCGTTCTTGGAGATGAAGAGGTTGCCGTCGAGCGTCACCCCGCGGCGCACGAGCGCCTCCATCTCCTCGATCAGCGACCCCGGATCCACGACCACGCCGCAGCCGATGACGCAGCGACAGCCCGGATGCAGGATGCCGGACGGGATCGAGTGCAGGACGTACTTCTCCCGCCCCACGACCACCGTGTGGCCCGCGTTGTTGCCGCCCGCGAAGCGGGCGACGACGTTCACATGCGGCGCCAGGATGTCGACGACCTTGCCCTTTCCCTCGTCTCCCCAGTGCGTCCCCACGACCACGATGTTAGGCATGGCTTCCACCTCTGAATATGCGCTCTGGATGGTCGAGGATCTCCGCGACCCCCAGCACGCGCTCCGATCCGTCCGCGAGATTCATCGCCACGACCTGCTCCGCACCGGCGCGCGGATGGCCGATGACGAGGATCTGTCCCACACGCTGCGCCCGGGCGTACGCCACCGATTCGTCGAGCCCGCGGCTGATGATGTCGCGCGCCACGGAGGCGCCGAGATCGCGGAGCCGTCGCGCGAGCGAGAGCGCCGCGTTCTTCTCCCGGGTGAAGTCGATGATGAAGAAGTCCGGGCCCGGGAGCGCCACCGGCACGCCCTGCGTCTCCATGACCGACAGCGCGCGCCCCACGTCGAACGCGAAGCCGACCGCCGCGCAATCGTAGCCGAAGCGCCCGAGCATGTCGTCGTAGCGGCCGCCGGCCGCGATTGACGCGCCGAAGCCCGCCACGTACGCCTCGAAGTACGTCCCCGAATAATAGTCGAAGCCGCGCACCTCCCCGAGATCGAGCAGCACGCTCTCGGCGAGCCCATAGATCTTGAGCAGCCGGTACACTTCGGCCAGGTTCGCCAGCGCCCGCGCCGACCGCTCGTTGCGCGCGAAGGCCGCGGCGCGCTCCAGCACCGACTCACGGCCAAAGAGGGTCGGCAGCGCCAGGAGCGCATCGCGAACGTGCGCCGGCGGCGCGAGGTCGGCGACCAGGCGCTCGAGGGTGGACCCGTCTTTTCGGGCCAGCGTCAACCGCAGCTCGCGCCCCTGCGCGGCATCGGTCTTGGCCTCCTCGAGGAGTCCGCGGAAGAAATCGGGGTGGCCGAGATCGATCTGGAACCGCTCGAGCCCGAGCACGCGGAGCCCCTCGATCGCCATCGCGATGATCTCGGCCTCGGCCTCGGGCTGGTCGAGCCCGACCAGCTCGACCCCGGCCTGGTAGAACTCGCGGTAGTGAGAGACGCGCGGCTCGTCGTAGCGGAACACGTTCGTCAGGTAGGCGAGCCGGATCGGTTTGGGCTCGTCACGCAGGCGCGTGGCGACCACGCGGGCGATCTGGGGCGTGATGTCCGGACGCAGCGCCAGGGTCCGGCCGGTCTCGCGGTCGACCAGGGTGAACATGTTGTCCTGCACGTCGACGTCCGTGCCGGTCGACAGCACGTCCGAGAACTCGAACGTGGGCGTGACGATCTCGCGATAGCCCCAGCGGCGGAACACGCCCAGCAACGAGGCCTCGACGTGCCGCTTGCGCTCGGCCTCGTCCGGAAGGTAGATCCGCGTGCCCTTCGGGAGCTGAGTCTGGCGCGGCTTCACGGCGTCACCGGGTCCAGGTGGGCGACCGTGTTCATCCGATGCACGGTGGCCCAGCCCGGCTCGTACTCGATCTCGGTGATCCCGGCCGGCGCCGCGTCGAGCGTCCAGAGCCGGTCGAGCCCGAGACCGAGCGCATCGAGCACGATCAAGCGCGCCACGACGCCGTGGCTGACGAGCACGATCGTTTGCGAGTCGTGCGCGTCCCGCAGGGCCGCGATGCCGGTATTCACGCGCGCAGCCACGCCGGGGATCGTCTCGCCGCCGGCCGGCTCGAGCAGGTGCGGCGTCGATCGCCACTGCGCCCACGCGTCGGGATAACGTGCCCGCACCTCGTCACGCGTCAGCCCTTCCCACGACCCGAAGGACATTTCGCTGAAGGCCGGCACGAGACGGACCGGGAGACCGTGCGGCTTCGCGATCACCTCGGCCGAAGCCCGCGCCCGCTCGAGCGGACTCGCGTAGACGGCGGCGACAGCGGCGCCGGACAGCGCGCGCCCTACGGCCGCACACTGGTCGCGCCCCACCTCCGTGAGCGGAATGTCCCGCGAGCCGGCGAACCGCCGCTCCCGGACCCACTCCGTCTCCCCATGCCGCACTACGAAGAGTCTGAGCCTGCCCACAAGCTCGCCATTCTACGGCCGAAACCCGAGAACCGCACGAACTCCGCGTGGGCACCTCCCGGAGGAGGCTGGATCGCAGTGGGGGCAAGGGGGGCGGTCTTATCGGAGCGCCGCCAGCAGCGCCTGGTCTCGTTCCCTGTCTTGCCAATCGCTCTCGACCGACTCGAACCCATCGAAGCGGAGAATCGCGTCGCTGGCCTGACCCGGTATGGTGGGGATCTCCAGCTCGCGCGCCATCTGCGTTGCGGCGGCTTCGACCATCTGCTCGACCGCCGGCGTCTTGGGGCCACGCCGCATTCCGTACGCTCGGTGCGTCTTCAGATCAGGATCCGCGGCGACACGAAAACGTGAGGGATGGAAGCGGTAATACAGGCGGGCGCGGTCGGGTGCCGTGGCCACGACCGCGAGCGTCGCTACACCGACTTTCTCGAGCCGCTCGGCGCTGAGCGCCAGCTGGCTCATTTGACGGCGACAAAATGGGCAGATCAGACCGCGGAAGAGGGCGAGCAATACCGATTGCTTCTCGCGGTAGTCCATCAGGGAGACGACGCCTTCCCGATCCGCGGCGGGAAGCGTCACATCGGGTGCCCGGTCGCCCGATCGCAGCCTCGGCAGTCTCTCGTCCGGCGTACTACCCGGTGGCGTGGAGTAGGAGGTCACGTCCCCGTCAGCTCCGGAGTCGAAGCGCTAGAGCTTGACGACTTTGGCGAGCACGATATCCGGCATTGCGCGAATCTCGTCGAGCGCCGCCGGCGGCATCGGATCGTCGAGGTTCAAGACCGAGACGGCCCGGCCGCCGCGACGCTCGCGCCCGAGCTGCATCCCGGCGATGTTGATCCCGTGGCGCCCGCACAAGGTCCCGATGCGGCCGATGACGCCCGGCACGTCGAGGTTCGCGAACACGAGCATCCAGCCCTGCGGCACGGCCTCCAGGGCGAAGCCGTCGACCTCGACGAATCGCGCCTCGCGCTTGAAGAAGACGGCGCCGGCGACCGACGCGGCGCCGCGATCGGTGTGGAGCTCGGCGGTGACGAGGCTCGCGTAGTCCGAGCTCTCCGTGGTCGACGTCTCGGTGACGCGCAGGCCGCGCGCCTTGGCGATCAGCATCGCGTTCACGTCCGTCACGTGCTCGGAGAGGATCGTGCCGAGCAGACCTCGCAGGAACGCGAGCGTCAGGGTGGCCGTCGGCCGCCCGGCGATCTCACCCGCGTACGTGAGCCGCACCTCCTGCATCCGGCCCTCGGCCATCTGCGCGAGAAAGCGGCCCATCTTCTCGACGAGCCCGAGGTAGGGCGCCTGCTCCCGATGTGTCTCGGCGTCGACCGACGGCAGGTTCACCGCGTTGACCACGACGCCGTGCAGGAGCGCGTCGGCGACCTGGTCGGCGATGGCGAGCGCGACCGCCGTCTGCGCCTCGTCGGTCGCCGCGCCCAGGTGGGGCGTCACGATGACCTGCTCGAGCTTCAGGAGCGGATGATCGGCCGGCGGCGGTTCTTGCTCGAACACGTCGAGCGCGGCGCCGGCAAGCTTGCCCGACTGGATCGCACGGGCGAGCGCCTGCTCGTCGATCAAGCCGCCGCGGGCGCAGTTGATGATGCGCGCCCCCGGCTTGAGCCGCTCGAGCTCGGCCGCGCCGAGCAGGTGACGCGTGTCGCCGGTGAGCGGCGTGTGGATCGTCACGAAGTCGGCGCGCGCGAGGAGATCGTCGAGCTCGACGCTCTCCACGCCCAGCCGGTCGGCGGCCTCACGCGTCAGATACGGATCGTAGGCGATGACCTGCATCCGGAACCCGAGCGCGCGCCGCGCCACTTCGGAGCCGATCCGGCCGAGGCCGACGATCCCCAGAACCTTGCCGAGCAGCTCGACGCCCTGCAGGCGGTTCTTCTCCCAGCGTCCGGCCTTGAGGGACACGTCGGCGGCCGGCAGGCGACGGGCGAGCGCCAGCAGGAGACCGAGTGTGTGCTCGGCGACGGCGGTGGTGTTCCCGCCCGGCGTGTTCATCACGACCACGCCCCGCTTGGTCGCGGCGTCGACGTCGATGGTGTCGACACCCGCCCCGGCTCGACCGATCACCTCCAGACGCCGGCCCGCCTCGATGGCGGCGCGCGTGACCTTGGTGGCGCTGCGGACGATGAGCCCTTCGTACTCGCCGATGCGCTCGACCAGCTCACGCTCGCCGAGCGCGCCGCACACGTCGACGTCGAGCCCGTGCTTGCGAAGCGCGTCGATGCCGACGGCCTGGAGCCCGTCGGCGACCAGCACCCGCTTCACGACTTTTCGGCGAAGATCTTCTGGGCGGCGCGGACGCTCGACCCGAAGTCTACCGGCTGGCCGAGATCGGCGAGCACCTGCTCGAGCGCCGCCAGCGCATTGATCACGTCGAACTCGGCGGCGTAGCCCATGTGGCCCAGGCGGAAGAGCTTGCCCTTCATCTCTCCCTGCCCGCCGGCGATCGTGATGTTGTAGCTCTTCGAGTACGCCGCGACGATCTTCTCGCTGTCGACGCCCCTGGGAGAGACGATCGCGGTCACGGCCGGGCTCGGAGTGGCCTTGGCAAAGAGCTCGAGCCCGAGCGCCTCGGCGCCCGCGCGCGTGGCGCGCGCGAGTCGATCGTGACGCTTGAACACGTTGGCCAGTCCTTCGGCCTCGAGCAACCCCAGGGCTTCCCGCAGTCCAACGACGATCGACACCGCCGGCGTGAAGCGCACCTCGTTCTTCGTCACGTACTTCAGCTCGTCAGTGAGACTGAAATAGAACTTCGGCAGGGTCGAGCTCCGGGTCTTCCGCCAGGCCTTCTCGTTGAGCGCGCAAAAGCCGAGGCCCGGAGGCAGCATCAGCCCCTTCTGCGAGCCCGAGATCACCACGTCGATGTCCCAGGCGTCCATCGGCAGATCGGCGATACCCAGGCTCGACACCGCGTCGACGATCAGGATCGCATCGTGCGACTTCGTCACGGCGGCGTAGGCCCGGACGTCGTGCAGCACGCCGGTCGAGGTCTCGCTGTGCTGGACGAGCACGGCCTTCGCATCGGGATGGCTCTTCAGCGCCTCGGCGACGCGCGCGGCGTCGACGGTCTGCCCGAACGGCGCGCTCAGGTCGACCACGTTGAGGCCGTACGCCTTGGCCAGATCGAGCCAGCGGTCACCGAACTTTCCGGCGCGAACCACCACGACGCGATCGCCTGCCGAGAGCGTGTTGACGACGGCCGCTTCCATCGCACCCGTGCCCGAACAGGCGAGCGGAATGACCTCGGCGCTCGTCTGGAAGAGCTTCTTCAGCGCGGCGCGTACCTCGACGAAGAGCGCGTCGTACTCGGGGGTGCGGTGGTGGATGATCGGCTTGGCCATCGCGAGCAGAACCTCGCTCGGAACTGGCGTCGGCCCCGGCGCCATCAACTGATACTTCTTCATGCAGACGGCCTCCTTCGAGTGATCAGGTTCGATTCGATGGTAACACGGCCTCCCACATCCGATCGACCCAGCGCGGTCACGAAAATCGCGTCTTTACCCTCGGCATGCGGAGAAAAGAACTCGATCACCTGATCGTCGTAGAACGTGAGCCCGGACGCGCCGAATCCCTGGGCGTAGGCCGCGAGATAGGCGCGGCCGCCCGCCAGACCCGCCTCGAGATTGGCGAGGCGATAACCACGATCGCCGAACACGCGCGTGAGCTCGTCGAGCCGCGAGAGCCAGTAGATGACGGCCGCCGCGTCGCCGCCGAGCGGCTGCTCGAGACAAAGGTACGCCGACCGGTGTCGGAGCTCGCCGGTCGTCAAGGTCTCCAGGGCGTGGGCGCCCGGCCAGTAGCAGTACGCGCCCGATGGCATCCCCTCGACCGCATTGACGATGAGGTAGAGATCCACGAGCCCGCCGGGCACGTCGGCGTCGAGCGGTCGCGTCGCCGCCCAGAGCGTCGTCGCGAGCTCCTCCGCGGTCAACGACGCGTGGCCGAACTCGCGCGTCGAGCCGCGGCGCTGGATCGTCTCGCCGAGCCCGCGGCCTGCCCGAGCCCGCGGGAGCGGCAGCTGAACCAGCTTGGCCCCCGCCGGCGGCATCGGTGCCGTGCGAGACCACTCGCGCCCGCGCCAGACGCTCACGGCAGAGGCCGTGGCGAGTCCGGACGCGGCGTGCATCTCGCGAATCAGCGGATAGTCGACCTCGGACGATGACAGCGGCAAGGTCGGGTAGTCGATCGAGCCGAGCGCGGCTCCGCCCGGCGTGGCCGCTGCCTCGGGGCCGAGCACGATCAGCTCGAGCGCAACCTCACGCGTAGCGTCGAGCCCGAGCAGGCGATCGACGTCGGCGTCGACGAAGCCGGTCAAGACTCGCGGGGCGAGCCCGAGGGCACCGGCGACCGCCAGCAAGTTGGCGAGCATGGTGCCCGAGTCCCAGAACAGGTGACGGTAGGCCCGCGCCTGATACTTCCAGGCGTTCCGCCAGTAGATTGCGGTAAGCAAGACCGTCGCCGCCCGGCGGGCGATCGAGTCGTCGGCCGCCGACGCCGCCAGCGCCGAGCGGACGTCGCCGTCGCGCAGACGGCGAAGCGCGAAGTCGCCCGGGCAGAAGTGGTAGAGGCCGGGCTCGAGCCCGGCGACCGCGCCGACCGCGACGTACACCTCGGTCTGGTAGAGCGCGCCCGTCGAGGCCGCGGCCCGAAAGAGAACCTCGCCGCCGCCGGGATACGTCTTCTTCTTGGTCACCCCGGCGGCGTAGTAGAGCACCGCCGCGAGCTGGCTCAGGCCGAGCAACGCGGCGGGCGGCGCCGGCTCGGCGAGCGCGGCCAGCGTGTCGGTCCCGATCGGCTCGATCTCACGCGGCAGCTGGATCGCCGGCAGATCCGTGTAGACCTTGAACGGGAACGGCTTGATGTCCCACTCGAGCGTGTGACCGCTCGTGCGAACCGACGCCGGCGAGTGGGTGGTCCGGTCGTGATACTCGCGGGCGGTCAAAAGCGGTACGGCGGCCGCACGACGCCGCGCTCGGTGATGATGGCTGCAATCAGCCGGGCCGGCGTGACGTCGAAAGCGGGATTGAACACCGGGGAGGCGCTCGGCGCCGTCTGCTGCGCGCCGACCCGGCGGACTTCCGCCGCATCACGCTCCTCGATCGGGATCTCGGCGCCCGAGGCGAGCGAGGGATCGATCGTCGAGTACGGCGCCGCGACGTAGAACGGCACGTGGTGATGCGAGGCCAGCACCGCCAGCGAGTAGGTACCGATCTTGTTGGCGGTGTCGCCGTTGGCGGCGATGCGATCGGCGCCGGTCACGATCAGGTCGACCTCGCCGCGCGCCATCACCGACGCCGCCACCACGTCGGCGATCAGCCGGTGCGGGATCCCCTCGCGCACGCACTCCCACGCCGTCAGCCGCGAGCCCTGCATCACCGGTCGCGTCTCGTCGACCCAGACGAGCGCCACCTTGCCCTGCTCGTGCGCCGCGCGCACGACGCCCAGCGCGGTGCCGTACCCGGCCGTCGCCAGTGCCCCCGCGTTGCAGTGGGTGAGGATGCGCGCGTTGGGCGGCACCAAGGTCGCGCCGTGGGCCCCCATGGCGCGATTCGACGAGATGTCCTCGTCGCGGATCGCCTGAGCTTCGACGAGCAGGCGTGCCCTCATCTGATCGAGCGGCAGCGCGGCTGACGCGGCCGCGACGCGGCGCATCCGGTCGAGCGCCCAGAACAGGTTCACGGCGGTCGGCCGCGTCGCCGCGAGCCCCTTGATCGCAATCTCGAGGTCGGCCATCAGCCCATCGAACGTCGTCGCGCGGCTCTCGCGGGCCGCCAGCACCACGCCGAACGCGGCGGTGACCCCGATCGCGGGCGCACCGCGGACCACGAGCGCGCGAATCGCCGCGCCCACCTCCTGCCAGCTCTGGTAGCCGCGCTCGACCTCGCGCTCGGGAAGCACGGTCTGGTCGATGAGGATCAGCCGGTCGGTGTCCCAGCGGACAGGCGTGATACCGGTCATGACGCGTGCGTGAGGATCATATCCAGGCGGCGCTGAATCTCCGCGTGGCTCAGGCCCGTGATCTCGACGATCTTGGTTCTCCCTTGAAGGCCGCTCACGACGCTGATGGAAGAGGTTGGCACGCCCAGCGCCTTGGCCAGGAGGCGGGCCACCGCGGTGTTCGCGGCGCCGTCGACGGGTGCCGCCGTGACGCGCAGCCGGAGCGTCGCGTCCTGCCAGGCGACGATCTCGTCGCGCGACGCCCGCGGCTGGACGCGGAGCGACAGCCGCGCCGTCTCAGCCCTTGCCGTCGTCCTTGTCCTCGCCGAACTCGGCCGACATCATGCGGTAGTAGCTCTCGAGCGTCGCGCGGAAATCCTCGATGAGCTGGCGGCGGACGCGCCGCAGGGTCTGGATCTCGCTCCGGATCCTCGCCTCCTCGGCCCGCCCCTCCTCGATGATTTTCTCGCTCCGCAGCTCGGCCTCGCGCATCTGCAGCTCAGCCTCTTTGCGCGCCGTCGCCTTCATCTCGTCGCCGAGCCGGTGGGTCGTCACGAGCGTGTCCTGCAGCGCCCGCTCGCGCTCGGCGAGGCCGCGTGCCCGGTCCTCGAAGGTGGAGACCTGCTCCTTCAGCTGCGCGTTCTCCTTGAGCACCGTCTCGTAGTCCTCGGCGACGTCGTCGAGGAAGGCGTCGACCTCGTGGACGTCGAATCCACGAAACCACTTCACACTGAACTGCTGTTGGCGGATATCGAGCGGACTGATGCGCATGAGGCCTCCGGCGTTCCTAGCCCATCTCGGTGGCGATTCGATACAGCACCGGGACCAGGAATTCCTTCAAAAAATACAGCACCAGAATGACGATCATCGGTGAAAAGTCGAGCCCCATCTGGGAGATCGGCAGCCGCTCGCGCACCGGCCGCAGCACCGGCTCGGTCACCCGATACAGGAAGCGCACGATCGGGTTGTAGGGATCCGGGCCCACCCACGAGAGGATCGACCGCGCGATGATGATCCAGATGTAGGCCACGATCACCAGGTTCAGGAGGTTGGCCAGCGCCATGAAGAAGTAGTTGACGACGAACATCACTTCGGCCCCTGGCCGAGCTCGCGCGAGCGCACGGTCGCCCGCTCGACGGCCTTGATGAACGTCGTGCGGATGCCGCCTTCCTCGAGCGCGGCGACACCGGCGATCGAGGTGCCGCCCGGCGAACTGACCATGTCCTTGAGCGCGCCCGGATGCATGCCGGTCTCCAGCAAGAGCTTGGCGGCGCCCAGCACGGTCTGTGTGGCCAGGGTCATCGCGGTGATCCGATCGAGCCCCATCCGCACCCCGCCGTCAGCGAGGGACTCGATCACGACGGCCACGTACGCGGGCCCGGAGCCCGACAGGCCCGTCACCGCGTCCATCAGGGCTTCGTCGAGCACGACCACCCGGCCGACCGCGCTGAAGATCTCGCCCGCGGTGTCGAGGTCGTCGGGCTCGAGGCCCTCCGCCTTGGCGATGGCCGTCACGCCTTCGAGCACGAGCGCGGGCGTGTTCGGCATCACGCGAATGAGTCGTGCGTCCTTGTGCAGCACGGCGCGGATCTTGGCCGTGGAGACGCCGGCGGCAACCGAGATCAGGAGCTTCTTGCGGGTGACGGCCGGCGCGATCTCCTTCAAGACGACGTCCATGATCTGCGGCTTGACTGCCAGGATGACGATGTCGGAGTGGCGGACCACGTCGGCGTTGTCGGAGGAGACCTGGATCCCGTACAGCCGATCGAGCTCCTTGAGCCGCTCCAGGCGCACGTCGGTCGCGTAAATCGCGGTCGCCGGCACCAGGCTCGCCGAGAGGAGCCCCTTGATCAGCGCCTCGCCCATGTTGCCGCCGCCGATGAACCCGACCGTGAGGCCCCTGATCGTCATCGCGCCTCCGGCCCGGGCTCTGGCCGCGCCGGGCGCGGGCCGAAGATCGCCGTGCCGACCCGGACCATCGTGGCGCCTTCCTCGATCGCCACCTCGAAATCCCCGCTCATCCCCATCGAGAGCTCGCTGAGGCTGTAGCGCTCCCCGAGCTTTCGCAGGGCGCGGAACCACACGCGCGAGTCGTCGGGATCCTTCGCCTCGGGCGGGATCGCCATGAGGCCGCGTACCTTCAGGGAGGACATGGGCGCGACGGCGTCGAGCAGCCCGCCGAGCCCCTCGGGGGCCACGCCGCCCTTCGACGCTTCGGCGGCGACGTTCACCTCGACCAGGACGTCCACCGTCCGGGCCCGGGCGCGCGCTCGCTTGTCGAGCTCCTTCGCCAGGTCCAGGCGGTCGAGCGAGTGGATGACGTCGAACAGCTCCAAGGCGTCCCGCACCTTGTTGGTCTGGAGGTGACCGATCAGATGCCACGGCACCGGGCGCCCGAGCTCGGCGATCTTCTCCTTCGCCTCCTGCACCCGGTTCTCGCCGAGCGCCGGCACCCCGGCGTCGATCGCCTGACGGATCCGCGCCGCGTCCACGGTCTTCGAGACGCCGATGAGCAGCACGTCCGAGGCGCGGCGGCCCGAGCGCTCGGCGGCCCTCGCGACCCGGTCACGCACCCGATCGAGATTGGCGCGAATGTCGGTCATCTCGGGGGTGATTCTAGCAGGCCGGGGTGTGCCGCGGGGAGATGGCCGGCCCGGGTGGTGGGCGCCCTTCCTAGCGGTCCGCGCTCCCCCTCCAGCGCGCCCAAGCCCCCGCTCGCCCCATCCGTTT
>CAYVHH010000149.1:0-16276 GCA_964450175.1 uncultured bacterium | reverse complement strand
TCCGGGACGACGTCGACGCGCGGCGACTGCCCGATCGTGACGAGCCCGACGATCGGTCCGCTCACAGGACGTGCAGCCACGGGCGCGTCGTGAGCGCCTCGGGCTTCCAGAAGCCGGTCTCCGTGAACCAGCGTAGCGCCTCGTCCGCATCCGCGGTCTTCACGATCGCCAGGGTCTTGCCGTCTTCGAAGAAGCCGCCGAACGCGAGCCGTCCGGCGCCCCGCATCTCGATCAGCGCGAACTGCGCCATGTCGTGCTGCGCCGTCGGGCCTTCGACGATCGTGGCGCGACGCGTCCCGTCGAGGACGACGGGCACCATCTCCCAGGGCTCGACGAACTGGCTGAAGCTCTTCGGCTCGTAGCGGGTCCAGACGCCGCCGGTCCAGTACGGATCTTCCTCGATCGCGAACTTGAGCTGGGCCGGCTGCTGCAGCCGATAGAAGAGGTCGGCGGTGCGCAGGTCGGCCGAGGGTCCGCCGCCGATCAGGATGCCGTTGGCGCGCAGCCCCTGGAGGCGCCCGATGTGGTCGCGGCGGTAGGCCTCACGCCGGGTCAGATAGTCGTCCGCCGCGGTGAGAGCGATATGAAAGACGATCACGCCTTCCTCCTCTAGCCTGGCCCCTGACGCCCCGTGTTACTGTGTTTCGAGATGGAGCTGCTCGAGCGATTCCGCTCGCGTTATCCGTTCCCGCTCGACGAGTTTCAGGTCGAAGCCATCCGCGCCATCGAGGCCGGCCAGTCCGTGATCGTCTCGGCGCCCACCGGCGCCGGCAAGACCCTGGTCGCCGAGTTCGCCATCCACGCCGCCCTGGCCGCCGGCCGCCGCCTAGCGTACACGACTCCGCTCAAGGCGCTCTCGAACCAGAAATTCGCCGACTTCACCCGCGAGTTCGGCGCCGACAAGGTCGGCATTCTCACGGGCGACGTCAAGGTGAATCCGCACGCGGACATTCTCGTGATGACCACCGAGATCCTCCGCAACGCGCTCTACGGGAGCGGCCTCGACGGGCTCCGCTACATCGTCCTCGACGAGTGCCACTACATGGGCGACGAGGGGCGCGGCACCGTCTGGGAGGAGATCATCGTCTCGGCGCCGCCCGACGTGGTGCTGGTGGGCTTGTCGGCGACCGTGGCCAACGTGAAGGAGATCGCCGACTGGATTTCGATCGTGCACCGGCCGATCGTGCCGATCTTCCATCCGCACCGGCCGGTCCCGCTCGCGTACGTGATCGCCGACCTCGCGGGCGAGATCCACGAGGTGGAGCGGATCCGTGCGGGCCGCGCGCGCGTGGTGGGCGACGAGCCGCGAGGTCCCGACGATCGCGGGCGCTGGTACACGCGACGGGTCGTGCACCCGACGGTGCTGATCGAGGCCCTCGAGGGGCGCGGCTGGCTGCCGACAATCTACTTCATTTTCAGCCGGGTCGGGTGCGAGCGCGCGATGCAGGACGTGCTGACCGAGGGCAAGAGCTTGCTGGCGCCGCCCCAGCAGCGCGAGGTGGATACCGCGATCGGCGACCTGGTCCGCGAGAGCCCGACCGTCGCCGAGTCCGTGCTGAACCAGAGTGTGTTCGAGGCGCTGCGGCTCGGCATCGGGGTCCATCACGCCGGGATCCTGCCGAGCGTCAAGCGGCTGATCGAAGTGCTCTTCGAGCGCGGGCTCTGCAAGGCCGTCTTCGCGACGGAGACGATGTCGCTCGGCATCCACATGCCCGCCCGCTCCGTCGTGCTCCAGGGGTTGACCAAGCGGACGGATCGCGGCTTCCGGTCTCTGTCGCACAACGAGCTGACTCAGATGGCCGGCCGCGCCGGGCGCCGCGGGATCGACGCCGAGGGCACGTGCGTGATCGCGCTCGACGCCCGCGACGGGCTCGATGACCTGCTGCGGGTGATCGACAGCTCCCCGGAGCCGATCGAGAGTCAGTTCAAGCTGGGCTACGGGTCGGTCGCGCTCTTGCTCTCCACCGGAGCGCCGCCCGACGCGCTGCGCCGGCGGATCGAGTCCTCGTTCGGTCAATACCAGAACCTCAAGCGCATTCGGGAGGTCGAAGCGGACGTGCGCAAGCTCGAGGCCTCGCTCGAGGAGCTGCGCCGCTATCCGGCGCCCTGCGGCGACTTCCAGCGGATCGGCCGCTATCGCCGCGCCCGGCAGGAAGTCGAGGCGCGCCGCCAGGCGCTCGGGCGCGGTGGCGGCAAGCGCGGCGAGCGCACGGTCGCCGAAGCCGAGCCGGGGCGGCTGGTGCTGGTGCGGCGGGGCGGGGCACCGGCTCTCGCGATGGTGCTCGGTATCCATGCGATCCGCGGCCACCGCGTGCTGATCGACGCGCTCCTGCCGCACGGAGCGACCGTCCGGGTGAAGAGCGGCGTGATCAAGCGCGTGTTCTGGGCGACGCCGCCGCTGCACGTGCCGCGCGACCGCGGGCGAGACGGGCGCGATCGCGCCGCGGATGGTCGCGAGCGATCGGGCAGCTGGCGCGATCAGCCGCGCGACGATCGCGATCGCGACCGCCGCGGGCCCGATGGTCGAGGCTTGCGCCATCTCGCGGCCGAGCTCGAGCGCTTGTCGGTCCCCGAGCTGATCGACCGCGAGCGCGCCCAGGGTCCCGAGGCGGCCCTCGCGGCGATCGAGTGCCACCGGTGCCCGTGGGGCGCGACGGCCCGCTGCGACCGCGAGTGGCGTGAGCTCGAGACCGTCACCGAGCGGCTGGGGATTCGACGGCGACAGCTCGAGGCGCTTCGCGGCGCCTACTGGCAAGAGTTTCTCCGGGTCGTGGAAGTGCTGGAGCAGTTCGGTGCGGTGCGCGAGCGGCGCGTGGAGGGGAAAGGGCGGCTCATCGCGGACCTGCGCCACGACAATGAGCTGCTCGTCGCCGAGGGGGTCGCCCAGGGCGTGTTCAACGACGTCTCCGGCCCCGAGGCGGCGGCCGTCTGCTCGGCGCTGATCGAGGAGGCGCGGTCGGGCGACCCCGCGCTGGCGCGCACGTTCCTGAAAAAACGGCCGAAGCTCAAGCGCAAGCTCGATCTGCTCATGCGGGTCGCCGACACGGTGCACGAGGCCCAGCGCGCGCGCCACCTCCGCATTCCGATCGCCGTCCACTCCGGGTTCATGCCGGCGGTCTTCCGCTGGGCGTCGGGCGAGGACGACTGGAGCGCGATCGTCGAAGAGGCGTTCGGGGGGCACGAAGGTGACCTGATCCGGGCGATGCGGCGGCTGATCGACCTGCTCCGTCAGCTGGCCGACAGCCCCGAGGTCCCGGCCGAGACGGGCCGGGTGCTGACCCATGCCTCCCGGGTGATTGATCGTGGCATTGTTTTGGAGTCGGCCCTGATATGATTCGAGACGTGAAGCGAGTCGCGATCCTGGGCCTGGTCCTGATCCTCGCGGGATGCTTCGCGTACCGGACCAAGGAGCAGCGGACCACCGAAGGTCCGATGGCCGAGGACATCTGGACGATGAAGGTCATCATCGCGAACGGACGCGAGCCGAACTTCGACGAGCGCCGCCGCTGGGACAACGCGATGGAGCAGAAGATCGGTCAATACCTGCGCCAGAATCCCGATGCCGCCAACTCCGTCGACGTGTCGACCTTCCGGTTCATCAAGCAGGTGACGGTCGGCCAGACCGACGAGCAGGTCGTGATCCTGCTCGGCCCGCCGCTCTCGAGGATTTCCGACGTCGCGGAGATGGAGAAGCTCGCCCGACAGTACTGGCCGGCGGTGAAGGAGAGCGAGCCGACCGAGGTGTGGACGTACCCCTCGGGCTGGCGGATCTACATGAAGGACAGGACGGTCGTCGACATCACGCAGTACGCGATCCGTCCCTGACGCGGTCTCCCGTCCCGAGCATCGCATGATCGAGTCCCGCTTGGTCGTCACGAAGAAGACGGCGCCGGCCCCGCATGGCCTGGTGGCCGCGGAGCACCCGATCGGGGCGCGCGTGGGCGCGCGGATTCTCGAGCGCGGCGGCAACGCGGTCGACGCCGCGGTGGCGACCGCGTTCGCCATGACGGTCGTCGAGCCCTTCATGTCCACGATCGCCGGGTCCGGCACGATGCTCGTGCACATGGCCCGACGGGGCGAAACCATCGCGCTCGACTTCAACGGCTGTGCCCCGATGCGTGCGCACGCGTCGATGTTCCGCACGACGACGGGAATCTCGCGCGGCCTCTTTGCCTGGCCCAACGTCGAGGGCGCCGCGAACGAGCGCGGCTGGCTCGCCCCGGCCGTGCCCGGATCGGTCGCCGGCCTCTCGCTCGCGCTCGAACGGTACGGCACGATCGGCCTTCGCGAGGCGATCCAGCCGGCGATCGAGCTCGCGCGGGGCGGCTTCATCACCGACTGGTACCAGACGCTCACCACGGCGCGGCAGATCGAGGAGCTCGCCGCCGCGGGCGAGGCCGGCCGGGTGTATCTCCGAAACGGCCGCGCGGTCTACCGCCCGCCGACGGGCATCGAAGAAGGTGATCGCGCGACCTATCCAGACCTCGCGCGAAGCCTCGAGCTGATCGCGCGCGACGGACCGAGCGCCTTCTACCGGGGCGAGATCGCCCAGGCCATCCACGACGCGATGGCGGCGCACGGCGGCTTGATCAGCCGCGAGGATCTCGCGGCCTATGCCGTACGCGTCGGCGCCCCGCTCGCCGGGACCTACCGGGGCGTCGAGCTCGCGTTCTCGCCGGGCGCGACCGGCGGCGCCACCGCGCTGGAGATCCTGAACATCCTCGAGCAGTTCCCGAAGACCGCCGTCGGCTGGAACACGCCGGCTGGGCTCAGTGTGCGGGCGCGGGCCGTCCGTCGCGCGTTCGCCGATCGCTTCGAGCACCTGGGCGATCCCTCGGCGGTGCAGGCCCCGTGGGACCGGCTCACGTCGAAGGCGTACGCGCGCGAGGTCGCCGCCGAGATCCGCCGTCCGGGCAAGCCTGGCCGACCGCGCGATGCGATCGACGCGCTCGGGGCGTCCGCCGCCGGAGGGGATTGCACGACCCACATCAGCGTCGTCGACCGGCAGCGGAACATGGTGGCCTTGACCCACACGGCCGTCTCCCTCTTCGGCTCGATGGTCGTGGTCCCGGGCACCGGGATCCTCCTGAACAACGGGATGATCTGGTTCAATCCCGAGGCGGGACGGCCGAACTCGGTCGCGCCGGGCAAGCGGGCGCTCGTCAACATGGTGCCGGTGCTCGGCTTCAAGAAGGGCAAGCCGTACTTCACCTTGGGAGCGCCCGGCGGCCGGCGGATCGTTTCGGCCATTCCTCAAGTCATCGCCACGCTCGTGGACAGCGGGTGTGACCTTCAGGACGCGATCGAGGCGCCCCGCCTGCATGCGGAGAGCGACGAAACGCTCGTCGATGCTCGCGTCGGAGACAAGGCGCTGACCGCGCTCGGTCGGCTCGGGCAGCGGGTCGCCCGGCGAGAAGAAACATACGCGACCCTGAATTTCGCCAAGCCGGTCGGCGTGCGGGTCGGACGTCGCGGGCTCGAGGCAGGGCTCGACACGCTCCGACCCGCGGCCGCGGCGGGGCACTAGGAGTCTGAGACCATGGCAGACGTCGATCTGACGGCCGCGTTCTCGACGGTACCGGCCGCGGAAGCCGAGGAGATCAAGCGCGTCCTCATCGAGACCGTGAAGCAGCTCGCCCAGGACGACGGCACGTTCAAGCGCGCCAAGCTCGTCTTCACCGAGTCGGACGAGCGGTGCGGGCTGACCGCTGAGCTCGACGGCGTCAAGCGCGAGGGCGTCCCGCTCCAGATCGATATCGATCAGCTCGAAGACGCGAAGACCTCCGCCGGCGCCCGGGCCCAGCTCAAGGAAGCCCTCCGGCTCTACTTCCGCCGCGTCCGTGGAAAGTAGCGACGACGGTACTCTCCTCTTCTCCTGGCGGGGCTGCCTGTTTCGCGTCCCGGACCGGGTGCAGGCTCCCAAGGCCGGCTCGCTCTTCTTCTGCCGCCATCTCGCCGTGCGACCGGGCGAGCGCGTGCTGGAGATCGGCGGCGGGCTCGGCCTGGCCGCGGTGCTGGCCGCGCGGAGCGGAGCCAGAGTGACCGCGACCGATATCCTGCCCGAGGCGGTCGCGGTGATGCGCGCCAACGCGGTGCTCAACGGCGTCTCGATCGATGCGCGGCTCGGCGACTGTTATGCGCCGGTTGCCGGCGAACGCTTCGACCTGATCTGCGCGAATCCCCCGCAGATGCCGACGCCGCCCGGCCACGAGCGGCGAGATGCGGCCGCGGCGGCCGACAACGGTGGGATCGACGGCTGGGCGCTGCTCGACCGGGTGATCGCGCAGGCGCCCCGACATCTCGGCCCGGGCGGCCGGCTGATCTTCACGATCTTTGCGTTCCTCGGCCGGAAGACCGCGTTCGCGAAAGTCGAGGCCGCGGGTCTGGCACCGGTGCTCATCGCGAGCGAGACCCAATCGTTTCCGCGGATCGGGTACGAGCGCCTCGACCATATCCGCGCCCACGATCTGGAGGCGACGGTGCCGTCCGGGATGCCCGACACGGTCGAGCGATTCGTCATCCAGGGGACGGCCCCGAGATGATCAGCGCATGACGCGACGGCTCATCGTCAACGCTGACGACTTCGGACTGACCCCCGGGGTCAGCGGCGGCATCCTGTCGGCGCACCGCCACGGCATCGTCACCAGCACGACGCTGCTCGTCACTGCCGCGATCGACGCCGAGCAGCTGGCGGCGCTTCACGATTCCGGTCTCGGCGTCGGCATTCACGTGAACCTCACGCTCGGCCGGCCGCTGTCGGGCGGGCGGTCGCTGGTCGACGCCGACGGGCGCTTCGTGCGCGACGCGAACCACGCCGCCGCGCGCGCCGACGCGAGGGACGTCGAGCGCGAGGTCCACGCGCAGGTCGAGAAATTCGCCTACCTGATGCGACGCGAGCCGACCCATCTCGATACGCATCATCACGTCGGGCTCCTGGCGCCCGTCACCGAGGTCGTGCTCGAGGCCGCACGGCGACTGGGGGTGGCCGTCCGCAGTCAGAATGCGACGGCCCGAGCTCGCGCGCTGACGGCCGGGCTCCGGACTCCCGACCACTTCTTCGGCGAGTCCGGCCCCGGCGCGTACTGGTCGCTCGCTCGTACCCTCGCCCATCTCCGCGCGCTGCCGGCCGGCGTGTCCGAGTTCATGGCGCATCCCGGCTGGTGTGACGACGCGCTGTCGTACAGCCGTTACGGCCGCCAGCGCGAGACCGAGATGATCGGCCTGGGTACGTCGCCCGCGCGCGCGGCCGCCTCGAGCCTCGGCATCACCCTCTGCCACTTCGGCGAGCTCTAGCCGATGCGCGCCGCCGTGCGTCGCGGCGGCCGGCGGCGTCAGCCTCGGCGCCGGGGGGCAGCAACACCTTCCCTGATCATCGGCGTCGACGTCGGAGGCACCACCACGGCGGTCGGCCTCGTCACCCGAGACGGCGAGGTGATCGCGGACGCCAGCAGCCCGACTCGACCGTCCCACCCCGATCCCCTCGACACGATCGTGACCCTCATCGGAGAGCTCACCGAGAGAGCCGCCAGGTCGGCCCGGTCGATCGCGGCCGTCGGCATCGGGGTGCCCGGGCCGGTCGACGCCGAACGCGGTATTGTCGGGGAGCCGGTGACCCACATCCCGGCACTCGCGGGGCGGGCGCTCGCGGCGGAGCTTCGCGCGCGCGTCGGATTGCCGGTCGCGGTCGACAACGACGTCAACGCGCTCGCGCTGGGCGAGGCGACCCTCGGCATCGGTCGCGGCGCCCGCTCGCTCGTGGTCCTGTCAGTGGGGACGGGGATCGGCGCCGGGATCGTGCTCGAAGGCCGGCTCGTGCGAGGGGCCGCCGGATTCGGCGGTGAGCTGGGTCACGCGCCGGTGAAGTTCGACGGGCCGGCGTGCTGGTGCGGCCTTCGCGGATGCCTGGCACTCTATGCCAGCGGGCGGGGGATCGCCGACCTGGCGCGCGCTCGAGCCGTGCGCGAGTCTCCGACGATGCTCCTGACCGCCGCGGGCGGTGATCCGACGGGCATCACCGCACCCCTGGTCTTTCGCGCCGCCGAGGACGGAGACCGTCTCGCCGGCGCGATCGTGGACGAGGCGTGCCAGGCGCTCGGCGCGATGGTCGGGACCATCGTGAACGGCTTGAACCCGGAGGTCCTGGTCGTCACGGGAGGCGTCGTGGAATCGTTCGTGAAGCTCAAGACGAGGCTCCTCCGGGCGAGCCGCGAATACGCGTTTCCGCGAGCCCTCGCCGCGACGCGCATCGAGGTCGTGCCGGGAAACAAGCGGGCCAGTGTGCGCGGCGCGGCCGCGCTGGCGCTATACGAATCGAGGATCCAATCGCGGAGGACACGATGAAAGCGGTCACATTCCACGGTGTCGGTGACGTGCGAGTGCAGGACGTCGCGGAGCCCAAGGTCGTCGATCCGACGGACGTCGTCGTGAAGATCACCACCAGCGCCGTGTGCGGCTCGGACCTGCACCAGTACCACGGCCGCGGCGGCGCGCTCGTCCAGACGGGAGCCGTCATGGGGCACGAGTTCATGGGCACCGTCGAGGATCTCGGGCCCGCGGTCCGCCAGGTCCGCCGCGGCGACCGCGTGATCGTGCCCTTCTCGGTCTCGTGCGGCACGTGCGAATGGTGCCGGCGACGGCTGCCCACTCAATGCACGACGACCGGGCGGGCCGTCTTCGGCGGGCGATTCGGCCACGTATGGGGCGGCGGTCAGGCCCAGCTCATTCGCGTGCCGTTCGCCGACCACCTCTGCGAGCGCGTGCCGCCGGAGATGACCGACCACGACGCGATCTTCCTCGGCGACATCCTCTCGACCGGGTATTTCTGCGCCGAGAACGGGGGGATCCGCCCGGGCGACGCCGTCGCGGTCTTCGGCGCCGGGCCGGTCGGGCTGCTCGCGATGCAGTCCGCCCAGCTCTTCGGCCCGGCTCGGCTCTTCGCGGTCGATCGCGTCGACTATCGGCTGAAGCTGGCCGAGGAATTCGGCGCCGAGCCGGTGAATCTCGATCGCGGGGATCCCGCCGAGCAGCTCCGCGCGCTGACGGGCGGGCGCGGCCCCGACGTGGTGCTCGAGTGCGTCGGCCACGAGACGCCGTTCACGCAGGCGATCCAGGCCGTACGCGCGGGCGGGACGGTCGCGTCCGTCGGCGTCTACGTCGAGACGAGCCTGGGCTTCCCGGCGCGCGAGGCGTTCTTCAAGGACCTGACCCTGAAGATGGGGATCTGCAACGCGCGCAACTACATGACAGCGCTCCTGCCGCTGGTGCAGGTGGGCAAGCTCAGGCCCTCGCGGATCATCACCCACACGATGCCGCTCGGTGACGCGCCGAAGGGCTACGCGATCTTCGACCGTAAGGAGGACCGCGCGATCAAGGTGATGCTCCGGCCGTAGGTCAGGAGCGCGGGGCCGCTTCCTTCAACAGGTCGTCCAGAATCTTCGGCAGGCGCGTCACCGCCGACGCGCCGTGGATCTGCTGGACCATCTCGCCCCGCCGGTCGATCACGACCGTATACGGCGTGCCCTTGAAGCCGAAGGTGTTCCCGATCGTGAGCCGAGGGTCGAGCGCCACGGGGTAGGTGGCCTTGTACTTGCGCACGAACGCCCGTGTGTCGGCCGCGGTGTCCTGGACGTGGATCGCCACCACCTCGACGTCCTGCGAGCGATACTTCTCGTAGAGCCGGCCGAGGGCCGGAGCCTCCTTCGCGCACGTCTTGCAGTAGGAGGCCTGAAACCGCAGCACGAGAATCTTCTTGCCGATGAGGTCGCGCGAGTCGAGCGACGTCTTGCCGTCGATCAGGCGTACCTTGAACCCGGGCGCCGCGGGCGCCGCTTCGCTGCTGGCGGTCAGGGCGAGGAGCAGCGCGAGCGCGACGAACCGGATCACACGGCTATAGTACCCGCAGGCATTGCCCCGCGACCACCGAGTATAATGGCCGAGGTGAACGACCTCGAACGGGAGCTGGGCAAGGCCATCCGCGGCAACGTCCGCTTCGACGCCGGCTCCCGCCTGCTCTATTCGACCGACGCGTCCATGTACCAGATGGAGCCGGTCGGTGTCGTGATCCCGCGTGATGCCGACGACGTGCAGGCCGCCATCGAGACCGCGGCCCGTCACAAGGTCGCGATCCTTCCCCGCGGCGGCGGTACCTCCCTGACCGGCCAGACCGTCAACCGCGCGCTCGTCCTCGATTTCTCGCGCTACATGGACCAGGTGCTCGAGGTGAACGCGGAGGAGCTGTGGGCGCGCGTGCAGCCCGGGCTCGTCCAGGACAACCTGAATCACCACGTTCGCGCGCTGGGCCTCGGCTTCGGCCCGGACACCTCGACGTCCAATCGGGCCACCCTCGGCGGCATGCTCGGCAACAACTCGGGCGGCTCGCATTCGATCGCGTACGGCCTCACCGTCGAGCACGTGATCGAGCTGACGACGGTGCTCGCCGACGGCTCGCGCGCGGTGTTCGGCGAGGTGACCCCCGACGAGTTTGCGGCCAAGTGCCGGGCGCCGGGGCTCGAGGGGCAGATCTATCGCGAGGTCGCGCGGATCCGCGACACGTACGCGGACGAGATCCAGGCGAAGTACCCGGCGCACTGGCGCCGGGTCTCGGGTTACAACCTGAACGAGCTCGTGCCCGCGATCGGCCGGCGCCATGCGACGAACGGCAAGCCGCTCAACATGGCGAGACTGATCGTCGGCTCCGAAGGCACGTTCCTGACCGTGGTCGAAGCGAAGATGCGACTGATCCGCCGGCCGAAGAAGACGGCGGTCGAGGTGATCCACTACCGGCAGATCCAGGAAGCGCTGGAGTCCTCGTCGTCGATACTCCAAACGGGGCCCTACGCGGTCGAGCTGACCGACAAGATGATCCTCGACCTCGCCCGGAACAACATCGAGCAGTCGCAGCGGATGGGCTTCGTCCAGGGCGACCCGGGCGCGATCATGATCGTCGAGTACGCGGGTGAGACCGACGCCGAGGTGCGCGCCAAGATCGACGCGCTCGATGCGCGCCGCCAGCGCGAGCGCTTCGGCTACGCGGCCCACGTGGCCCACGACACCGCGGAGCAGCAGTCGATCTGGAAGCTCCGGAAGGCCGGACTCGGGCTCCTGCTCGGGATGAAGGGCGACAAGAAGCCGATCGCGTTCGTCGAGGACACCGCGGTCGCGCCCCAGCACCTGGCCGAGTTCGTGAGCCGCTTCCGCGAGATCTTCGCCAAGCACGACACCGACGGCGCCTACTACGGCCATTGCTCGGTCGGCTGCCTGCACATCCGCCCCGTCATCGATCTCAAGACTCCGCGCGGCCTCGAGCAGGTCCGCGCCATCGCGGACGAGATCACCGACCTGGTGGTGCGATTCAACGGAACCATCTCGAGTGAGCACGGCGACGGTCGGGCGCGGAGCCCGTTCCTGGAGCGCATGTACGGCCCGCGCATCATGCAGGCCTTCCGCGAGCTCAAGCGCGCGTTCGATCCCGACAACCGCATGAATCCGGGCAACATCGTCGCGCCCGCCGGCGTCACCGATCACCTGCGCTATGGCACCCAGTACACGACGTGGGAGCCGAAGACCCTGCTCGACTTCTCCGAGCAGGGCGGGTTCGCGGCGTCGATCGAGATGTGCAACGGGGTCGGAGCCTGCCGCAAGACGCTCGAGGGCACGATGTGCCCGTCGTACATGGCGACGAAGGACGAGGAGCACTCGACCCGCGGTCGCGCCAACGCGCTGCGCGCCGTGCTCTCCGGGCGCCTGCCGGCCAAGGAGTTCACGGGGCGCCGCCTGTACGAGGTGATGGACCTCTGCCTCGAGTGCAAGGGCTGCAAGGCCGAGTGCCCGTCGAACGTGGACATGGCGAAGCTCAAGTACGAGTTCCTCCACCACTACTACGACGCGAACGGCCTGCCGCTGCGCAACCGGCTGTTCGGCCGCATCGCGCGGATGAATGCCCTGGGCGCGCGGCTGCCCGGGCTCGTCAACTGGATCTCGAATCTGGCGCCCAGCCGCTGGGTGCTCGAGAAGGTGGCGGGCATCGACCGCCGCCGGCCGCTGCCGGCGCTGGCGGCACAGACGTTCACCGACTGGTTCGCGCGGCACACGCCCCCGGCCGCCGCGCCGCGCGGCGAGGTGGTGCTGTTCAACGACACCTTCACCACGTACAACGTGCCGGAGATCGCGCGGGCCGCCGTCGGGGTGCTGGAGGCGGCCGGCTATCGGGTCGTGCTGATCGACCGCAAGTGCTGCGGCCGCCCGCTCATCTCGAAGGGCATGCTCGCCGAGGCCCGCGAGCACGCCGCCTGGAACGTCGCGCGCCTGGCGCCCTACGCCCGACGCGGCGTCCCGATCGTCGGGCTCGAGCCCTCGTGTCTTCTGACCCTGCGCGACGAGACGGTCGAGCTCGTGCGCACGGAGGACGCGCGGGCAGTGGCGCGGCAGTCGTTCCTGTTCGAGGAGTTTCTGGTCCGCGAGCGCGGTCGCGGCCTGGAGCTCTCGTTCGGCGCGAAGGGCAAGAAGGCCCTGCTCCACGGGCACTGCCACCAGAAGGCGCTCGTCGGCACGGCGCCCACCGTCGCGGCGCTTCGCTGGGCGGGATTCGAGGTCCAGGAGATCGACTCGGGCTGCTGCGGCATGGCCGGCTCGTTCGGCTTCGAGCGTGAGCACTACGACATCTCGGTCGCGCTCGGGAACCGCCGACTGGCGCCCGCGGTGAAGGCGGCCCCCGCGGACACCGAGATCGTCGCCCCCGGCATCTCGTGCCGTCAGCAGATCCAGCATCTGGCAGGCCGCCGCGCCAAGCATCCAGCCGAAGTCCTGCACGAGACGCTCTCGCGCTAGTCCTCGCTCCGATCGCCGCCGTGCTCCTCGCCGCCCTGGTCAAGGGCGCGATCGGCTTCGGGTTTCCCACCCTGGGCACGCCGCTCCTGGCCCTCGCGGTCGACGTCAAGACCGCCGTCGCGCTGCTCGTCATCCCGAACCTCGTGATGGACGGCCTTCAGCTGCGACGGAGCGGGTCGATCGGCAACGCTCCGCGGCGGCTCGCGCCGCTCCTGGTCTTCACGATGATCGGGACGGTGATCGGCACGAGGCTCCTCGTCGCGCTCTCGGCCCGGACCGCCTCCCTGGTGCTGGGGGGCTTCATCCTGGGCTACGTGCTGCTCGCTCTCGCACGATTCTCGCCGCGGGTGCCCGCGAGCTGGGAGCCCAGGCTCGCGGCTCCGGTCGGGCTCGCGGCCGGCATCATGGGGGGCATCACCAACGCGCCCGGCACGGCGATCGCGCTGTACTTCGTGGCGCTCGGGATGGAGAAGAAGGAATTCGTCCGCTCGATCGCCTTCACATTTCTCGTGGTAAAGGGGGTGCAGCTCGTCACGCTCGTCTGGTATGGCCTCCTCACCTGGCACCTGGCGGGCGTCTCGCTCGGGTTGGCCGTCACGGGCCTCGCGGGCTTCTGGCTCGGCTTGAAGCTTCAGGACCGGCTGGACCAGCGCGCCTTCAGCCGGGCGGTGCTGGTGTTCCTGGCCGCGCTCGGGGTGTGGCTGGTGGCGCGGGCGCTGCGGGCGGTCTGACGTTAAGGCTGGGCGCCGGTCAGCAGCGAGAAGATCCGGCGAATCAGCTCCTCGTGGTCCTCGATGTTGTGCTGGAAGATCCGCAGCTCTTTGAGCTCGACGAGGTCGACCGTGCGGAAGGCCTCGCCCGGGCGCATGGAGCCGAAGGCGATGGCCTGGAAGCACGAGCGCCCGGCCTCGGGCCGGTCCGTCACGAGGATGAAGTAGAGGTTCGGCCACTGCCGGCGGGCCATGTAGAAGATGGACCGCTCGCCCCGCTGGTTCTCGACCGACACGAACTGGTAGGCCGACGGCCGATACTTCACCTCGACGAGAAATTCCCCGGCCGCGTTCTCACCATCCGCCTCGGAAGTGACCCGAAAGTCGGGGGAAAAGTCCTCGCGGCCGAAGCGCAGGGGCGAGGTGTTGTTGCGGAACGGCCGGATCTGGTAGCGCGCGCGGCGAAAGATAGACTCGACCAGGGCTTCAGCTATACGGCTCTTGACCTCGAGCAGATCCATGATCCTCCCCGGACCGGGAAGAGCGCTGAAACCCGCGCCGATGTGGCGCAGTTACATAGTATCATCCGCCGGGGCCCGGCCCCGAAGCCCTAAGTCACGATCGACTCAAGGAGGTACGAATGCTCACTCGACGCCAGATGATCGCCACCACCTCCACGTTCGCCGGCTATGCCGTCGCCGTCGACAAGGTGCTCGCCCAGGCGATCAAGACAGACACCGACGGGATCGTCGCGGGCGACCAGGTGGTGAAGATCGGGAGCTACGAGATGCCCGTCTACGAGGCACGCCCGGCGTCGGGGAAAGACACCCCGATCGTGCTCGTCATCTCCGAGATCTGGGGGGTCCACGAGTACATCCGCGACTGCACCCGGCGGTTCGCCAAGGCCGGCTATTACGCCATCGCCCCCGAGCTTTTCAAGCGGGAGGGTGGGGTGGCGCAGATCCCCAACGTTCAGGACATCCTGAAGATCGTCCTTGCCCAGAAGCGCGAGCAGACCCTGGGCGATCTCAAGGCGGCCGTGGACTGGGCCAAGACCCGCCCGAACGTGAAGGCGGCCAGCGTCGGCGTGACGGGCTGGTGCTGGGGCGGATCGACCGTCTACCAGGAGGCCGCGACCAACCACGCCGTGAAGGGCGCGGTGGCGTGGTACGGGCCGCCGGCACGGCCCTATCAGGGGGCTTCGGGCCCGGTGACCGGATTCGATCTCGCGAAGGACATTCACTGTCCGTTCCTCGGGCTCTACGGCGAGACCGATCAGAATCCGAAACCCGAAGACGCCACGAAGATGGGCGAGCTCCTGAAGCAGCACAACAAGGACGTCGAGGTCGTGATCTATCCGGGCGCGGGGCACGGCTTCCACGCGGACTACCGGCCGTCGTACAACGCCGCCGCCGCGCAGGACGCCTGGAAGCGCTGCACGGACTTCTTCGCGAAGCACCTGCGCGCGTAAGCGCGCCGAGAGCGCTACGCGGCGGGCGACACGACCAGCGCCCGGGCCGGATCGGATCGTCTGGCCCGGGCGCCGGCGCGAGCGCCCCGATCGAGCTACGCCGCGAGCGGATAGGACTCCACGCTCCCGCAGCGCGGGCACGACGCGCCCGCCGATCCGTCGAACACCGTGTTGCAGTCGAGCTCGAGGCACAGGGCCGCCGACACGAGCTTGACTGCCGGGCGGTCCGTCGAATCGCGCATTACCGTCGCCTCCCGCCATTCACGACACGAGTCTGGAGGACCGCGGCCAAGGTGTCGGCCGTTCTGCGCCCGGGCGTCAGCCAGAGCGGTCGCACCGGCAAGCCGCTCGCGACTCCCACCACGCGCCGCGGCGTGCCCAGGTCCGACCACGTGAGATCGGGCAGACGCGAGACGCTGAGCCAGCTCGGGCAGCGCTCCAGCACCCCGCGCGAAAAGTCGCGGCTCGGAATCAGCGAATAGGCCTGCCGAACGGCCCAGCCTTCGTGGCGGCTTCCGGAGAACGCGGAGATGAGATTCAACCGGTCGTCGATGTCGGGAAGGTATTCGTGGCCGGCGTCGAGCAAGGCCAGCAGGGTCGTCACGAAGGCGAAGGTGTTCCAGAGCCAGCCGCTCGACATGCACCGCTCGGCGCTCTCGGTCTCGGGCTTCTCGAGAAAGCCCTGGACCCGGCAGATCGGCCCATCGCTCGTCTCGCCGAGCGCCGCGCCCGGCCTCACCCAGCCGTAGTCGGGCTCGGGCGCCGTCGGCCGCGCGCCGAGCAGAACGAGGCGCTCGGGATGGCGCTCGACGAAGGCGCTCACCTCCCTGACGTGGGCAAGGAACGCGTCCTCTTCGCGGATGTAGTGGTCGGACGGGAAGACGGCGACCACCGCGTCGGGCTCGAGCCGCCGGATCGTGTGGGCCGCGAACAGCACGGCGGTGCCGGTCCCGCGATTCTCCGGCTGCAGGAGCACGTGCGGCGCCGCGACGTCGCAGAGCTCCCGGTCGAGATAGCGGGCGTGGTCGTACTGGCTCACGACCAGTGTTCGCTCCGGAGGCACCAGGCGCCCCACGCGCTCCAGGGTCTGCTTCAGGAGCGAGGACGGGCCGAGCAGCGGCACGTATTGCTTGGGCCGGTCTTCCCCGAACAGGCGCTGCACGAGCGGTCTGAGCCGGCAGCCCTCTCCGCAGGCCAGGACGATCGCCCAGGTTCTGGAATCGGCGCGGGTCGCGCGATCCGGCGACAGCTGCAGATCCGGCAGGGATTC
>CAYVHH010000148.1:0-32413 GCA_964450175.1 uncultured bacterium | reverse complement strand
GATGGAGACACACATCATCGCGGAGCGCGACGCGATCGTGGCCGAGGTGTACGTGGCGCCGGGCGACGCCGTGGGCCCGCGCGATCTACTGATTCTGTTGTCGTGAGCCGAGCCGCGGTCGCCTGACGGCGGCGGGCTCAGCCTCGCTTCGACGCCATCAAGGACTGCATCAGGCGGTCCATCTCGCGTTCGAGCGCGACGGCCAGCTTGTCGGCTTCGCTCATGTTGCCGTCACGTCCGAGCGCCTCCAGCCCCTGAGCGAGGCCGGCGGCCGTCGTGGCTCCGATCACCTTCAGCGACCCCTTGAGCGTGTGGGCCTCGCGGGTCAGCTCGGCCGCCTCGGCGTTCCCGATGGCGTGCCGAATCGCTTTCATCCGGATCGGCGCGTCCTCGACGAAGATGCCGAGCAGCTCGTCCAGCAGCTCGCGGTCGCCGCCGACGTAGTTGAGCGCAGCGGAGAAATCGAAGCCCGCTTCGGGCGCGGCGTCGCTCGAGACGACCGGCGCCGGCCCGCCTGCCGCCGGCGTGCCTTCCTTCCCGGCCGAAGCGCGGTCGCGCCGCTCCGAGGCGGCGTCGCTTCCGCTGGGACGCTGCGGAGCGCTCGACGGCCCGGCGGCCGTGGTGTGGTCTGCCGGCGCGGCGTCGGCGCTCCCGGTTTCGGGGCCGGTCTCGACGAGCCGATTCAGGGCGGTCGCGAGCTCGTCGGGCTTGACCGGCTTCGTCAGGTACGCGTCCATCCCGGCCGCGAGGCATCGCTCGCGATCTCCGCGCATCGCATACGCAGTCAGCGCCATGATCGGAAGCCGGCGCCGGCCCGGGTGGCGAGCCTCGCTCTGGCGGATCGCCTGCGTGGCGGCGAGCCCATCCATCACGGGCATCTGCACGTCCATCAGCACCACGTCGAACGGACGGCTCTCGTAGGCCTCGACGGCCTCCTGCCCGTTGTACGCCAGGATTGGAATGTGGCCCATCTTCTCGAGCAGCCGCACGATCACGCGCTGGTTCACGGCGTTGTCTTCGGCGACCAGCACGTGCAGGCGCCTGGTGGAGGCCTCGCGCGAGGCTCGCGACAACGGCGTCGCCGGCTCGATCGACTGGCCGAGGGCCAGGAGCACGGCGTTCAGCAGCTCCGAGGGCGTGAACGGCTTGACGAGATGCCGGGCGACGCCGAGTGAGCGGCAGCGGGCCAGATCACCGCTCATCACGTCCGACGTCAGCAGCATCACGGTGACGCCGGCCAGCGCCGGCTCCCGACGGATGCGCTCGGCGACGGCAAAGCCGTCGAGGTCGGGCATCCGGGCGTCGAGGAGCACCAGGTTGAACGTGCGTCCCGCGGCACGCGCGCGCTCGAGCTCGACCATGGCCGCCCGTCCGTCCTCGACGATCGTCGGGGCCACGCCCCACGCGGTCAAGGTCGCCTCGAGCAGCCGGCGGTTGGTCGCGTTGTCGTCGGCCGCGAGGACCGGCAACCCCTGCAGCGCGTGCGAAGGCGCCGCCACGCGCCGGGGCACCGGCACCCGCGCCCGCTCGAGCGCCAGGGTGAAATGGAAGGTACTGCCGCGGCCCGGCTCGCTGTCGAGCCAGATCCGACCGCCCATCCGTTCGACCAGCCTCCGGCAGATGGCGAGCCCCAGCCCGGTCCCGCCGAACCGCCGCGTGGTCGATGCGTCGGCCTGGGCGAACGCGTCGAAGATGAGCCGGCTCTTGTCCGCCTCGATGCCGATCCCCGTATCCTGGACCGCGACGCGCAACGTCACGCTGTCCGCGGTCACCGACTCGGTGTCGACGCGTACCGCGACTTCGCCGCGCTCGGTGAACTTGATCGCGTTGCCGACCAGGTTGACGAGGATCTGGCCGATCCGGCCGGTGTCGCCGATCAGATCGTCGGGAACGCCCGGACGGATCTCGTACGCCAGCTCGAGCGACTTGGCGTGGGCGAGCGACGCCAAGGTCTTGATCGTCTCGGCCAGGGTCTCGCGCAGGGCGAACGGCACCGGCTCGAGCTCGAGCCGGCCGGCCTCGATCTTCGAGAAGTCGAGGATGTCGTTGATGATGGCCAGCAGCGCCTCGCCCGAGCGGTGGACCGTCTCGGCGTAGTCCCGCTGCTCGCGCGTCAGCGGCGTGTCGAGCAGCAGCGCGGTCATGCCGATGACGCCGTTCATCGGCGTGCGGATCTCGTGGCTCATGGTCGCCAGGAATTCGGACTTGGCGCGGTTCGCGGCCTCGGCGGCGGCTTCCTTCTGCTTCAGCGCGCTGATGTCGCGGACGATCGTGAGCTCACCCATCGGTCGCCCGACCTCATCGCGGAACGGCGTGGCCACCACCGACACCTCGACCAGCTGGCCGGTCTTGGTCTTGGCGCACGTCTCGAACGAGGCCGGCAGGGCTCGCTGCGCGCCAGGTACCAGCGCGTCGGCGTGCTCCGCTCGACTGTCCCACAGATCGAGGTCGCGCAGCGGCCGCCCGATCGCTTCGGCGGCGGTGTAGCCGTAGAGCCGGGTGGCGCCTCGGTTCCAGGAGGTCACGATGCCGCTCTGGTCGTGCGAGAAGATCGCGTCGCTCGACTGCTCGACCTGCAGCGCCAGGAGCCGATTCTTCTCCTCGCTGCGGTGCAACGACGCCAGCAGCGACTCGATGTTCTCCGCCATGCTGTTGAACGCCTGGATGCACTGCGCCGTCTCGGGCGGACCTTCGGCAAGGATCCGGACGGCGTAGTCGCCCTGGCCGAAGCGGCGGGCGCTCGCCGCCAGGGCGCGGAGCGGCTGCACGCCGCTGCGCAGCACGACCAGCGTCACGCCGAGAGACAACGCAGTGCCCAGGAAGAGAATGCCGAGCTTCTCCCAAAAGCCGCGCCAGAGCTTGTTGACGGACAGCGCAGGGTTGAGCCGCAAGGAGACCGTGCCGTACTTCTCTCCGCCGACGACGACGGCCTGCGAGTCCTCGAGCGGGGGCAAGTGCAGCCGCTCGATGAACCAGGCGGGAGCCTCGGTACGGATCGGCGGGCCGAGCGCCGCGACGGGATGGCCGGAGTTGTCGGTCCAGGCGAATCGGGCGATGGTGGGTTGGCGCGCGCGCGCCTTCACCATCTGCTCGATCACCGAATAGTCGCCCACGACCGCGGGGCCGCTCATCGCCGGCAGCGCGAAGATCATCTCTTCACGAAGCTGCTGGCTCAGGGTGGCGCGCTGATCGGCGACCTCGCCGCGCAGGATGGAATACAGCAGGGCAGCCCCGCAGCCCACCAGCGCCAGACCGCTGCCGAGCACGAGCCGAGCCGTGAGGGAGAAATTTCCCCGCACGAGCCCGGCGAGCCTGAAGCTCACTACTGGAGCTCGACCTTCACCAGGGTCGTCCGGTAGAACTTCCTCATGTTGTCGAACTCGCTGTCCTTCGAAGCGATGAATCGCAGCGGCGCCTCCTGCTTCAGGACATCGGCGCTTGCCGCCAGCACCCTGGCGCCCTCCGGATCGTCGTTCATCTTGAGAAACGCCTCGCGCACCGCCTTGACGGTTTCGGCCGGAACAGACGGAAGCGCCGAGAGAGCGAGGCTCACGTACTTTTCCGAGCTCCACAGCGTGCGGTAGGCGACGTGCTCCCGTTGCGCGAAGGCGCGCATCACCTCGGCGTTCACGCCGGCGGCGACGGCCCGCCCGGCCTTGAGCTGGCCCATCGCGCCTTCCTGGTTGCCGGCAAAGTGAGGCCTGACCTGGATCCCCTTGCGGAGCAGCGCGTCCATCGGGAGGTGATAGCCGTAGAACGCCGCGATGTGCGGAAAGACCACCTCTCGACCTTCGAGATCGGCGAGTGAGCGAATCGGCGAGTCCTTCAGAACCACGATCTCCCCGGTGCCGATGTCGTTCTTCGACCGCGCAAACACCCGGTACCCGCTCTCCTCGTTCTCCTTGATGAAGTTGTGGTTGGAGTAGAGGAAGTGGTACTCGCCGCGTCGAACCATGGCGGTGTGCTCCGGGCCGGTCTGGGCGACTTTGAGCTGGAGCGGCACGCCACTCTTGTCCGAGACGTAACGCAGGATCGGATTCCAGAACTGTGCGGTCAGGGTCGGGCTTCGCCAGATGATGACCCCGAAGGAGAGAGGCTGACTCTCAGACCAGCCCGATGCTCCGACGGCAATGAGCGACAGGACGCCGAGCGACGCTGCGAC
The DNA here is from genome assembly GCA_964450175.1 of uncultured bacterium. Taxonomy (GTDB): domain Bacteria; phylum Methylomirabilota; class Methylomirabilia; order Rokubacteriales; family CSP1-6; genus AR31. The sequence continues at coordinate 28,251 of CAYVHH010000148.1, read as the reverse complement.
GACCCACTTCTTCATGAGCCTCCCCCAAATGTCGGTGGATGACATAGCAATCCGAATGTGTATCAAGCAAGGGTCAAGCCAAGGACTTACGCTTGAAGAGACAGCTACTTGGGATGCGTTCGGGAGTTGCCGAACGGCAGCGAGGTCACGGCGGTTGTCATCTTTGTCAACCGCCGGGTGGCGACGAGCTTCGCGCGAGGGAGCGGGTCACAGCGGACACGAAGAAGCCGATCGCCACGGCGATCTCGGTGCGACCGCTTCGGATCCCTGTCAGACCTGCCCGTCCCACGATGGGCCGGCGACCTCGAGCCAGCGCGCGCGGATCCGCTCGAACTCGGCTCGTGAGAGCACGCCCCTTCGGAGGAGTCCGGCATTCTCCTGCCACCGCTCCGGCTTGGTGGTCCCGACGATCGCGGTGTGGACACCCGGCACGCTGAGAGTGAAGCGCAGTGCCGTGCTCACGGCCTCGTCGGGCGCCGACTTCACGAAGGGATAGTCGAGCTTGCGAAGGCGAGACCAGTAGGCCTGGTAGTACGGCTCTGACGGCTTTCGCTCGTACGTCCAGGCGACGTTGGCCAGCGGCCGTTTCGCGATCACGCCCATCTGCCGGGCGATCGCGAGGGGCAGGGTGCGCTCGATCGCGTCCTGGTCCGCGATGCTGACCGAGGTCTGCAGCGTGTCGAAGCGCCCGCACTCGACGGCGTAGCGCGCCGCCTCGCCGTCACCGCTATAGCCGATGTATCGCGCCCAGCCGCGCTCGCGCGCGCGCGCCAGCGCCTCGATGGCCTCGCCCTTCTTGAGCTCGCCGAGCGAGCAGCTGTGGAGCTGGATGAGATCGACGTAGTCGGTCGCGAGACGGCGCAGGCTGCGCTCGATGCTGCCCAGGAGCGGAGCACGTCGCCAGTCGGCGCTCGCCCAGCCGCCGGCGTGCCCGCACTTCGTGAACAGCCAAACGTCCCGCCGCCGCGCTCCGATCGCCTTGCCGATGAGGCTCTCGCTGTTGTCGTAGCACTCCGCGGTGTCGATCACGTTCAGGCCGGCGTCGAGCGCGCTGCCGAGCAGCCGCGCGACCGTCCGCGCGCTCACGCCCTGATAGCCGATCTCGGAGCCGCCGAAGCCGAGCACACTCGCCACGATGTCCGTTCGTCCGAGCCTGCGCCGCTCCATCGGAGGTCGCGCCTGTCCGCGCGCAGAGGCCATGGATCGCAACGCTATCACAGGCCGGTCGCGACGCTGGGACTACTGGCCGAGACGCTGAAGGGCTTCTCGCAGCGGCGCGCTGGAGGTCTGGATCAGCCCCTCGAATGGTTGATCCAGCTCGAGAATCAGGAAGATCGCGCTCGAAAACGACAGAGCACAGACGAACAGGGCTACGAGAACCGTAACGTTGGCCCGGGCCAGGAGACCGAAGCTTCCGAAGATGAACGCGAGCCAGCAGACCAGCACGACCAGGAATGGCCTGGGAATCGAGCGAGCTCCTTCGCTGACGAGCAACCAGCGCGTGCGGCCGATACTGGCGGTGATCGTCAGCGCCTCGGCGTGGAGCCATCGCTGAGACTCGTTCTGCGGCGCGAGCACCTGGATCGTGTCGTAGAGGGCGTCCGCGCTGGCACTCGGCATCGGTGACGAAGGTCCGGCACCGCGCTCCGGCCATGTCTGAGCGATGACATGGGCAAGGGAGCGGAGGAGCAGATCGCGAGCCTCTCTCGCCTCCGGCCCATAATGCGCGAGGACACGGTCGAGCAGCGTGACGTTGGCGGCCAGCTGCGCCACCTCGGTTGATCGGATGTCATAGGACCCCTTGGCTGAGGAAATCAGCAGGCTCAGAACAAGAGCCGCCATGGTCCCGATCAGCCCTATTCCGAGCTTCACGACGTCCCTCGAATCACCGCTGAGATGATCGTCGGGCCAGATCCTGCGAAGCGACATCCCGAGCAGAGCTCCGCCGAAGACACACGCGAACACGAGCAGGCCGGTTGTCAACGCGCTCATGTCGGTTCCGTGGCCTCCGGCCCGAACGACATCCTTGGCGTCGCCGAAGTCGGTGGCGCCCCGGTCAGCCCAGCATTCCCGTTTTCAGCTCCTCGGAAGGCGGCTTGGGACCGAGCCAGATCGAGAAGACCGCGTCCGCGAAGCCTTTGCCGTCGAAGACGCCAAGCTCCTTGGTCCCGGCGTACAAGGTCGTGCCCTTTCCCGGCAGGTAGGCGAACGTCATCGTCGTGCCTTCCTTCATATCGGGAACGAGGGCGAGCATCTTGTCGAACGCGGCCTTCTGGGCGGCCTTGTCCTTCACGTTCGCGTCGAAGCCTTCCTGGAAGCCCTCGACGACCTGTGCTTTCGTCAGGTCGCGCACGAAATGCATGCGGATGGCCTTCGCCTGGTCGGCTGCGAGGATCGCGGCCGCGTCCTTGGCGGGCGATTCGAGGTAGAGCCCACCCACGTAGACCTTGAAGACAGCCTTCTTTCTGAGGCCCAGCCCGTTCAGCTTCAGCGTCTTCTCGCCGACCTTGAGCGTGTCGGGCATCGTGATCCCCGCGAGCTCGCCGGCCAGGGCGACCGTGCCGAGCAGCGAACCCGCCGACCCCACCAGTGCGAAAGCGAGACCGAATATTCTGACGACGGAGATTTTCATGTGCTTCTGTCCTTCCAGATCGGCATGGCAACCGTAACGAAACGTGTTGCCGGGTTGTTGTTTCTCGGCCACGGCGTCGGCTGTCATCGGGGCGGGAGCGGCACGAGCGGCGCCGTGCCCGTCTTCAGCCCCATGTGGAGCCGGAGAATCCGGCGCACCTCCTCGATGGTGTGAGGATTGCCCTGCGTGGAATGGGGCGACGGCCGGACGATGAGCTCGGACTCGACCGGCTCGATGTGGGCGCTCGAGTACTCCACCACGCCGTCGTTGCCCTGCTCGACCGGCCCGTCCGTCTCGACCGCGATGATGGAGTTGACCTCGACGGACGATGCGACGGGAATCGTCTGGAGGGTCCGGATGAAGTGGTGACGCGGGGACATGTTGTCGACTGCCGACGGCACGACCAGGCTCACCCCGCTCTGCAGCGCGTCCCGGTTTTGGATGATTTCCTTGTCCACTCCGGCGAGGTTGGTGGGCAGGGCCATGAGCGCCCGGACGAGGTTTCTGATGATATTGCGCCCGGCCACGAAGCTGCCACGGTGGGGCGTGCAGATGAACACCACCCGAGACACTGCGGGCAGCGGCTCGACGAACATCGCGCGCCGGAGCAGATCGCGAATCTTGTCGGACAGCGTCAGCTGATCCAGCGGCTTCTTGCTGACCGAGTCCCAGAACCGATCGCCGCTGCTGATGACCTGCATCTTGACCAACAGGCCCCCCTGGCTGTGCCCGATCAGGACCATCCGGCGCAGGGCCGGATCCTTGCCCTCGGGGTCGAGCCGCGCCAGGGCTGCGACCAGAGCATCACGCAGGCCCAGAGAGGACAGCAGGATGGGGTTGCCGGAGTCGTACTGGAAGAACCAGAACTGGTAGTGGCCACGAATCTCGGGGTCGGCGAGCAGACGGTTGTACATCTCGGCCCAGCGGACCACGCTCGACTCCGTGCCGTGCACGAACACCACGGGGATGAGCCCGGGCTTATACGGCGTCGAGGAGACGAGCGGAGGCCGTTCTGCTAGGAACCCGCTCAGCCGGCCCAGAAACCCGAGCGTCTCGAGCTCTATGATCGGCAGGCCGGTAAACGACAACGCCATCGCCGCTGTCGGCTCGAGCTCGAGCGGTACTCGCTCGCCGGCGACCGAAATCGATTCCGCGTCCCAGGCCAGGTGGAGCTCCAGCTTGCTCGTCAGCGACTCGCCCTGCACGAGGGCGCGCCGAGCCTCGGAGATCCGCAGGAGAGCGGTCACCGCCACCTTCAGCCGCGGCGCAATCAAATCGTGCCCGGGCTTCGAGGCATCGATGGGCCTGGTGGAGGCGGCGAGCGGTGCGCCGAGGCCCGGCCAGCGATACCGCATCGCCAGACCGTGCACCTCCAGCTCCCCGATCGGGACGAACCCGAACAGCTCACGGTCCCCGGCGCGGAGAGAGGCGGGATCGAACGCGACGTCGAGCTGCCCGAAAGGCAGCTCGAACGAACCGCCCTGCGGGACCACCTCCGACCCCTCCGCCGAGCGGAAGCTCAGAATGAGCGCCCAGTTGTACAGATCTGCCGCGGTCCGCAGCCGAGGGTCGAACCGCCCCGGGCCGGCATCGCCGGTCGTCTCGGGGAAGAGGAAGGCGTAGGCGTAAACGGCTGCCGCCAGGTAGTAGTCTCGTTTCTTGGTCGCCTGGCCGTGCAAGAACGACAGCTCGGCCAGGGCGAAGAGCATTTCCTGGTCCCCCTGCGCGGCGACCATCGCCTTGTGCAGCGCGGCTATAGCAGCCTCGGGACGCTCGTCGAAGGCTTCGAAGAGACCGCGCTCGTAGAGCACATTGCGCGTCGGCAGGCTCGGCTTGCCCGATGTGATGGCACTCTGGTCGAGCTCGCGAAGGACGACCTTGGGGTCGGCCCTGGTCGTGCCGACCGGCCCGGCGCAGGCCGCCAGTGTGAGGCACAGGGCGCCGAGAAGCGCGAGCGCTGGGCGTCGTTGGCGGCTCTGGCGCGCCCGTTGATATAGCTCCTTCAGGACGAGCCTCCGGCTCCGCCACGACCCAGACGCGGGATCTCGGTCGTGCCGTTGTCCGTCAGCGCGTTGTACGACGGGGGCCGCGTACGCAACGGGTTGATCTCCTGCAATAGCGGAGGAGCAGCACGCGAAGACGAACTCGTAGCGGCGAAGAACCCCGCGTAGCGCGGAAGCGTCTCGATCGGGATGGCCAGGTACTGATGGGGAACTTGCCCCGGCATCACGCACATCTAGTGTTCTTTCTGGAGTCGGCGTCTATGGGACCTTGGTCGCCATCATGGCGGGCCGGCTCGCGCTCGAGGGCTGCAACCGGCGGCGCAGACGCCATGGACCGCCACGGTACTATGGGCCCGTGGCGAGGGTGACGCGCTGGAGACAACCGCTCACGCGAATCACAGGAGGACTCCCATGACGAGGATCAGCGAAGTCGAACGTCCGGGGCTGGCAGTCCGCGCCTTCTATCGGATCGGGCGCGCGATCTATGGTCGGGTGCCGACGCCGGAGCGGCTCATGGCCCACCGCGTACCGCTCATGATGGGGCTCGGCGGGCTGTACGCCGCGATCGAGTGGTTCGGTCGGATCGAATCGACCTTGCGTGCGCTGCTCAACGTGCAGGTCGCGGCGCTGTATGGCAGCCCCTATTGAATGGACATCCGCCGCGCCGTCGGCGCGAAGGCGGGCATCCCGAGCGAGAAGCTCGACGACCTGCTGCGCTACCGCGACAGTAACCGGTTCACCGCGCGCGAACACGCGGCGCTCGACTACGCCGAGCGCATCACGCGCGACGATCTCGAAGTCACCGATGCAAGCATGACGCGCCTCCGCGAGCACTTCACCGAAGCCGAAGTCGTCGAGCTGACCTTCATCGTGGGCTTTCAGACGTTCGCCAGCAAGTTCGCCAAGGCGTTGAACCTCGTCCCGCAAGGGTACGCCGCGTAGGTGCCCCCGCACGCCGCGGCCCGGCACGGACGCTGGGCCGCGGCGCTTTCCCGAAGGCGAGGCGCGGGAAGCCCGCCGTCTACGGACGCGGAGTGCAATACGACGGCGCCCAGCTCACGCTGAGAATGTCCGGCCGGATCGTGCTGTAGTCGAAAGCCTCGGCGTCTTTTCGCATCCGGCGCGTGTCGAACAGTAGCGGCGCCTCCGGAATGCCGCCGAAGAAGGCGCGGAACATCGGTCGCACCATCAGCTTGGCCGCACGGAGCCCGATCGGTCCCATGAAGTTGCGCCGCTCGCCGACGTGCGACAGCTCGTCGGTCATGATCGCGCGCAGGAGCTCGCGGACCCGGTCGCGCACGTCCGGCTCGTCGCCCACGATGTCGTCGAGCATCGTGTCGAGCTGCAGGTACACGGTCAACCCCATCAGCTCGCTCACGAAGGCCGGTGGCGCCACGATCGGGCCGGGCAAGCGGGCGAACGCGCCGTAGAGCTGCTTGGTCCGCTTCGGCAGCGGCCCCCACTCGACGCCCTCCAGCCCGAAGGTCCGGAACATCTCCTGGAAGAGCCGCATGTGGCAGAACTCCTCGGCGAGGTGGTAGCGACTGATCTTGTCGATCAAATACACCCCGCGGGCCACCGTCGGAGTCTCGTCCCAGGCCGCCGAGATGCCGATCCATTCGTGGCGCGCGAACTTGTAGAGGAAGGTCAGGAGTAGAGTCCGGCGGTCGAGGGTGCGCGGATCGTCGCGCATCGTGACGTAGTTGCGGTGGAACGCCTCCGGGACCGGCCGGCGCGTCCGGACCGGGTTGGCCTGGAAGCGTGCAAGCCCCTTTCGTTTCTCCGACAAGTCCTTCACGTCCTCGAGAATCTCGCCGTCACGGCGCTGCTGGTAGAGCCAGTAGCTCTCGAAGTTCTCCTCGCGCTCCCGGCTGGTGGCGGGCGAGAAGATCGACAACCGCCGCGGACGACGGCTGGACGCCATCCCTATGCCGGGTCTTTCCGCGATCGGCCTGTCCACAGACAAGAGGGTACACGCTCCATGAAGAGGTGCGCGTCTGGTTTGCGTCTCAACGATTGTCCGGCATCAGAATGAAGCGGACTCTAGGGCAGCGCCCGAGCCTCTGTCAACGCCGCGGGCGACGTTGACACGTCGAACGGCGTTGCCTAGCATGCGGCTGGCCGCGCGGGCGAGCGAACGTAACTTTCACCGGGGAGTCACGACGATGCGAACCCTGATCCAGGGCGGATGGGTGGTCGGCTACGACGGCCGCGGACACGAGCTGGTACCGAATGGCTGTGTCGTATTCGAGGACGACCGGGTCGTCCACGTCGGCGCACGCTTCGACGGACCGGTCGATCACCGCATCGACGCCACCGGCAAGCTCGTGTCTCCCGGTCTGGTCAATTGCCACCTGCACGCCGCCACCAACGCGGGGCAGGCGGTGTTCCTCGACGGCCGCAAGGCCGACTACTTCGGGAGCAACTTCGTCGGCTACGTCGCACCGCGCCGCGGCGCCGCGGTGCCGCGCGCGGGTGACCGCGCCGACGTGGCGGGCACCTACGGCCTCTGGTCGGCGCTCCGCGCCGGCGCGACGACGATCATGGACGTCGGCACGATGCCCGGCGGCCCGGCCGCGTTCACGAAGATCGCGGGCGAGCTCGGCGTGCGCGCGTACGTGGGGCCGGCGTTCCGGTCGGCGAGCTACGCCTTCGACGGGAGCCGCATCGTCTGGGAGTGGGACGAGCCCGCCGGCGTGGCGGGGCTCGAGCGCGCGGTCACCTACGTCAAGGAGCACGACGGCGCCTACAACGGCCGGATCAAGGCGATGCTCTATCCCGGCCAGCTCGACACGTGCTCGCCGGATCTCCTGCGCCAGGCCCGGCGCTGGGCCGACGACCTCGGCGTGCCGATCCAGCTCCACGCCGCGATGAACCAGCGCGAGTTCCACCACATCCTCGAGCAGCACGGCCAGACGCCGATCCAGCTCCTGCACTCGATTGGATTCCTGAAGCCGCGCACCGGCCTCGGCCACTGCGTCTTCCACAACGAGCACTCCTGGTGCCACTACCCGTACGCGGACGACCTGCGGCTCCTGGCCGACAGCGGCGTCACGGTCGTCCACGCGCCGTACAAGTACGCCAAGATGGGGGTGAAGTTCGAGTCCTTCGAGCGCTATCGCGCGCTCGGGATCAACATCGCGCTCGGCACCGACACCTACCCGCAAGACCTGATCCACGAGATGCGCTGGGCCGCGCTGATGTGCCGCCTCGCCGACGGAAGCTTCCGCGTCGGCCGTCCGCAGGACGTGTTCGACGCCGCCACGCTCGGCGGCGCGCGCCATCTCGGACGCGACGATCTCGGACGGCTGGCGGCCGGAGCCAAGGCCGACATCATCGTCGTCGACCTGCGGCACCTGCACTACGGCGCCGTGCACGATCCGATCAAGGCGCTGGTCGAGTGCGGCAGCGGCCGCGACGTCGAGACCGTGATCGTCGACGGCCAGGTCCTCGTCGAGGGAGGTCGAGCGGTGCGGGTCGACGAGCAGGCGCTGCTGCGTGACGTGCAGGCCGAGGGCGAACGGCTGTGGCAGGCCATTCCGCAGTGGCACTGGACGGCGAAGCCGCTCGACGAGATCGTGCCCCCCAGCTATCCGATCCGTCACGACGCATAGCCGGCGGCATCGGACGGCCGAGGACGCGCGCGCCGGACGCTTACCGGCGCGGCACCTCGGAGACGAGCGCGCGTGTCATCGCGCGGTCCTACCAGCAGCGCAGCGAGTCGCGGAGAATCGCGGCGATGTCGGCGGCGCCGACCGCCCGCGGTGATCCGCTCAAGAGCCGCGGCTGCTTCAACGTGCCGTCGACCAGGGCCGGGATGTCACGCTCTTCGTAGCCGAGCGACGCGATGCCGTTCGGAATGCCGACATCGCGCATCAGCGCCTGGAGGGCGCCGGGTAACGCCTCACGCGCGTCGCGCTCCGAGAGCCCGGCGGTTGCGACGCCCATGAGCTCGGCCGCGCGCAGATGCCGCTCCGGCGACGTCGCGTACGTGAAGCGGAAGGTGGCCGGCGCCGTCACCACCACCGAGACGCCGTGCGGCACGAGCGCGTGCGTGGTCCGGTACCCGCTCGGCACGTAGTCGCGCACGAGGCCGGCGATCGGATAGGCGAGCGCGTGCGGGATGTGGACTCCGGCGTTGCCGAAGCCGACGCCGGCGTAGTTGGCGGCCAGCGCCAGGTTCACGCGCGCGTCGAGGTCGAGGGGGCTCAGGACCGCGCGGCGAAGATATCGGCCGACGTACTCGATCGCCTTCTCGCACCAGATGTCGCTGGCCGGATTGGCGCCGATGTAGGCCGGACGATCGGGCGGATGATGCTTGGCGCGCGCGTTGTAGGGCCGCGTCGTGTACGACTCGATCGCGTGCGTCAGGATGTCGCAGCCCGCGGCGGCGGTCACCTCCGGCGGCGCCGTGAGCGTGTTGAGCGGGTCGACGATGCCGAGCGCCGGACGCAGCAGCCGATTGGACACGCCGGCTTTCACGTGCTGCGCGAGCACGTGGGTGACCGCGACCGCGGTGGTCTCGCTGCCGGTGCCCGCCGTCGTCGGCACCGCGATGAGCGGCTTGAGCGGGCCGGGCACCGGGCGGCCGCGCCCGACGGGCTGGTTGATGTAGTCGAGCAGGGGGGCTGGGTACGTCGTGAGCAGATTGACCGCCTTGCACGTGTCCAAAGCACTCCCGCCGCCGACGGCGATGAGGCCGTCGAGCTCGCGCTGCCGCGCGTACTCCGCGGCTTCCTCCATCGACCGGTCGGTGGGCTCGATCTCGACGCCGTCGTAGACGTCGGCCTTGATGCCTTCCTCCTCGAGGAGGGCGCGGACACGGTCGGGCAGCCCGAGCTCGCCGATGTGGCGGTCGGTCACGATCAACACGCGCTTGAGCCCGAGCCGCCGCGCGTCGTAGGCGATCTCGTCCATGGCGCCAAGCCCGAATTTGATCGGCGACGCCTCCATCACGAACACGGTCTCGGTCGGCAAGGTCACGCCCTTCATCGCGATTCCTCCTGAGGTCAGGATTATAATCGTCGCGGTGATTCGATCCCCGCTTCCCGCCCCTGGCCCCCCGCCGGGCACGAAGTTCGGGGCGCTTCAGCACCGCGACTACCGCCGCTACTTCGCGCTCGTGCTCCTGAGCGCCACTGCCGACAACATCGAGCACGTCATCAGCTACTGGGTCATCTACCAGGCCTTCCATTCACCGATGCTCGCCGGGTTCGCCGTCATCAGCCACTGGGTGCCCTTCCTGCTCTTCTCGGTATACGCGGGCGCGCTGGCCGATCGCTTCGACTGCCGCAAGCTCATCCAGATCTCGCAGGGATTGCTCGCGCTCGCGTCGCTGTCGTGGGCCGTGCTGTTCTTGACCGGCGCCCTACAGGTCTGGCACGCTGCGGCCATATTATTGATCCACGGCGCCGCCGGCGTGATCGGCCTGCCGGCCTCGCAGCTCCTGGTCTACGACATCGTGGGGCCCGAGCGGCTGCCGAGCGCGATCCGGCTCAACGCCACGAGCCGGTACCTGGCGATCCTGCTCGGCCCGGCCGTCGGCGGCGGCCTCATGCTGCTGCTCGGTCCCGGGTACGGTCTCCTCGCGAACATCGCGATCTACACGCCGTTCACGCTCTACCTGCTCTGGATGCCGTATACGGGGCACCGGCGCGACGCGCCGGGACGGCGCTCGGCCCGCTTCGGCCTGGCCGAGATCCGCCGGCTCCTGGCCGAGGCGCGCTCCGATCCGCGGCTGCTCACGATGATCGCGCTCGGCGGGACCACGTCGTTTCTGGTCGGCAACGCGTTCCAGGCGCAGATGCCGGAGTACGCGCACCACCTCGGCGCCGACGAGGCCGGCGCCTGGTACAGCGTGCTGCTGGCGGCCAACGCGGTCGGCGCGATCATCGGCGCGGTCCTGCTCGAGAGCTCGACGTTCCTGCAGCTCAGCGCCAGAACCGCGATCGTGTGCGCCGCGATCTGGGGCGTCTTGATGGCTCTCTTCCCGGGCGCCCAGCACTACCCCGCGGCGGTGACCTTGCTCGTCCTGGCAGGCATCTTCAACATCGCGTTCACGTCGATGGCGCAGACCATCATCCAGCTGGTGGCGCCGGCCCACCTGCGCGGCAGCATGGTCGGCCTCTTCAACACCTCGATTCTCGGTCTGCGCGCGGGCAGCGGGCTCACGGTCGGGGTCCTCGGCGCGCTGATCGGTGTGCGATGGTCGCTGACCTTCAGCTCGGCGGCCGTTGTGCTGATCGCGCTCGGCCTGCTGGTGATCGACGCCCGGACACGGTCGCGGCTCCCGGTCTAGCCGCGGCCGCGCCCGGCGGCGACTCAGGCGCCGACGGCGGCGCGGATGCTCTTGAGGTGCTCCTCGACGTGGTTGAGGAGAATGCCGTTGATGATCTGCTCGACGCTCATCGGCGGCATACCACTGAGGACGGTTCCGCTCTTGCCGAGGTCGGCGTCGCTCAGCCCGCGTACCACCGCGGCGGCCGCGGCGGCGTTCTTCTTGTGCAACGCGATCGTCTCGGCCTTGGAGACGTTCGCGAACTCCTTGGCGTGCTTCGCGTTCATGTCGTGGAGCATGTCCAGCGTGAAATTCGGTACGGACTGACCGCCCGCGACGGTCTTGATGATCCCGCTGATTCCCTCGTGTCCCCCGGCCACGTGGTGCGCTACAACGCCGACAGTCCATTTCTCGGACGCCACCTTCTTCCAGTCGGCATCGCTCAGGCGATCGAACACTCCGGTCGCCTCCTGCACCTTCGTTTCGTACTGCTTCGCCAGCGCCTCAGCCTTGCCTGCCATGGGGGCCTCCTTGGTGTGAGAGTGAAGTCGCGGCCTGTGTCGGTCACCCTGAATGATAACGCCTCGCTCAAGGGCAGCACCGGGAACGACCGGGCCCCGTCCTTGACAGCGGCCGGAAGCTCCGCGATCTTCTCCCCCATCGCGGGAGCGCACCGGCGCAATCCACCGGCGGGGAGCTGAGGATGCAGGTCTACGCGTTCGATCTGATGCCGTGGCCACACCTCGCGGAAGCCTCGTACTACCCCGACGCGAACCGGCTCTACGATCCGGCGCTCGGCCGGCAGGTGTACGACGAGCACTTCCGCCAGATGGAGCTCTACGAAGAGCACGGCTACGACGCGATCTGCATCAACGAGCACCACGCGAAGCCCTACGGGCTGATGCCGTCGCCGAACCTGATCGCCGCGGTGCTCACCCAGCGGACCAGGAAGATCAAGATCGGCATCTTCGGTAATCTCCCGGCGCTCCACGCACACCCGGTACGGCTGGCCGAGGAAGTCGCGATGCTCGACGTCATGTCCGGCGGCCGCGTCATCTCGGGCTTCGTGCGCGGCGTGCCGCAGGAGTTTCTCGCCTACAGCATCCCGCTCGCCGACGCGCGCGCCCGCATGACCGAGGCGTGGGATCTGGTGGTGAAGGCCTGGACGGAGCGGGAGCCGTTCGCCTGGCACGGCACGTACTTCGACTACGAGCGCGTCTCGATCTGGCCGCGCCCGCTCCAGCAGCCGCATCCACCGATTCTCCTGCCCGCCGACAGCGACGAAGGCCTCGAGATCGCGGCCAGCCGCCACGTGCCGACCGGCTCCGCTTATCGCTCGGTCGGCCGGGTGCGCGTCGTCTTCGATCGCTATCGCGAGCTGGCTCGAAAGCACGGGTGGACACCGGGCCCCGAGCACTGCCATCTGGTGCGGCACGTGTACGTCGCCGAGACGAACGCGCGCGCCCGCGAGGAGGCCGAGCCGCACCTCGACTATTTCTGGCAAAAGCTCCTGAGCTATCACCGCGGCTCCATGGCGCTGATGGGGCAGTCGTCCCCACCACGGCCGGCGCGGATCGAGACGGCTGAAGACCTCCCGCTCTACGAGTTCGACTTCGACCTGTGCCAGAAGGAAGGGCTGTCGATCGTGGGCGATCCGGACTATGTCGTTCGCGAGATCCGCGCCCAGGCGCGCGAGCTCGGGGTCGGCGTCCTCGTCGGCCTCTTCCAGTTCGGCTCTCTCCCGCACGCCCTCGCCGTCAAGAACATCCGGCTCTTCGGCGAGAGAGTCCTGCCCGCGCTCAAGCGCGACTGAGCGCAGCGCCCGTTCGGCCGGTCCGAGCCGGCGATACGACTTACCCTTCCCCATCGGGAATCCCGATTTGCAAAATGCCAGCTTACCTATAGGCTTCGCTCTTGTCGCCGGCGGGACTTTCAGGGCCGTCCCCGCCCGGTACACCGACATCAGAGGAGATCGACCACGACCATGCGATCCGCACGAACGTTACTCGGGCTCTCGGTACTCGGTCTCGCGCTGACGGTCGCGAGCGCGCCGTCGACCACGGCTGACGCGCAGAGCGCCAAGCTGCGCTTCGGCGTCGGCCCCCTGCAGCCGACTCCGTCGGAGACGAAGAAGGCGTACGAGCCGTTCTTCGCCTACCTGGCGAAGGAGCTGGGCCGCGACTTCGATCTCACCGCCACGACCGACTGGGCCGGCATCTCGGTCGCGCTCGCCAACAAGCAGGTCGATCTCGCCTGGATGGGGCCGTGGGGCTACGTGCTCGCCAACGACGACTCCGGCGTGCGCGCGATCGCGACCGCCAAGTACGACGGCAAGCCGATCTACCATGCGATCGTCGTGTGCAAGCCCGGCCTGGTGACGAGCTGGCCGGATGGCGCCAAGGGCAAGCGCGTCTCGTTCGCCGACGTCGGCTCGACCTCGGGCTGGCTCATCCCGACGTCGTGGTTCAAGCGGCGCGGCGTCGATCCCAAGCAGCTGTTCAACTACTCGGACGGCGCCACGCACGCGGCGAACGAGATCGGCGTCGCCAGCGGCCAGGTCGATTGCGCGACCGACTTCGATCGCAACCGGAACGCGATGATCGAGGGTGGCAAGCTGGAGAAGAACGCCACCGAGGTCGTCTGGACATCCGAGCCGCTGCCGAACGACGCGATCGCCGTCCCGCGCGACTTCGACCCGGCGCTGGCCGACCGCATCCAGAAGCTGCTCGTCGGCGTCACCGACGCGCAGGCGAAGACCATCCTGCCGAACCACTACACCGGCTTCGTCGCGGCCACTCACGAGAACTATCGAATGATCGAGGACGCGGGAGTCCTGGTCGGTCGTCTCAAGAAGAAATAGATGGCGACGGTGGTGAGGCGAGTCGAATACCCCGACCCGGTCGCGTCGTGGTGGTCAGGGCGGCGGCTCCGCTTCGTGCTCGTGCTGGCTCTGGTCGCCGCGTTCTATTCGGCGAGCTGGCAGCTGGCGAAGGTCGATCCAGGCCGGCTCCTCACCGGCCTTCCGAAGATGGCGGGCTGGGCGGCCAAGGCATGGCCGCCCGCCACCGACGAGCTTCCGGTGCTGCTGCGCCGCACCGCCGAAACGATCGCGATGGCAGCGATCGGCACGACCGCCGCGGCGCTCCTCGCGCTCCCGGTCTGCGTGGTCGCCGCTCGCAACGTGACGCCGAGCCTGGCGCTCTACTATCCGGCGCGCTGGTTTCTCAACGCGCTCCGTGGCGTCGACTCCTTCGTCTTCGCGCTGCTGTTCGTCGCGGCGGTTGGGCTGGGACCGTTCGCGGGCGTGCTCGGTATCGCGCTGCACACCTGGGGGAGCACGGCCAAGCTGTGGGCGGAGGCGATCGAGAACATTCCGCCGGGTCCGCTGGAGGCCGCGGCGGCGACCGGCGCCTCCCGCGTGAAGGTGATCGCGTACGCGCTGCTCCCGGACGTGGCGCCGAGCATGGTGTCGGTCGGGCTCTTCTGGTGGGAGTTCAACGTCCGCGCCTCGACGGTCCTCGGCGTGGTCGGCGCGGGCGGCATCGGCCAGGAGCTCAAGAACTCGATGGACCTCTTGCTCTTCCCGCGTCTGCTGACGATCATCCTCTTGATCCTGGTCACGGTCACCGTCATCGACCACACGAGCGAATGGCTGCGACGGAAGCTCGAATAGCCGCGGCGCCCGGCGGCAACGGCCTGGTCGCGCACGCCGCGGGGGTGAGCAAGCGCTATGCGCCGGGGATCACGGCGCTCGACGAAGTGTCGTTCGCCGTGCGGCCCGGCGAGTTCGTGGCGGTGCTCGGGCCGAGCGGCGCCGGCAAGACCACGCTCTTCCGGTGCCTCACGGGGCTCACGCGACCCGATCGCGGCACGATCTCCGTCGCCGGCCGCGACATCTGGCACAGTCCGCGCGAGCTCCGGCTCGCGCGCCGCGAGCTCGCCCTGATCTTCCAGCAGTTCAACCTGATCCGCCGGCTGTCCGCGCTCGAGAACGTGCTGGTCGGCCGGCTGGCGCACGTGCCGGCGTGGCGGGTGATCCTGCGCAGATTCACGCGCGCCGATCGCCAGCTGGCGCTCGGCTGCCTGGACACGGTCGGCCTCCTCGACCGCGCCGGGACGCGGGCGGACGAGCTGTCCGGCGGTCAGCAGCAGCGCGTCGCAATCGCGCGCGCGCTCGCGCAGCGCGCGAAAGTCATCCTGGCCGACGAGCCGGTGGCGAGCCTCGATCCCGAGTCCTCGGCGACCGTGCTCGAATCGCTGCGCTCGGCCGTGTCGACGGGCGTGGCGGTGGTCGCGAGCCTCCACCAGGTCCACCTCGCGCGGGCGTATGCTGACCGCATCGTGGCGCTGCGGGAGGGACGGATCGTCGAGGACACGCCCGCCTCGCGGCTCGACACGCGAACGATCGAGCAGATCTACGAGCGCAACGGGGAGCGCAGCGACCGGTGAGCGCGAGCACGCCGGTTCCGGGAGCCGTCGACGCCCAGTGGGATGCGGGCGATCTCGGCTGCGGCGAGCTCGTGCTCGAGCTTCGCCTGCGCATGGAGGCAATGAAACCGGGGCAGCTCCTGCAGCTCACCGCGCGCGACCCCGGCGCGCGGGCCGATATTCCGGCCTGGTGCCGCATGACCGGCCACACCTTGCTCACCGAGCAGCATCCCGTCTATCAGATCCGCCGAAAGGAGAGCTGAATCATGGCCAACCGATTCTGTGTCAGCCTCACCCACGCGAAGGACAACTCTGACAAGGCCACGGTCGGTTTCGTGGTCGCCAACGCCGCGGTCGGCTCGGGCAAGGAGACGCTCGTGTTCCTGAGCATCGAAGGCGTGCGGCTGGCCCAGAAGGGCTACGCCGATGACATCCGCGAGGAGGGATTCGCGCCGTTGCGCGAGCTGATGGACAACTTCGCGAAGGCCGGCGGCACGATCTACGTCTGCTCGCCGTGCTTCAAGAAGCGTAAGCTCGACGAGAACAACCTGGTGGCCGGCGCCGCGATCGTCGGCGGCGCGAAGCTCGTGGAGTTCCTGTCCGAAGGCAGTCCCTGCGTCAGCTACTAGCCTCCACGATGGAGCCCGTTGACCGTCACCAGCACGAAGCCGACGCGAGCTTCGACGGCGGCGATCTGGACTGTGGCAACGGGCTCCTGCTCCTGATCCGCCAGCACATGGACCCGATGGAGCGCGGCCAGCTCCTCGAATTTCGTTCCACCGAGATTTCGGTCGACGAGGACTTCCCCGCCTGGTGCCGCATGACCGGCAACGAGCTCGTGTCGTTCGTGCGGCACGGCCGGGAGCGAAGCTTTCTCGTGTGCAAGGGCACGCTCGCCGAGCGCAAGCCCTCGCGGCACGTGAGCGCGGCGGCGCTGGCGCCCGTGACGCGCGAGGCAGTCCCCGTCACCGTTCCTGCCCACCTTCCCTCGCCGTCCGCGGCACCCGCCATTCGTCCGCTGTCCGTGATGGGCATCGGGAGCTGGCCGCGCCCGCGCTGGATGCTCCAGGCGATCCACGAACACCTCGAGGGCCGGCTCGGCGAGGCGGAGTTCCAGGCGACGGGCGACGACGCGGTCCGCCTCGCGGTCGACGCCCAGCTTCGGGCTCGTGCCGACGTCATCACGGACGGCGAGCAGCGCCGCGACAACTACGCGAGCTTTGTCGGGGAGCGGCTCGACAACTGTCAGCTCATCCCGCTCACTGACTTGCTGCCGCTCGTCGACGATCCCGAGAAGTTCGAGCGCGAGATGCGCTCGCTCGACGTGCCGGCCGCCGAGGTCCGCCATCCCGCCCTCTTCGGCCCGCTCGGCCGGAGCCGGTCGCTGGCCGGTCACGAGCACGAATTCCTGCGCGGGTTGACCGACAAGCCGGTCAAGATCGCGCTGCCCGGCCCGTATCTCCTCACCCGGCTGATGTGGCTCGAGTGCGTCTCCGATCGGTTCTACCGCTCGCGCGAGCACCTGGCCGAGGACGTGGTGCGCGTCCTGCGCGAGGAGCTTCACTTCCTGCTCGCCGCCGGCGTCGCGCTCGTGCAGCTCGACGAGCCGGTGCTCGCCGAGGTGGTCTACACCGGCGCCAAGAGCACGCGAAGCTTCATGTGCGGCGCGCTCAGCGAGAAGGGCGACGCGGGGCGTGAGCTCGAGTTCGCGCGCGGGCTCGTGAACCGGGTGGTCGCCGGCCTGCCGCGCGCGCGGCTCGGGCTCCACGTGTGCCGGGGCAACTGGACCCGGCACGAGGAGGCGGCGCTGGCCGGCGACTACCGGCCGCTGGTCTCGCTCCTGTCCGCGCTCGACGTCGGCACGCTCTTTCTCGAGCTGTGCACGCCGCGCGCGGGCGAGTTGGACGTCCTCGCCGATCTCCCGCGAGATGTCCGCATCGGCGTCGGCGTTGTCAACCAGAAGCACGAGCGCGGCGAACCGATCGAGGTGATCGCTACTCGCGTCCGGCGAGCCGTGAAGCTCTTCGGTCCGGAGCGCGTGCTGCTGACGCCCGACTGCGGCTTCGCCACCTTCGCCGACAATCCGGTCGCTTCGGCGAGCGTCGCCGAGGCCAAGCTGAGGGGAATCGCGGAAGCAGCCGAGCTCGTGCGGCGGGGAGGCTGACGAATGTTTGTCGGCCGGACCCATGCGCCCGAGTTGAGCTCCGGCTCAGGACGTCCGTGGCTCCTTCCGTCCCGCCGAGGACGACGTCGCCGACGGGCACCGTCATGGAGGCCCGATTGCTGGAACGGCACCTCCCGTGGCGGGGGCACCGTCGATGAGCGGGGTTGCCGATCGATGCTGGCGCGAAACTGCGGATCGTCCAGGTAGCCTCGGGGCCGTGACGGCGAATCCCGCCGAGAGCGGCCATCGCTACCCGACGCCGGTTGTGAGCGATGTCGTCGTCACGGCTCCAAGCCGGAGGACCTTTCCTGTACTGGTCCGGGGTCGTCTGCCGCGTGACGCTTGGCGTCTGCCTCGTTTATCGCTATGCAGCGCGAGCGTTTTGTCGACGACCGACGCCGCATGTGGAGGAAGGACCTGGCCCGGCGATCTCCTCGGACGTTCTGCTGGGCTGACCCGCCGACCTCAACCTCGCCTTGATCACGGGCGCGGAGTAAAGGGCGTTCGCCTCCTTGTGCGAAGCGCACGTAGGAGAGCGCGTCCACGAGATGTGCGGTTGCGCATTGCCACGGCGGTCAGCCGGTGTAGTTCGACATCGCCCGGCGCCACAAGGGTCCCGCTCTTCACGATGCCGAGGAGCTGACTTCCATAGACGCTGCGATGACCGACCATCAGAAAGCTCACGACCGCTGACAACGCGGCATAGGGGCCGATGGCCGGGCCGAAGAGCTCGATGGCCATGATCGCACTGGCAATCGGCGCATTGGTCGCCGCCGCGAGCAGCGAGACCATGCCGATCGCCGCGAACATCCCACGGTCGAGCCCGAGGATACTGCCCAGAGCACTGCCCGCCGTGGCCCCGATGAAAAAGACCGGCGTGATGATCCCGCCGCTGCCACCGACGCCAAGCGAAGTGGCCGTGAAGACGATCTTCATCAGCGACGCCTCGGTCGGGACGACCAGACCGCGGAGTGCGTCCTCGAGGGTGTCCAGGCCGAGGCCCAGGTACCTCGTGGAGGTCGCCAGCGCCAATCCGGCGAGCACCACGCCGCCGGCACTGGCGACGGGCCAACGTGGGCCGGGCACACGCCGCGCGAGAGCGGCGGCAACCCGCATCGCCTCGATCAACAGCAAGGCAATCAGGCCAAAGACGATCCCGGCCAGCACAAGCTTGAGGATGAGGCCCTGCGTGACCGTAGGGATCGTCGAGAGGGTCTCATAGAAGTACGTCGTGCCCAGGGCCTTGGCCACGAAGTAGCTCACGATCCCCGCCACGAACGACGGATACAGCACGTCGTACATGAGGCTGCCCATGACCAACACTTCGACGCCGAAGATCGAGCCCGCGATCGGGGTGCCAAACACCGCCGCGAATCCGGCGCCGATCCCACAGATCACGAGCTTGCGGTGATCGCGACGACGGAGGAAGAGCAGGCGACCCAGCGCCGAGGCCAGCGCCGCGCCGATCTGCGCGGCCGGGCCCTCTTTGCCGACGGAGCCACCCGCTGCGATGGTGACGACCGTGGCCACGAGCTTGACCGGAGCGACGACGAACGGAATTTTGCCCCAGCGCCGGTGGACCGCCTCGATCACCTTGTCGGTCCCATGGCCTTCGGCGTCGCGCGCGATCGCGTGCACCATGACCGAAGCAATGACCAAGCCGAGCGGGAGGAAGACGAGCGGCATGGTCGCCGACTGCGTCGCCGCGATCCCGACGGCCAAAACCCTCAAGAATAGCGCGGTCGAAGATCCTGCGAGGATCCCGGCTGCCGCGGCGAGTAGCGTCCACTTCATCAAGCTGGCCAGCAGCGTCCCCAGCTCGATGCCGAGCTGTCTGGTCCACGTCAGCATGACGGCGTCACCGGGAACGATTCACGGCCGTGAAATCGCCGGACGCCTTCGGTGAGGCGCCGATTCGGGGCCGTGTCACTTACTCTTCATCGAGTCGCCCATCTTCATCGATCCCTCCATACCGTGATGGCCTTCAGCCATGTCGCCGCCGCCGAGAGACTTCAGGTATGCCACGACATCGACGAGCTGCTTGAGGGTCATCGAGTCCGCGTAGCTGGGCATCTTCGAGAGCCCGTCGGGTGCCGTATACCCGGGGCCCTGAACAATCACCCGATTGGGATTGGCGATCGATTCGGCAAAATACTCAGCCGGGTGATGGGAGCCCATACCGGTCAGCTCGGGACCGCTCCCGCGGGGCGTCGTGGAGCTTTGCGGGAAGCTCTCTCCCTTCACCTCGTGGCATGCGAAGCACTCCATCGCCACGAACACTTTCCGGCCCTCCACGGCGTCGCCAGGGGGCATCAGAAACTTCCACCCGGGCGGAACACCGCCATGCGCATGAAGCTCGCTCATCGTCGTCCGAATCGGCGGTGGAGCGGCCGGCTTCGCGCTGGCGGGCGCCATGTGCGACATCTGACCGTGGGCGGCCAGCGTCAGCATGGTGACGGCGCCGGTGAGCGCGCCGGCGACAAAGGTCACTCGCATCGCGGGATAGCGCATCGGGGGCTCCTTTCTATTCTGAGAGAGCCGGGGAGCTGATCGCGTTACGGCGGAACCGCGTTGCCGGGCGGACACGGATTGGCGCGCGCGGCTGGCCAGTCACCGGGCTCGTCCTCCGGCAACCTTGCCGTTGCGAGATGCCACGCTTCCGCGGAGGGATTGCATGATGAGACGCCTGAGCGCCGACACGAGTTGGGGGCCTTCGGTCGTCAGCTCGTCGAGCGAGTACTGCGCCAACTGACCCAAGAGTTTTTCCCCGGCGGGTCGAAGACACACGACGACTTCGCGGCGATCGAGACGGTCGCGCCGTCGCTCGACCATCCCCTGCTCCACGAGACGATTCACCAGCTGCACCGCGGAGTGGTGCCGGATCTGCAGCCGCTCGGCCAGGGCGCCGATCGTTGCCGCCTCCCGACCCTCGAGTCCCTTCACCTGCAAGAGCAGCAGATACTGCTGCGGCTCGATGCCAGCGGCATGGGCGGCGACCTCGCGGACGCGCAAGAACCGGCGAATCTGGTAGCGCAGATCCGCGAGGGTTCGATAGTCGAGTCGGTCGACTACCGCCGGGGCACGCTTCAATCGTGGAGGGGCCATCGCCGAGAAAAGTATATCACTATATGATACAGTTCTGGTTGTCTCTTCCCGTGATATAGCGGTCGGTCGGTTGGTATCGAGCAGCCCTATCGCTGTTTCCTCAGGGAGGCGCGGAAGATGAACGGCCGGTTTCATCGCCTCATGAGCCGCGGCGGCGAGACGTAGGACTGCGGCGGCAGGAGTCGCGCACCCGGTGTCCAACCGCCAGCTCGCCATTCCGCGCGTCAGACAGCGTCTGTACGACTGGCTCCACGGCAGCCCGACCGGACTGCTCGCGCTGGCCATTGGCATCGGCGCCGGGGCCGGCGTCGGGGCCGTGATCTTCCGCTACCTGATCCTCTGGTTCACCCTGCTGTTCAGTGGGCACGAGGACTACAGCGGCGTCGGGCATGCCGCGCATTCGTTGCTGCCGGTGCTGGGGCCCTGGTTCGTGGTGCTGGCGCCCGTGGTCGGGGGCCTGCTCTACGGTCCACTCGTCGATCGGTTCGCGCGTGAGGCGCGCGGCCACGGTGTGCCGGAGGTGATGCTCGCGGTCGCCGAGCACGGCGGTCGCATCCGCCCCCAGGTCGCCGTCGTGAAGTCGCTCGCCTCGGCGATCTGCATCGGCTCGGGCGGCTCGGTCGGCCGCGAAGGCCCCATCGTGCAGATCGGCTCGGCGCTCGGCTCCAGCCTCGGTCAGCTCTTGCGGGTGCCGGAGTCGCGGTTGCGGCTCCTCGTCGCGTGCGGAGCTGCCGGGGGGATCTCGGCGACGTTCAACGCGCCGATCGCCGGGGTGGTCTTCGCGCTCGAGCTCATCTTGCGCGACTTCGAGGCCGAATCCTTCGGCGTGGTCGTCCCGGCCTCGGTGGTTGCGAACGTCATCGGCCGCGCCGCGTTCGGATCGAGCGCGTTTCTCACGCTACCGCCTTTTCAGCTGACCTCGCTGGCCGAGTACGCCTTCTACGCCGGCCTCGGCATCCTCGCGGCGTTCGCGGGGGTAATGTTCATCCGCGGCCTCTATGGTCTCGAGGACGTTGCCGACCGCGTCTGGCGCGGCCCCGAGTGGCTACGGCCGGCCGCCGGCGGCCTCGTCCTGGGCTTGCTGCTCCTGGCGTTGCCCGAGATGTACGGAGTCGGATATCCGGTGCTCGAGGGGGCGATTCGGGGCAACTACACTCTCGTGTTCCTGCTGCTCTTGCTGGCCGGCAAGCTGCTGGCGACCAGTCTCACGATCGCGATCGGCGGATCGGGTGGCGTCTTCGCGCCGTCGCTGTTCATGGGTGCCATGCTCGGCTCCGCATACGGTGACGCGATCCAGCGGCTCCCGGGATTGCACGGCCCTGCCGGCGCCTACGGCCTGGTGGGTATGGGCGCTGTCTTCGCCGGCGCCGCCCGGGCACCGCTCACCGCCGTCATCATCATCTTCGAGCTGACCGGCGACTATCAGATCATCCTGCCGCTCATGTTCGCCATCGCGCTGGCCTCGGGCGGCAGCCGCCTCCTCAGTACCGACACGATCTATACGCTCAAGCTACGGAGGCGCGGTATCGACATCATCCGTGGCCGAGCTACCGACGTTATGGAATCGCTCCGCATCCGTGATGCGATGGGTCCCGTCCCGGCGGCGATCCCGACCGACACGCCGTTGCCCGAAGTCGTCACGAAGCTGGGTGGCAGCGACCTCGAAGCGCTTCCCCTCATCGATGCGGAGGGCCGTTATCGCGGTGTGGTCACCACCCGCCAGCTGGAACGGGCGTTGGCTGAGACGCGCCCTGATGCCGTCGCCGGGGAGCTGGCCGAGCAGCCGTCGACGGTCTCGGTCAGCCAATCGCTGAAAGACGCGCTACCGCTGCTCCTGCACGGCGAAACCTCGGGGTTGCCAGTGCTCGACGACGATGCCGCGACCGTCGTGGGTTGGTTGACCCATCGTGACGTGCTGCATGCCTACCAGTCGCGACAAATCATGTCTCGATCCGAGTCGGCTTTGCCACGAGCGCGCGACCGCAACGGCACACCGGAACGATGACCGCCGGCCACAACGGATCCACACCGGCAGGACCTCGAGCGGGTAACTCGCGTTTGGTTTGACACTGGTCAGCACAACGGGTCCCTCCGGCTCTTTTCTCCTCGATCTGGAACGGCTGGGCCATCTCCACCTTGACCTTGGCGGCTGAACGAACTCACAATCCCCGACTGCGGCTTTGCGACCTTCGCCAATAGTCCCTCAGCTCCGAGAAGGCCGCCGAGGGCAAGCTGAGGGCCATCGCGGAGGCCGCCGAGCGCGTTCGGCGAGGCTGACCGCCCACCGATCGCCGCCCACCGACCGATTGTTTCCGCGGCCCGGAGCCACTAGGATCACGTGAGTCGAAAGGAGTCGCCATGGACATCGGCTGCCAGCTTCCCATGCAGGGCCCCGTCGCCACGCGCGACGCGCTCGTGACGTTCGCCCGTCAGGCCGAAGGGCTCGGGATGGCCTCCCTCTGGGTCAGCGATCACGTCATCTTTCCCTATACGTCGTCCGGGTATCCGGGCGGCCGATTCCCCCATCCGCCCGAAAAGCCGTATCTCGAGCCCGTCACCTTGCTCGCGGCGGCGGCGATGTGCACGAGCAAGGCGCGGCTCGGCGCCTCGGTCTTCGTGCTCGGCCATCGCCACCCGGTTCTCATGGCCAAGATGCTGACCACGATCGACACGCTATCGAACGGGCGACTGATCTGCGGCGTGGGCGTGGGCTGGTGGAAGCAGGAGCTCGAGATCCTGGGCGCGCCATTCGCGATGCGCGGCAGGCAAGCGGACGAGATGCTGCGCGTCTTCAAGGAGCTGTGGACGTCGGATCGGCCGGCCTTCGACGGCGAGTTCTACCGCTTTAGCGATATCGGCTTCGCCCCCAAGCCGGTGCAGAAGCCGCATCCGCCCATCTGGGTCGGCGGCGACAGCGACGGCGCCTTTCGCCGCGTCGTCACGCTCGGCGACGGATGGCACGCGTCGGGCAAGACGCCCGCGGAGATGCGCGACCGCATCGCGCGCCTCCGGGCCGCCGCCGACGCCGCCGGGCGTCCCTGGAAATCGCTGACGGTGTCGCTGCGGCTCGCGCTCAGCGACGACCTGGTGCGGCAGGGCGCGCAGGCGGTTACCGACCTCTTCGGCGAGTACCAGCGGCTGGGGCTTGCCCATCTGATGGTCGACTTCCGTCGGGACGATCTGGGCCGCATGCTCGAGCTGCTCGACCTGATCGCCACCAAGGTGCGGCCGGCCGTCGCCGCCTGAGGCAGCCTGATGACCACGAGCACCACGCGACCGTTCACCGGCAAGGAGTTCCTCGAGAGCCTGCGCGACGGCCGCGAGATCTGGATCTACGGCGAGCGGGTCGACGACGTCACGACGCACCCGGCCTTTCGCAATCCGGCGCGGATGCTGGCGCGGCTCTACGACGCGCTCCACGATCCGGCGTCGCACGCCGCCTTGACGTGTCCGACCGACACCGGCTCCGGCGGCTATACGCATCGCTACTTTCGCGCGCCGACGAGCGCCGACGAGCTGGTCGCGGCGCGCGACGCGATCGCCGCGTGGTCGCGCCTGAGCTACGGCTGGATGGGCCGCTCGCCCGACTACAAGGCCGCGTTCCTGGCGACGCTCGGCGCCAACGCCGAGTTCTACGCGCCGTATCACGACAACGCGCGCCGCTGGTATCGCACCGCGCAGGAGCGCGTGCTCTTCCTGAATCACGCCCTCGTCCAGCCTCCGGTCGATCGGCAGAAGCCGCCGGACGAGGTGGCCGACGTGTACATCCACGTCGAGAAGGAGACTGACGCGGGCCTGATCGTCAGCGGCGCGAAGGTCGTCGCCACCGGCTCGGCCCTGACCCACGCCAACTTCATCGCGCATCCCTCGACCACGCCGATCAAGACCAAGGAGTTCGGCGCCGTCTTCATCGCCTCGATGAAGACGCCGGGCGTGAAGCTGATCTGCCGGCCGTCCTACACGATGACCGCCGAGGTGATGGGGAGCCCCTTCGACTATCCGCTCTCGAGCCGGATGGACGAGAACGACGCGATCCTGGTGCTCGATCACGCGCTGGTCCCGTGGGAGAACGTCCTCGTCTACGAGAATGTGCAGAAGTCGAACACGTTCTTCCAGGGCTCGGGCTTCTTCCCGCGCGCGATGCTCCACGGCTGCACGCGCCTGGCCGTGAAGCTCGACTTCATCGCCGGCCTGCTCCTGAAGGCCGTGGACGCCGTCGGCACGACGGACACGAAGAACGTCCAGGCGACGGTCGGCGAGGTGCTCGCCTGGCGCAACCTGTTCTGGGCGCTCACGGACGCGATGACGCGCAATCCGGTTCCGTGGGCCGGCCCGACGGTGCTACCGAACCCGGAGACGGCCCAGGCCTACCGCGTCTTCGCGCCGGTGGCGTATCCGCGCATCAAGGAGCTCACGGAGAGCATCCTGGCCAGCGGGCTGATCTATCTCAACTCGCACGCGGTCGACTTCAAGTCGCCCGCGCTGCGCCCGCTCCTCGAGAAGTACCTGCGCGGCTCCGACGGCACCGACGCGGTCGACCGGATCAAGCTCATGAAGCTCCTGTGGGACGCCATCGGCACCGAGTTCGGCAGCCGCCATGAGCTCTACGAGCGCAACTACGCGGGCGCACCGGAGACCGTTCGGCTGATCGCCTGGCAGATGGCGCACGACAACGGCCGCGCCGCCCAGTTCAGGGGATTCGCCGAGCAGTGCATGGCCGAGTACGATCTGGACGGCTGGACCGTACCGGATCTGATCACGCCGGACGACGTCAATCGCTTCCTCAAGAAGCCGCGGGGCTGAAGGGAGTCATCGCATGAGCACATTGCCCTCGAACGACGCGCTCGTCAGCGAGCTCGACCGCGTCGTCAAGGAAACCCTCGGGTACTTCGACGGCGCGGGCCGGGCGACGAGCGCCAGGGTGGATCGCTGGCAGGCGCGCGACATCCTGATGCACTTCATCTATTTCCACGACGCCACGGCCTGGGGGATCCAGGCGGCCGCAATCGGTGGCCCACCCTGGCCGCTGGCGGCCGACGCGGACACGATCAACGAGGTGTGCCGCCGCCTGCACGCGCACGAGAGCTTCGACGAGCTCTTGACCCAGCTCCGGCAGGCGCACGCGCGCCTGATGAACGCGGCGCGGAGCTCGAGCCAGCTCGACCAGCCGTGCTTCCGCAGGCCGAACGGTGAGACCGTGACGGGACGCCAGCGGCTCGAGGTGCTGGCCCGCCACTGGGCCGAGCACGTCCGCGAGCTTCAGACGGCGGCGAAGACCGGAGCGTGATCGCCTCGGTCCGGCGCTTCGCGCCGCTCGCGAGCCTTCTCGCCGCGGCGCCGGCGGCGGCCGATCACGGCGGACCGCTACGGGACGCGCCGATGAGCCCGCTGACCGCCGCCATGCTCTTCGCCGGTCTGGCGCTGCTGGTCGGCGCGGTCGTGATCGTGGTGATCCGCGTGCTGACGAAGGAACGCTAGCCTAGTCTCAGAGCTCCGCGACGTCGACGGCCTGGCCGCTCCGGGCGCTCTTCCAGACGGCCTCGGTGAACTCCATGTAGCGCACGCCGTCCTCGAACGTGGTACGCGAGACCTTCTCGCGGCCACGGATCGCGTTGACGAACTCTTCCTCGACGCGCCAGCCGATGCGCCGCTCGGCGGGGATCGGGATCTCGCGCAGCGCCTTGTCGCCACGCCGCCCGCCCGAGAGCCGCCGGGCGTCCGACTCGATCCGCAGAGTGCCCTCGGTGCCGAAGATCCACACCTCGCTCGGCGGGGCCAGCGCGGTCACCGTGCTGAAGCGCATGTGGGCCGACGCGCCGCCTCCCAGGGTCGCGAGGATCTCGACGTGGTCCGGCACCCGGACGTCTTGCCAGACGCCGCTCGCGTCCTTGCGCTTCGGGACCGCGATCTGGGTCAGCGCCATCACGCGGCGCGCCGGACCGAGCCAGCGCATCAGCGCCTCGTACCAGATGCCCATCGTCATGACGTTGAGGCCGCTCAGCGAGGCATCCTGTCGCCAGTGGAGTGGCTGCTCGGCGTCGACAAACTGGCCCTGGTTGGCCTGGATCTCGACGGCCAGGACGTCGCCGACGTAGCCCTCGGCCAGCAACGCCTGCAAGGTCGAATCGACCTCGAGCGTGTTCGGCGCCGGCACGAGCTGCTTCACCAGCTGCGGCGCACGGCGCGCGGACTCGAGCATGGCGCGCGCCTCGGCGACGTTCATCGCCATGCGCGCCTCGCAGAGCACGTGCTTGCCGTGCTCGAGCACCGCGCGCGTGATCTCGCTGTGCGTGTTGGGCCAGGTACCGATGCACACCGCATCGATGTCCGGAGCCCGGACCAGCTCGCGCCAGTCGGCGTAGACTCGCGCGATGCCGAACTCGCGCGCGATCTGCTCGCCGGATTCCTTGGTCCGGTTCGCTACCGCGGCCAGCTCGACTCCGGGCTGAGCCTTGAGCTTGGGAATGTGATGCTTGCGCGAATTGGCGCCGGCGCCCACGAACCCCACGCGGATCGTTCGATCTGTCATGAGGCGGCATGGTAACACCGCGCGCCCTCGCGCGCGATTGGGCGTGCCCCGTGCTAGGATCCTCATCATGGCCCACAAAGGAATGCGCTTCGGAATCTTCCTGGCACCGTTCCATCGGATCGGCGAGAACCCCACCCTGGCCCTCGGCCGCGATATGGAGCTGATCGAGTGGCTGGACTACCTCGGCTACGACGAGGTGTGGATCGGCGAGCACCATTCCGCCGGCTGGGAGCTGATCGCCTCGCCCGAGATTTTCATCGCCGCCGCCGCCGAGCGCACCCGCCACATCATGCTCGGCTCGGGCGTGACGAGCCTGCCCTACCACCACCCTCTGCTGGTGGCGCAGCGCTTCGTCCAGCTCGATCACATGACGCGCGGCCGCTCGATGCTGGGCTGCGGTCCGGGCGCGCTCGTGTCCGATGCATACATGCTCGGCATCGAGCCGGTGACCCAGCGCCCGCGGATGGACGAAGCGCTCGACGCGATCATGCAGCTCCTCCGCTGCGAGGAGCCGGTCACGATGAAGACCGACTGGTTCGAGCTCCGGCAGGCGCGCCTGCACCTGGCGCCGTATACCGCGCCGCATTTCCCGATCGCGGTGGCGAGCGTCATGACGCCCGCCGGCGTGATCGCCGCGGGCCGTCACGGCCTCGGCGTGCTCTCGCTCGGCGCGGGACTTCCCGGGGGGCCCGAAGCCCTGGCCAACCAGTGGAAGCTCGGCGAGGAGACGGCAGCCAAGCACGGCAAGACGATGGACCGGAAGGAATGGCGGCTCGTCGTCAATGTGCACGTGGCCGAGGACGACGAGGAAGCCCTGCGGCAGGTCAAGCGCGCCGAGCGCCACGAGACGGTCACCTACTTCGAGGAGACGCTCGGCCGGCCGCCGGGCCGCTCGGACGATCCGCTGACCGAGGGCGTGAAGATGGGTACCACGCTCGTCGGCTCGGTGGAGACCGTCGTCCAGGGCATCGAGCATCTGCAGCGGCAGAGCGGCGGCGGCTTCGGCGGCCTGCTCTTCCGCGCCCACGAGTGGGCGACGCGCGAGCAGACCCTGCGCTCCTACGAGCTGTTCGCCCGCTACGTGATGCCGCGCTTCCAGGGCTCGCTCGAGAC
>CAYVHH010000147.1:0-11838 GCA_964450175.1 uncultured bacterium | reverse complement strand
CCATGGATCCGATGTTGGAGGAAGTATGAGCTCGGGAGCACGAGATCGATCGGCCCGTCCGATCGCCGCGGCGGCGCCACGCTCACCTGGACGAGCCCGGCGTCGGGCGCGGTCGCGGCGGCGACGAGCTCCGCGTTCTGGCGCAGCCGCGGCAGCACGCCGATTCCGAGCAGGATCACCCCCAGCACCACTCCGACGAGCAGACTCCATGCGGCTCGTGACTTGGGCATCGTTCACTCCTGAGGTATCGGCGGCGACGCCGAGCCGTGCGGCTCGTCGTCGGCCAGAAAGTCCCGCTTCGGCGCGCGGCGCCGCAGGACGCTGTAGACCAGGGGAACCAGGAAGAGCGTGGCGAAGGTCGCCACCGACAGACCGCCGATCACCGCGCGCCCGAGCGGCGCGTTCTGCTCGCCGCCCTCGCCGAGACCGAGCGACATCGGCAGCATGCCGATGATCATGGCCAGCGCGGTCATCATGACCGGGCGCAGGCGCGTCGCGCCGGCCGCGAGCGCGGCACTGCGCGAGTCGTGGCCCTCGAGCATCTGATCGTTCGCGAAGGTCACCACCAGGATGCTGTTCGCGGTGGCGACGCCGACGCTCATGATGGCGCCCATCAGGGCGGGCACGCTGAACGTCGTGTGCGTGATGAACAGCATCCACACGATGCCGCAGAAGCCGGCCGGCAGCGCCGTGATGATGATGAACGGGTCGAGCCACGACTGGAAGTTCACCACCATGAGCAGATAGACGAGCAGGACCGCGAAGATCAGGCCGAGCCCCAGGCGCAGAAACGCCGAGTTCATGCTCTGCACCTGGCCGCGCACCGCGATCGTGTGGCCCGGCGGCAGCTTGGGCCGGAGCTCGGCGACGATCCGCTGGACGGCCGAGGCGACGCTGCCGAGGTCGCGGTCCTGGACGTTGGCGTACACGTCGAACACGGGCTGCACGTTCGAGTGGCTGATGACGGCCGGAACCTCGCGCCGCTCGAGCGTCGCCAGATTGCTCAGGAGCTGCGGCGGTCCCGCCGTCACCGGGGTCACCGAGGTGTTCATCAAGGTGTTGACGGAATCGACCCGGCCCTGCGGCGTCTGGACGGCGACGATGTAGTTGATGCCGCTGCGCGGATCCGACCAGTAGTTCGGGGCGACCACCGCGCTCGAGCTCAAGGTGACGAGAACGTTGTTGGCCACGTCACGCTGGGTCAGGCCGAGCTCGGCCAGCCGCGAGCGATCGACGTTGACCTGCAAGGACGGCGCGTTGACCACCTGGTGCAGGTGCACGTCGGCCGCACCCGGAATGCGCGACATGCGGGCGGCGGCCTCGAGCGCGATCTCGTGGGTGGCCTGCTGATTGAATCCGGTCACCTGCACGTCGATCGGCGCCGGCAGCCCGAAGTTCAGGATCTGGCTCACGATGTCGGCCGGCTGGAAGAAGAACGTGACGCCCGGGTACTCACGGGGCAGGGTCTCACGAAGCGTCTTCATCCAGCGCGCCGTCGGCTCGTGACGCTCGGGATTCAGGGCGACGAGGATCTCGCCGTCCGAGGGCCCGATGGTGACGCTGTCCGTGAAGGCCAGGTTGATCGGCTGGGGCTGGCCGATGTTGTCGATGATCAGCTGGACCTGCTCCTTCGGGATGATCCGGCGAATCGTCGCCTCGACGTTCGCGAACACCTGTTCGGTCTCCTCGATGCGGGTGCCGGCCGGCGCGCGCACGTGCAGGCGGAACTGGCCGGTGTCGACGTCGGGGAAGAAATCGCGTCCCACGAACGGCAGCAGCGCCGCGCCGCTCACCAGGATCACCGCAAACGCGACGAGGACCCGCGCCCGGCGCGCCAAGGCGATCTCGAGGGCGCTGACGTACGCCGTCCGCAACCGCTCGAACCGGCGCTGGAACCCATCGTGGATCCGGCCGAACAAGCTCGTGGGGACGCCCGTCGCCGCCGGATCGTGAGCCTCGCGCCCCAGGAGGTACCGCACGAGCGTGGGGACGATCGTGCGCGACAGCAGGTACGATGCCAGCATCGCGAAGACGACGGCCATCGCGAGCGGCGTGAAGAGATACTTCGCCGGGCCCGTCAGGAACACCACCGGGACGAAGACGATGCAGATCGAGAGCGTCGAGACGAAGGCGGGCGTGGCGATCTGCTGGGCGCCGTCGAGGATCGCCTGCACCAGCCGCTTGCCGAGGCCGAGGTTCCGGTGGATGTTCTCGATCTCTACCGTGGCGTCGTCGACCAGGATACCGACCGCCAGCGCGAGCCCGCCGAGCGTCATCACATTCAGCGTCTGGCCGATCGCGCTCAGGATGGCCAGCGACGTCAGGATCGAGAGCGGGATCGACGTGATCACGACCAGCGTGCTTCGCCAGCTGCCGAGGAAGAGCAGGATCATCAGACCGGTGAGGCAGGCGGCGATCGCGCCTTCCGTGAGCACGCCGGCGATGGCCGCGCGCACGAACAGCGACTGATCGAACAGCTCCTTCACCTCGAGGCCGGGCGGCGCGGCGGCGCGGATCGAGGGCAGCAACGCCTTGAGCTGTTTGACGATCGTCAGGGTCGAGGCCCCGCCCTTCTTGATGATCGTGAGCAGCACCGAGCGGCGGCCGTCCTGGCGGACGATGTTGGTCTGGACCGCGAAGCCGTCGCGCACGTGCGCGACGTCGCGCACGTAGACGGTGGCGCCGTTGACGACCTTCACCGGCAGGTCGTTGAGAGCCGAGACGGCGTCGGGGCTGCTGTTCAAGCTCACTCGATATTCCTGCGGGCCGAGCTTCACGCTGCCCGACGGCAGGGTCAGGTTCTGGAGACTCACGGCATTACTCACGTCCGACGACGAGATCGACTTCGCCAGGAGCGCCTGCGGATCGAGGTCGACCATGATCTGGCGCGGCTTGCCGCCGTAGGGTAGCGGCAGTGTGATGCCCTGGATCGGCGCGACCTGCTGGCGAATACGATAGATGCCGTAGTCGTAGAGCTGCGCCTCCGGGATCGCCTTGCCGCTGAGCGCCAGCTGGATGATCGGCACGCTCGAGGCGTTGTACTGAAGGATGAACGGCGGGACCGCGCCCGGCGGCATGCGTCGCAGGATCGTCTGCGAGACGGCCGTCACCTGCGCCAGCGCCGCTTCCACGTTCACGTTCGGCTGGAAGTAGATCTTGATGACGCCGACCCCCGGGTACGTGTGCGATTCGATCGAGCGCACGTCGCTGACCGCCGACGAGATCGTGTACTCCGAGAAGGTCGTGATCCGCGAGGCCATGTCTTCGGTCGTCAACCCGTCGTAGTTCCAGATGACCGAGACGACCGGGATCTCGATCTCCGGGAAGATGTCCGTCGGGGTCGTCACGATCGCCGAGACGCCGAGGAGCAGGATCGCGAGGCCCATGACGACGAAGGTGTAGGGGCGCCGGAGAGCCAGTCGAACGATCCACATGAAGCCACGTCCTCCTTCCCCTGTCTTGATGCCTCGGCGTCCCCGCGCGATTCCCCGCCGGCGCGCACGGCCGGAAATTTCAATGAGGCGTCAAACGAATGACGAGTGTTCGGGCAGAAAGCCCGATCGCGACACGTGACGAATCGATGACGGCGCGCGGTCAGTGCGGCGTTGGCCGCCGAGGTCGCCTCATGACGCGAAGGAGCCAGTCCAGCACACCGCGAGCGAACCACGGCCGGCGCACCGCGACGACCGCGGACGACGGCACTGGCTCGGCGAGCGACTCGACGAACGTCGCGATCTCGCGGTTCACCAGCTCGGGAGCTTCCATCGGAAGCATGTGCCCGACGTCGTCGACGATCTTGAGCCGCGATCCTCGGATCAGCGCGCTCAGCCGCTCGGCCAGCGCCGGCGTGGTCAGCCGATCGCGTCCGCCCGCCAGCACGAGCGTGGGCACGTCGAGGGCGGCCGCGTGCTCGGTCAGGTCCATCGCGCGGGCGGCCCGCACGTCGCTCATGATGGTCTCGGGCCGGCACGCGCGCAGGTCGCGCATCGCGACCGCGATCGCCTCCTCCGGCGCGTCCGGCGCAAAAAGGACCTTCTTGGCCATCGAGAAGAAGACGAGCCGACGCAACGGTCCGGGGAGAAAGGCGACGAGGCGCTCGCCGACGCTGTCGACCAGCGGCAGTCTCACGCAACTCGCGATCAGCACGAGGCCGCGCACGAGGGTCGGATGCCGCGCGGCGAGCGCGATCGCGATCGAGCCGCCCAGCGAGTGCCCCACGACGACGACGGGGCCACAGTCGAGCGCGATCAACAGCTCGGCGACGGCGGCGGCGTACTCGTCGACGCTCGCGCCCGGACGCGAATGCGACGCACCGTGCCCCGGCAAGTCGACCGCGATCATCCGCAGGGCGTGCGGGTGTCGCAGCTGATTCTCCCACGAGCGCGCGCTCATCCCCGAGCCGTGGATCAGCAGCACGGCGCGCGCGCCGCTACCCTCCGTCAGGTAGGAGACGCGACCGCGACCGGCGAGCTCGACGACACCGCGAGGGATTTCGCCTCCGTGCTAGCCGGACGTCCTCGCGACCCGCAGGATGGCGATTCTGCCTTCCTGGGCGAGCCGTCCGAGCAATGAGGTCACCGCTTCGGGCGACATCCCGACCTTCTGACTCAGCTCGTCGGGCGTCAACGATTCTTGACCGACGAGGCAGTTTACGATTTCGTCATCGAGCTCGCTCCACCAATCCATCGTCGCCTCCTGCCGTGGGCTTCGTCGGATCCATCACGATTTGAGCACGGCGCGTGCCAACCATCCGCGAGCAGGCGAGCACGGCGCGTAAGTTCGGCCAGGCGTGGTGATTTGCCGAGGCGGCGCCGTTGAAGTGCGCTCTCCCCTCGCCCGACGACGTGCCGACTAAACAGGCAGGTGGCCGAGCGCGCACCCGGGCACGTCGCAAAAGTGGGCGGACTTCGTGACCCTGCGCTGATCGGCGACCGCGGCTTGCTCGATCGCGATCTCCGTCGAAGCGAAAAGGTCGTCGAGCCGATCTCTGGCGGTGGCGGCGATCAGGAGATACTCGTTCGCGTCCAGCCAGCCCATCACGCTTCCGATCCCTTCGCCTCGCGCCGCCGCGCCGGGCGAGCGAGGATGCTCCGCTCGCCCGGCTCGATCATCAGCCGCGCGGAGCCTGGATGTCTTCGCCGCTCTCGGTACGCGGCGCCTGGATATCCTCGCTGCTCGACCGCGGAGCCTGGACATCCTGGCTCTCGGTGCGCGGAGCCTGAATGTCCTGGCTCGACGACCGCGGCGCCTGGATGTCCTCCGACGACGGGACCGCAGCGCTCGCGACGCTCGCGAGCAGCGCCGTCCCCAGGAAGATTGCGAGTGTGCCTGTGTGCCTCATGTCTTCGTCCTCCTCCAATTGTTGTGCGAGTCGCATCGCGTGAGAGCAGAGGACGTGCCAGACGTGAACTCACTGAAATCATTGAAA
Source organism: uncultured bacterium (assembly GCA_964450175.1). Lineage (GTDB taxonomy): Bacteria > Methylomirabilota > Methylomirabilia > Rokubacteriales > CSP1-6 > AR31. The sequence goes on along the minus strand of CAYVHH010000147.1, from coordinate 6,410 downwards.
ACATCTGCTCGGCGAGCTCGCACGATAGTTCCAAGCCGAAACGTCGGGTTCACCGTGAATCAGTGCGCGGTCGCCCGCCGGCGTCCAGGCCCGCGAGTTCCGCAGTGGAACGTCGTTTCGAAGTGAAACGAACGCGCGGCGATTTTGCGTGATTCGACGCGGGGCGCGCGTGGCATGCGATTTGCGGGACGGCGTAGACTGAACTGGAGGTTGTGATGCCGGCGCCGCTGATCTTGACGTTCGTCTCGACCGTCGCGTTCGCGGTTCAGCTGCTGATCTTCGCGTACCTCTACCAATCGCACCGGGTTCGCTTCTTCCAGTACCTGCTCCTGGCCTGGGGCGCCTACACCTTGTCCAAGGGTCTCAAGCTCGTGGACGTGCTCGTGCTGGACGTCGATCACCCGAGCTTCGTCACGGATCTCGCGACCGTCGCCGCGGTCGGCTTGACCCTCGCGGCCGCGTTCGCGCACCGGTGGGGCTATCGGCTGCGCGCGCGCGACCTCGTGATCGGCGCCGCGACCGCGGTAGGCCTGACGCTCGCCGGCGACATGGGCACCGGCGACGACACTCAGCGCGCCGTGGGCATCACCCTCGGCATCGCGCAGATGGCTGCGGGTCTACTCTTCTGGCCCGCGCAAACGCGCATGACGGGGTTTCGGGGTGAGCGCCTGCTGGCCGGATTCCTCACGCTCTGGGGCGTTCACCGCATCGCGACCCAGTTCGTCAACATCGTGCCGGGATCGACCGGCTATCTCGCGGTGCACGCGGTGTTCATCCTGCTGTACTTCCTGTCGACCTTCGCCGTGATCATCATGGTGCTCGAGCGAGCCCGCAGCGAAAGCGAGCGGCTGCACGCGCGCCTGCGAGAAGCCGAGCGCCTGGCCACGGCGGGAGAGCTCGCCGCCGGCATGGCGCACGAGATCCGCAATCCCCTGGCGGCCATCCTGAACGCCACCGCGCTCCTGACCGACGACACCGGCCTCACCCCCGACGAGCGCGCGTCGACGCTCGGCGCGCTCCGGACCGAGGCGCGGCGGCTCAACCGCATCCTGTCCGACTTCCTCCAGTTCGCGCGGCCCCAGCAGGCGCGGCGGGCCCCCGGGGATATTCGCGAGGTCGTCCAGCACGTGAGCTCACTCATCCGCGAGGATCGCTCGCGCGCGCCGCGCGTCGACGTGCGCGTGGCAGTCGACCCGGCCGTCCCGCGCTTTTCGTTCGACCGCGACCAGCTCACCCAGGTGCTCTGGAACGTCGCGCTCAACGCCGTCGAGGCGATGAACGGGCGGGGCCGGCTCTCGCTCGAGGTCAATCGTCAGAACGGCGGCGTCGCGCTCTCGGTCAGCGATACCGGCGGCGGGATCTCCGCCGAAAACCTCTCGCGCGTGTTCGAGCCGTTCTACACGGGCAAGCCGAACGGCAGCGGGCTCGGCCTCACCATCGCCGAGCGCATCATGGGCGCGCACGGGGGCCGGATCGAGATCGACTCCGAGCTGGGCCGGGGCACGCGGGTGACGCTCCTGTTCCCGGTCGAGGCCACCTGAGATGGCGCATCTCCTGGTGGTGGACGACGAGCCCTCGGCGCGGAGCACACTAGCGCTGCTGCTGCGCAAGCGAGGCCACCGCGTCGTGGAGGCCGACGGGGTCACGTCGGCGACGGCCAAGCTCTCCGACGAGGTGTTCGACCTCGTCGTGACCGATCTGCGCATGCCCGACGGCGACGGCCTCGACGTGCTGCGCGCCGCCAAGGCCCACGCGCCGGCCACCGAGGTGATCCTCCTGACGGCGTACGCCGAGTGGAAGTCGGCCAAGGAGGCGATCCGCCTCGGCGCGCTCGACTACTTCGAGAAGGGACAGGAGCCCGACGAGCTCTATCATCGGATCGACAAGGCGCTGGCCGGGCGCGCGCTCCGCCGCGAGAACGAGAACCTGCGCGCCCAGCTCCGGGAGCGCTACGGGCTGCCCGGGCTCATCGCGCAGTCGTCGGCCATGCACACCGTGCTCGACCTCGTGGAGCGCGTGGCGCCGACCGACGCGACTTTGCTGATTCAGGGCGAATCCGGCACCGGCAAGGAGGTCATCGCCAAGGCCGTCCACCACGCGAGCCCACGCGCGGCGCGCCCGTTCGTGGCCGTGAACTGCGGCGCCGTGCCCGAGACCCTGCTCGAGTCCGAGCTCTTCGGGTACATGCGCGGCGCGTTCACCGGCGCCGCCGTCTCCAAGCTCGGGCTCTTCGAGGAAGCCGACGGCGGCACGTTGTTCCTGGACGAGATCGCCGAGATGCCGGCCGCGCTCCAGGTGAAGCTCCTGCGCGCGCTGCAGAGCGGCGAGGTGCGGCGGCTCGGCGCGACCCAGTCGAGCACGATCGACGTGCGCGTGATCGCAGCCACGCACGGTGATCTTTCGGCGCTGCTCGCGCAAGGAACCTTCCGCGAAGACCTCTTCTATCGACTGAACGTCATCCAGGTCGCGCTGCCGCCGCTGCGCGATCGCCGCGAAGACATTCCGGCGCTGGCCGAGCATTTCCTGGCCCGGGCCGGCGGCAAGCTCGGCCGCGAGCTGCGCCTGTCGCCTGCGACGGTCGAGCGGCTGCTCCGCTACCCTTGGCCCGGGAACGTGCGCGAGCTCGAGAACGCGATCGAGCGCGCCGCGATCCTGGCTCGCCGCGATACCCTCGAACCCGAGGATCTGCCGCCGCACGTGTCGGCGGGACTGCAGCTCGGCCCTTCTCCGCAGCTTCCCCGCCAGACGACGCTCGCCGAAACCGAGCGCGTGCACATTCTCCAGACCCTCGAGCGCTTCGGGCGCAATCACTCCAGCGCCGCCGAAGCGCTCGGGATCGGGCGGACGACGCTCTGGCGGAAGCTCAAAGAATACGGGATCGATCGGTAGCTCTCCTTACTGGGTGGCCGCGTGAGGCGGGCGGGGCCTGTCGCAGGGTGCGGCCCCGGCGAACCCGGCTGTGTCACCCACTCGCCCGAGTCGCAGCTCGTCGAGCTGCGGGCGGGACGAGGGGGGCCCACGCCGCCGGGCTCGCCGGAGCCGCACCCTGCGCCACCCGCCCGGCTCTCGCCCCGCCCCGTCAGGTCGCAACCGCTCGTTGCTGCGGCCTAGTCACTCGGTCGGTGCGTCGTGGTATGTCCGTGGTATGAGAGGGGATCGTGACGACTCTCAGGGACGGCTTCTCTCGCGGCGGGTGGTGCTTGGGTTGATGGCGGCAGGAGCTGCCGTGCGGCCGGGTGGTGGTGGTGCGGCCTCGCCGGTGCTGAGTCGGCCGATTCCCGTCAGCGGCGAGATGATCCCGGTGGTGGGACTCGGAACCTGGCGGGTGTTCGACGTCGGCGGGGCGCAGGCCGAGCGCGCGCCGCTCAAGGACGTGCTGAAGAGTCTGCTCGAGCTGGGCGGGCGTGTCGTCGACTCGTCGCCGATGTACGGCACGGCCGAGTCGGTCGTCGGCGATCTGGCGGCCGAGCTCGCGATCGCCGACAAGCTGTTCCTGGCCACGAAGGTGTGGACGAGCGGGCGAGAAGCCGGCGTGGCGCAGATGGAGCAGTCGCTGCGCCGGCTGCGCGCCCAGCGGCTCGATCTGATCCAGATCCACAACCTCCTCGACTGGCGGACGCATCTGCGAACCCTGCGCGAGTGGAAGGCGGCCGGCCGCATTCGCTATCTCGGGGTCACGCACTACACGTCGAGCGCCTACGACGAGCTCGAGCGCGTGCTGCGTGCCGAGACGCTCGACTTCGTTCAGGTCAACTACTCGCTCGGCGAGCGTGAAGCCGAGCGCCGCATCCTGCCCCTGGCCCGCGACCGCGGAGTGGCGGTGCTCGCCAACCGCCCGTTCGCCGAGGGCGGCCTCTTCCAGCGCGTGCGCGCCCAGGCCGTGCCGCCGTGGGCCGCCGAGTTCGACTGCGACAGCTGGGCGCAGTTCTTCCTGAAGTGGATCCTGGCGAACCCGGCGGTGACCTGCGCGATCCCGGGCACGAGCCGGCCGCAGCACCTCACCGACAATCTCAAGGCGGCGGTCGGCAGGCTGCCGGATGCGGCGATGCGGGACCGGATGGCCGCCCACGTCGGCGGCGCCTGAGTCGAATTTACCGTTTCGTCCCGGAACATCGCGTTCCGTTGGGAAACAATCGCGGCGCCGCGCGCCGCCAACTCCGCGGAAACGCGGGGCTCACGCGTGGCATCGAAGTTGAGTGCGTCGCGAGGGCATGAATACCATGCTCGTGCTCGATCGGTTCACGCCCTTCAAGCGAGACTCGGCACGGCGCATCGACCGCGTGATCGACTATTTCGGCGAGCCCCTGCGGAGCCGGGCGCGCCCTGACGACCGAGGCCCTGTCGTGTTCGCGTTCCGTCCGCTTCAGCCGAGGAGACGGACCGAGAGCGGCGTTTCGCTGACCGTGTCGCTCTCGGCGCGCACGCGGTAACCGCCGGCGGTCGGCCGCGAGGCCACGCAGGCCACCAGGTCGGTGTCGACGAAGTGCAGCGCGGCGCCGTCGTCCGCGGCGTAGCCGGCTGGAAAGCCGCCGCGGACGAGCCGCTGATACGTCGGCCGCCGGTCCTTCTCGCCGTCGTAGTGCGGGCACGCGCTGCCCTGGAGAAAGCCGAGGCCGTCGCGGAGCGCCGCGAGTGGCCCGAACGAATCCGTCACGCCGCACTCGAACCAGCAGATCATCCCGGCGCTGACGCCGGTCATGACCACGCCCCGCTCCCACGCGTCGCGCATCATGCGGTCGACACCGTGCACGCGCCAGACCGCGAGCATGTTCGCGGTGTTCCCTCCGCCGACGTAGATGATGTCCTGGCTCGCGAGCAGGCCCGCGATGTCCGTTCGCGGGCGGCCGAAGAGATAGAGGTGTGAGGCCTCGGCGCGGCGAGCGAACGCGTCGTAGAACTTCGTCGTGTATTCGGGCGCGTCACCGCTGGCGGTCGGGACGAAGCAGATCTTGGGGCGCGGCTTGCCGGCGAGCGCGAGCACGTACGCGTCGAGTGCCGAGCCGTCCGGCTCGACGCTGAAGCTGCCGCCGCCCATCGCGACGATCTGCTTCTTCACGCGCGCGGCCGTCACTTGCGCGTCGGCTGGTGGCCGACCGAGTCGGCGTACTTCTCCGCTTCCTCGGGCGGCAGGTACTGCGCCTCCCACTCGCGGACGCGATCGAAGCCGGCGAAGGTGTGTACGTCGCCGAGCGGATGACGCTTGAACCGCTCGGCAAACCGCTCCTCGGCCAGCGGGCCTTCGTCGCGGAGCGCGACGGCCAGATCGTAGACCGCCTCGATCGTGGCGCGGAAGGTCGCGCCGGGGACGATCGTCACGGCGATCCCGAGCTCCTGCATCTGGGCGAGGCTGAATCGCGGCGACACGCCGGTCTGGTTGTAGAAGACCGGCCCCTTCACCTCACGACACACGCGACGCACTTCCTCGACGCTCGTCGGTCCCTCGACGAAGGCGAGATCGGCGCCCGCCGCGAGGTACGCGTTGGCGCGGCGGATGGCCTCGTCGAGCGAGCCGCCGGTGGCGCCGCGCGCGTCGGTGCGGGCGATGAGGACGAAATCCGGATCGAGCTCGCGCCGCACCGCGTCCGCCGCACGGTACTTGCCCACGGCTTCCTCGATCGAGATCACGCGACGGCCGGCCACGTGGCCGCACCGCTTGGGGATCACCTGGTCCTCGATGTGGATACCGGCCACGCCGGTGCCGATGTACTCGCGCACCGTGCGCATCACGTTGATCGCATTGCCGTAGCCGTTGTCGGCATCGGCGATGACGGGCACCGGCACCGCGTTGGCGATATAGCGCGCGTTCAGGTGCATCTCGGTCATGGTCGCCAGGCCCGCGTCCGGCATCCCGAGCAGCGACAGCGAGGTTCCGTAGCCGGTCATGTAGACGGCCGGGAAGCCGACCTCGGCGAGGATCCGGGCGCTGAGGGCGTTGTAGCAGCCGGGAACGAACAGCGTCTGGCCCGACTTCAGGAGCTGCCGGAGCTGCGTGGTCGCGCGCATCGTGTGTCCTCCTGTGGGCCTAAACGGCCGTCCCGATTGGGTGATACGCGCCCGGCCCGCGGGTGTCAAGAACGTCGGGCGGCGGCGCCCGCCGAATTTCGGTCTGTGTGCCGGATTCACTATCCTGGTTGATGGAGGTCGTGCATGACGCGCTTCGTGACCCTCGCGCTGGCGGCCCTTTGGCTGACCACGACCGCCGCCGACGCCCAGGCTCCGGCGAAGCCGCCGGCCGCCCAGGCCCCCTTCGCGCTTCCCAGCATCGATACGCCGTGGACCGGCGATCTCGACGGCATGATCAAGCGGCGTCTGATCCGGATCCTGGCCCCCTACTCGAAGACCTTCTACTTTGTCGATCGCGGCGTCCAGCGCGGCCTGATCTACGAGATCAGCGAGATCTTCGAGAGGGA
>CAYVHH010000146.1:0-9083 GCA_964450175.1 uncultured bacterium | reverse complement strand
CGCCAGATCCCGGGCGCGCTCCGCCGCGCTGACGACGACCGCGGCGGCGCCGTCGCTCTCGAGGCTGCAGTCGAGCAGCCGGAGGGGGTCGGCGATCATGCGCGAGGCCTGATGGTCCTCGATCGTGATGGGTTTGGTCATGATGGCGTTGCCGTGAAGCGCCGCGTGCCGGCGGGTCGCCACGGCGATCTCGCCGAACTGGCGACTGGTGGTCCCGTAGAGCTCCATGTGGCGACGGGCCATGGGCGCGTAGAGCTGCACCGGCGCCAGCGCCCCCACCGGCATCTCGAACTCGCTGACGACGCGGAACTGCGGCATCTCGCGGACACGGGCGCCGATCCGGCTGCCCGAGGCCCCGTTGCGACCGAGCGGGATCAGGACGTGCCGGCAGACGCCGGTCGCGACCACCGCGAGGGCGCATTGCACGGCGGCGACCGCGCTGGCGCCGCCCATGGGGGTGGTGGCCGAGAAGCGGAGGTCGGGAATGCCGAAGTTGGTGACGAAGTCCTCCGCGACCACGCCGCTGGGCGCGTAGGCGATGATGCCGTCGATGTCGGTCGGCGCCAGCCCGGCGTCGGCGATTGCCGCGAGCGAGGCCTCCATCTGGAGCGCCACGACGCTCTTGCCGGAGTTGCGGCTGTAAGCCGTCTCACCGATCCCGGTGATCGCGCCCCGCTCCTTGAGACTCATGATCCCGTCCTCCGTCGCGAGGCAGCCCGGCCAGGAAGGCCGCCGACCCGACGCGCTGGCGTGCGAGCGAGACATAGCGCGTCGACGCCGGGCCTGTCAAATGTGACGCGCGCGCGGGCCTCGTCAAGCAGTTTGACTTGGGTTGTGCGGGGAGCATACGCTCACCGAAAATCCCACTTGAGCGGTCGGGGGAGGATCCAGATGAGCGCGCACCATACGCCCGAAGAAATCCGCAAGGGGCTCACGCACCCCGTCATCGACGGCGACGGGCATTGGGTCGAGTACGCCCCGGTCTTTGCCGAGAAGATCCGCAAAGTCACGGGCGACCTCGGCGCCAACGGCTTCTTGCAGTCGCAGCGGCGCGGGCCGGATTCGCTCAGCATGACCCCCGAGCAGCGTGCGGAGCGCGGCGTCGCGATGGAGGGATTCTGGGGCCGGCAATCGACCAACACCCGCGACCGCGCGACGGCCATGATGCCCAGGATGCTGTACGACCGCCTCGACGAGCTCGGGATCGACTTCGGGATCGTCTACCCGACCGCCGGGCTCGGTATCCCGCGCATCGCCGACGGCGCGACCCGGCGCGCGGTGATCCGCGGCTTCAACGTCGTCACCCACGAGTACTTCAAGGACCTCGGCGACAAGCTGACCCCGGTTGCGGTGATCCCCGTGTACACGCCGGACGAGGCGATCGAGGAATTGACGTTCGTCACCCAGCAGCTGGGCGCGAAGGTCTGCATGTTCGGCAGCGGCGTGCGCCGGCCGATCCCGCACGCCAAGGGCGCCCCCGCCGACCTCGCTCGCTATGCTCAGAGCTTCGATCAGCTCGGCATCGACAGCGAGTACGACTACGACCCGCTGTGGCAGAAGTGCCGCGAGCTCGGGATCGCGCCGACCTTCCATACCGGCGGCCGCTCCTATGGCGAGCGCAACAGCCCGACCAACTTCACCTTCAACCACATCGGTCACTTCGCCGCGGCCGGGCACAACGTCGCCAAGGCGCTGTTCCTCGGCGGCGTGACCCGGCGCTTCCCCGATCTGCGCTTCGCGTTCCTCGAGGGCGGCGTCGGCTGGGGCTGCCAGCTGTTCTGTGACCTGATCGAGCATTGGGAGCGACGCGGCGCCAAGGGCATGGCGAACATGGACCCGACCAAGCTCAATCGCCCGCTGCTGCGCGAGCTGGTCGACAAGTACGGCTACGCCGATATCGCCGCCGAGCTCGAGCGCCGCGACGGCTGGCCGCTCGAAGAGGACTTCCTCACGGGTGGGATGCCGCCCGACGACTACATCCGCTGCAACATCACCCAGAAGCAGGACTGGATCGACCTCTACGCCACGCCGTACTACTTCGGCTGCGAGGCCGACGACCGGATGAACGCGGTGGCGTTTGGCAAGATGATGCCGCTGGGCGCGCGGATCAACGCGATCTACAGCTCCGATATCGGGCATTTCGACGTCGTCGACATGCGCGACCCGCTGCCCGAGGCGTTCGAGCTGGTCGAGGACGGCCACATCACCGAAAGCGATTTCCACGACTTCGTCTTCGGCAATGCCGTGCGGCTGTGGGGCACGCAGAACCCGCGCTTCTTCGAGGGCACGGCGGTGGCCAAGGAAGCCGCGGCGTTGTTGAAGCGAGGCGCCGGGGCCGTAACGCGGTGAAATAGCCCAGAACGCGGGCGTCTCGCCCGCGTTTCTTCTCACGCTCATGGCGGGACCAATCTTGCCACCTGGTGCCTCGATGCGGCTCGACCAGTGTCAGGCGTTGACCCACTTCCGGGGCCCAAGCCATCCCGTCGTCGTAGGAGTATGTCTTCAGGAGCTGTCCGTTGCGGTCGAATAGCTTTGCGGTGAGCTTGTAATTGTCCGTCGCCGCGGAGGGCCCGGCCGCGGCGGCGTGACTTCGGAGCCGGGGCCGGGCGTCTCGCCGCCCGACAGGTCGCGCAAGAATCGGAGCGCCAGATAGACGGATGGCTTGTTGGAGACTTGCCCCTGGCTCGGGATCGCGTCCACCTTCGGCAGTCGATCGGCTGGGAAGGACGCGCACGCCGCCACCAGGAGCGGCACGAGGCCCAGCCCCCCAACGCGCAAGATCGTGTTCCACTGCATCGGGCATCCTCCTTGGATCAGTGGACATACGGCGAAGGTAGAGTCCGAGCGTCACAGAAGTATCATCGGCGCGTCAGCTTCTCAGCTCAGTGACGCGTAGCGAATTCGCGTCTGCCGAGCTGACCGCCCGATGCGGCCCGCTTGACAACCATCGGGACGCGACCTATCGTCCCGCTCGGGTCCGGAGCTACCCGAACACCCCATGTTTGCCAGCCGGATCGGCCAGCGGGCTTCTTTCTGCTCAGCGGCCTCGCAAGGGAGTCCGTCTCCTCGGAGTCCTCCGTTGCCACGCGTCGTCTATCGACAGCAGGTCTTCGCGACGACGGAATACGAGTGTGAAGTCCTAGAAAGGAGCACCAGATGACAGCGAAGCTCCGCAGCGTCTCTTGGATCCTGGTTCTTCTCGCTCTGTCAGTTGGCTTGTCTGCGGCCGTCGCCGAGGCGGTCGTGAAGATGAATCCGCTGTGCGCGACTGAAACCGCCTTCTACAGCCCAGGCAACGGCGAGGACATCATTGTGCCCGCCGGGTTCACAGTGTCGGTCTTCGCCAAGGATCTGAACTTTCCCGTCGGCATCGCGTTCCTGGGCAACAGCCACAAGTTCGACGTGTACGTGCTCGAATCGGGTCACGGCCTGCCGAGTATATGCAACGACGAAGTGAGTGTCGTTGGCGGCGCCTTCTCGGCGACCAATCCGTTTACGCCCGACATCCTCGTATTCGACCAGAGCGGCACCAAGATCCGTGGTCCCTTGGCCAAGCCCACGGCCAGCGGCGGCGGATTGGCCCCGCACGGTCCGTCTATCGGGATCGCGTTCGAGAACGGCTTCCAGGGTGGAAGGCTGTTCGTCACGGACTCGAACCAGGCGATTCGCACGCCGGGAGCGCAGAACAACAGTTCCCGCATCGTCATGGTGAACCCAAGCACGGGGACGGTCACCCCGTTCATCACGGGATTGCCGACGGGCGACCATCCGGCCGAACAGATGGCCTTCAGGGACGGCTGGATCTACTGGTCCCAGGGATCCACCACCAACTCTGGCGTCGTCGGTCGTGACAACGGTGGAGGCGCGAACCAGCACGATATCGCATGCCAGGACATCGTCCTGAGCAACAATGTCTTCGACTCCGGTGGTGGGGTCAAGACGAGTGGCTACTCGGACTTCGGCCATCCGCGCCCCGGCGCGCACGTCCCGGCCCACGAGGGACGGAGCGACGGCGCCTGTGACGGCGCCATCCTGAGGGCGCGACTCAACAGCAGGAACTCGCAGAGCACCATCGAGCCCTTCTCGTGGGGCTACCGGAATCCGTACGGCCTGCGGTTCGCACCCGACGACCACGCCCTGAAGGGCGGCCTGTTCGTGAGTGAGAACGGCGAGGACGAGCGCGGCGCGCGCCCGACCAACAACTCGCCCGATCGCCTGCAGCTGGCGCAGCAGAATCGCGACGGCAGCCCGGACTACCACGGCTGGCCGGACCGGTTCGGGTTCCTGGACTCCACGCAGGCGGTATTCAACCCGGTCGGCGGACCCGGCGATGACAATCCAGCGGCGGTCGTTGGCAAGCCCGTGCAATCCGTGCTCGCTTTCCCACCCCAGCCGCCGGTGGCTCCTCTGGCGCTCGAGCCCGCCGACGTCGCGGTCGTTGGCCTCGATTTCGTGCCCGATTCGTTCGTCGGCGGACCGGTGAAGAAGGGCGCCGCGCTGGTCTCGCGCGAGGGGGACTTCGGCTTCTCGAAGGGGAACGGCACGCCCGAGGCCGGGCACGACGTCGAGCTCGTGAACTTTAGCCGGCCGGGCGAGCCACTGCAGTTGAAGCTGTCGCGCTTTGCCTTCAATACCACGGGCGACCAGGCGTTCACCGACGATGGCGTTCGCGGGATCAACCGTCCTACGGACCTCAAGTTTGGCCCCGACGGATGCGCGTATCTCGTGGACTACGGCGCAGTCCGGGACTTCGGCCAGTCGGATCCGGCGACCAAGTTCGTGACGCCGGCGGACGCGCCGCTCGTCCAGATCCCGGGAACCGGCGTGATCTGGAAGATCTGTCCGGTCGCAGGCAGGCACTAGCAGGGTGATCGCGAGGACTAGTAGGCAGTAGCGCCGGCAGGGGGCGCCCTCGGGTCGCCCCCTGCCCGGCGTCGCGACGCATCGTGATTGATCCATGAGGCCCACGACGTCGGAGGCCGCGCGTCGGCACCCTCGCACACAATCCGATCATGCGGCACGTACCGCGATGGCTGCGCACCCTCTGAGCTGTCAGTCGTACGTCGGCTGGAACCATCATGCAGCGGTACAGATGCGCACGGACGTGCTCGGTGAGGTCCTTACGACAACGAGGGCACAGGTTCGTACGGCCTCCGAGCGGTCTGCGCCGAGTTCCGTAAAGCGGAAGCTGGCATCACAGGGCAGGCATCGCGCAACCGCGTGATTGAAGCAGTGGACAAAGAGCAGGGCGCGCTCGTTCGCGGTCAAACCATTGGGCCGTCTGCAGTCCAGGTGAGACAGACAGCCGTCGGACGACTCGATAATGTCGGTCAGCGCGATCGGCTGAGCACATTTAGAGCACTTCACCTGCATGCGGCGAAAGCTCGGGGCGAGGACACGAACACGAGTCGGTGGGTCTTCGCGAACGTCCGCCGTTCACCCTCCCTGAGCCGAATGGGCTTTCAGCGCGAGGAGCGCGACGATCCGGACCAGTTCCTCCAGCGCGACCGGCTTCTCGATGTGGTACTGAAACCCGGCGCGCAAGATACTGGACCGATGCTCGGGACCAGTGAATCCGGTGAGGGCAGCCGCGGGCGTCGCTCCGCCGCGTTCGACCGGCAGGGCGCGCACCTGGCCGATGAGCCAGTAGCCACCCTTGTCGGGCATCGCCAGGTCGCTCACGAGGACATCTGGGCGTTCGCGCTGGAAGGCCTCAAACCCCTCTTCTGCCGAGTCGACGGCCGTCACAACCGCTCCGCAGTATTCGAGCATCGCGGCGACCCCGGCGCGAAGCGGCGCATAGTCGTCAACCACAAGCACGCTAATGCCGCCCAAATACACGTCGCCATGCAAGGAATGGGGCCTCATTTCGTCGCTTCTCGGGTCTCGCGGCACCACACCCGTCGCATAGCCGCCCGCTGCCCCGGCCCGCACCCAAGCTCGACGGCGCGGTCACGGGGGCGACGACCATTTTGGAGGCGAAGCCGGATGAGTTGCCGAATCACCTGCGAGTCCATGCCACCCCATTACAGTAGGCAGCGAGCGAGCGTCGGCGTCGAGATAGGCGAACTACCTACGTAAATGTCCGCATTCTCGTCCTCAGGTCGGTCCCGGAAATATTGGCGTAGTTCGAGATGTCTATCTGGGATGGGGCTCGTTGAATCTGGTTCCTCCGAACCGCCCGGACATCGCTCCTCACCCGGAGGCGACTACGGAGGAGTTTCGGCCACGGCCCGGATCACGCGCCGTCGGGTTCCGCACCGGGAACAGGGCTCGTCGGGCTCCATGACGAACCCTCCGCGGCTGTCCAGGCCCAGCGTTGTGATGGCGACTTGCCGCGGCGGCAACGCGAGGGCCGCGGCGATGCATTCCGAGCAAACTGCACCGCGATGCTCCCTGAGGAACTCCGCGATCTCCTTGCGGAACGTCGCCGGCACAGCCCAAATCCCGGGCCCGAAGATACGGCCGCGTTCACAGGACCGTCAAGGGCCAACTGCACGACCACCATCGGCCGCCGATCTCAGCCTTCGAGTGCGCCGATGGTCCTGCTCGGTGCCTGAGGCGAGGGACGAGCATTCGGACGGCAACCCCCGGTTACACGAGGTCGAGAGTAGTTTTTGGGCTTCACACTTGAGTCAACGGAGCCGATTATGTGTGCTGGGGCGAAGCGGTGATGTTGGAGGTGACAGACAAGCACACCCACCAACGCGTGGATTTGCGATACGCCCGTGCGAATTGCTCGCGAGGAGTCGTGTGAGTTGAAGGTGGGTTCGCGGGCGTCAGTCGTGTGTGCTGGGGCGTGATGCCGAGCGGGATGTTACGGCACCTCTGTTTCTTGCACCGGACGCCATAGCCGAGTAAACCTTACTAGGTAGTTACGAGGTACTTCCCTTCGCTCGCCGAGGCTCTCCCGCCAGCGTCGGCCACATAACTGCGAAAATGTGCCGTACCCGCCCGAAGTGTTCTAAGGCACATCCCTTGCGTCATGAACGGTCGAACGAACATTCATGAATCGAGGGAGGTTCTCGTGAAGCCCGAACAAATCACCGAATTGCTCTATCAGGCTCTGGAAACCGAAAAGGGCGGCGTGAACATCTACGAGACCGCGCTCAAATGTGCTGTCAACCCCGACCTCAAGCGGGAGGGAGGAATATCACGAGCAGACTCAGAATCTCGTACGGATCATGCTCGGAGTGATGGAGAAGCTCGGGATCGATCCGGAGAGGGATACACCTGGCCGTGAAGTGATACGGCTGATCGGCGAGTCACTCGTGGCGGCGATGGAGATGGCGATCGAGAATGCTCCACAGCCGGAGGCCGCGGAGATCGTGGCCTGTGAGTGTGTGGTGTTGGCCGAGACCAAGGATCACCTGAACTGGGAGCTGATCCACGAGGTGGCCGATCAGGCCAAGGGCCAATCGCGCGAGGCGCTCAAGGCGGCCTACGAAGAGGTTGAAGAGGAGGAAGACGAGCACCTCTACCACACCACAGGTTGGGGCCGGGAGCTGTGGATCCAAGCCCTCGGGATGCCTGCCGTGCTCCCTCCACCCGAGGAAGAGAAGGAAGTCAAGACGGCGATCGGGGCGGCCAGGGCGAAGATGGCACGCAAGGAATCGCTCTAGGCCCTGCCGTGCACGAGCTCTTTCGAAAGTTTGCGAGATGGTGCGCCGAAACGATGGGATCCGCCGAAGTCTTCTTGGCGGCCGTCACGATCATCGTCATCTGGGGCGCTCTTGGCCCCAGGTACGACTATTCCGATACGTGGCAGCTGGTGATCAACACCACGACCACGATTATCACGTTTCTCATGGTGTTCATTATTCAGAACACCCAGAATCGGGACGCGAAGGCCATTCAGTTGAAGCTTGATGAACTTATCCGGGCCGTCCAAGGGGCTCGCACAGGGCTCGTGCGTCTCGAAGAGCTATCGGAGGAAGATCTGCGGTCACTAGCTGGGGACTTTGAGAAGCTCCGCACGCGATTCGTCTCTCAGCCGTCCTCCGACTCCGTGACACCGGACGAGCCGAGAACTTGAGCCGCCGTCCGGCCAGGACGGACGGGCAGACCCCACGCAGCGTGCAATCAGGAGATCAACTCGCGAGGCTTGCGTCTCTCCTCGTTCCACAGCGCGAAGCAGAGAACATGGAATTGGATGGGCGTGGTCCCGTTCCCTCTCTTGGTCACGCCTTCCATTACAAGCTGTTCAGCCGTGATGACGACACCGCACGCCGCGCAGACCTCGCCCGCTGCCGGGCTCCCCGCGACGTTCGACGCGCCGTCATACGGCAGCTGGCCGCTCTGGAGCATCCTCCGGATGAGGAGGCGGACACTTTTCTCATTCACGTCTGGTCCCCCTTCGAGCGTGCGACAGAAATCAGCCAAGTACGTCTCGAGTTGAGGTCAGAAGAACGCACGTACAGCCAGTCTGGCTCCAGACCCGCTGATCGGCGCTGCCGACCTCCGCCCGGTTGTAGTCCCCTGGATACAGCTTCTTATCGTCGATCCACAGCTCGCCGTACAGCAAGTACAACTCTTCGATTCCACCATGGCGGTGAGGCGGATACTGGGCACCTGGCGCGAGACGCACGAGCAGACTGACGCGCTCGTTCTCTGTATCCGCTGCAAGCACCTTGTAGAAGAGGCCAGGTGCGGCTTCCTCCCAATCCGGCTCCGCCTGTCGTTTGGCCGCTGACAGCACCGGTTCCTGGCCCGTCTCCTCTGCGATTCGCCGCGCTAGACGATCCCACAAGTCGGATGGGCGCAGCACATCGGTTGGCCAGGAGACGAAGGCGCCGACGATAGGACGGAGTGTCTCCCGTTCCTGTCGGCACTCCGCACAGGAGGAGAGATGAGCCTCCAGAACGGGGATTTCGCTCGTGGGCAGCACCCGCAGAGCGTGCAGGAACACCAGCTCCAGGTAGTCCCGATCGTGGTTGCTCATTCCTGAACTCATAGACCCTTCAGTGCTCCTCCGAGGACCTGTCGGAGCTTCCTCAATCCGGAGCGAATTCGTGTCTTCACGGTTCCGAGAGGTTCATTCAAGCGTGCCGCCGCTTCGCTATACGTCAACTCGGAGAAGAATG
>CAYVHH010000145.1:0-3173 GCA_964450175.1 uncultured bacterium | reverse complement strand
TGAAGCTCGGCTGCGTCTGTGGGAGAACGAAGATCTCGATCCCGTAGCACAGGCCGATGGTCGCCACCAGCAGCAGGACCACGGCCTCGATCGTCCGGATCCCCAGCCGCTGGAGCGCGAGCAGCAGCAGCACGTCCAGGCCGGATACCAGTCCCGGCAGCACTGGGCGAGGTCCTTCCCGGTGACCACCCCCAGCCGGGAGCTGATCACCTGCATGAAGATGGCCATCAGGCTGGCCAGCGCGACGACCCACAGCAGGTCGTACTTGTAGCGCGCGCCGCCCTGGAGGCCCGTGCCCCAGTTGCCCGGGTCCATGTATCCGACGGAAACCAGGAGGGCCGGGCCGGCGAAGGCGCGCCAGTGCTGCCAGAACCCCGCGGTGGGGGCGGGGACGGCGACGGTTCCGTGGATGCCTTCGAGGCTGCGCATGCGAATTGTGGCCCAGACACCATAATGTAGCATTGGCTACACTTTGTCAACTGAGCTAAACTCTGCGGCGTGAGCCGCACGCCGCTCGCGCGCAATCCGCGCCGCACCCGCCAGGAGCACTCCCAAGAGACGGCGCAGGACTACGTCGAGATGATCGCGGAGCTGATCGACGCGACGGGGGAGGCACGCGTCATCGATCTCGCGCGGCGCCTCGGCGTGACCCACGTGACGGTCAGCCGCACGCTCAAGCGGCTCCGGCGCGACGGCCTCATCACGTCGCTGCCATACCGCGCGATCTTCCTCACCGCGGCAGGGAAGCACCTGTCCGAGGAGTCGCGCCATCGTCACGAGGTGGTCGTGGAGTTCCTGCAGTCGATCGGCGTGCCCGACGCCGTCGCGCACTCGGACGCCGAAGGCATCGAACACCACGTGAGCCGTGAGACCCTCGCCGCGTTCGAGAAGCAGCTGGGAAAGAGACGACGCATGTAGGTTCCACACGTCCGCCCCTCGTTTGGCCATTGACCAGCGGTGCGGAAGGGGATGTGATCGCGCGATGCCCTTCGAACTCCAGCCGACGCTGACAGGCACACTCCTCGAACTCCGGCCCCTGCGCCAGAGCGACTTCGACGCGCTCTACGCGGCTGCCTCCGATCCGCTCATCTGGGAACAACATCCCGAAAGCGACCGCTACAAGCGCGATGTCTTTGAGAACTTCTTCAAGGGTGCGATGGCGTCGGGCGGCGCGTTCGCGGTCACCGATCGGCAATCGGGGCGCGTCATCGGTTCGTCACGCTACTGGGGATACGACGAAGCCGCGAGCGAGGTCGAGATCGGCTGGACCTTCCTCGAGCGCGCGTATTGGGGAGGGGCCTACAATCGCGAGATGAAGCGGCTGATGGTCGGGCACGCGTTGACGTTCGTCACGCGCGTCGTCTTCCTCGTCGGTCTCACGAACGCCCGCTCTCAGCGTGCGATGGAGAAGATTGGCGGTGTCCGCAGCGGGATCCGGGCGAATGGCGTTGGCCGGGAGTCCGTCGTGTTCGAAGTGACCGCGCCGATTGAACCCGCCGGCTGAACGTAGCATGATGTGGGGCTCTGGAGGTTCGACATGAAGAACGCGCGTGAGTATTTCGCCGACTGTCTCAAGGCCGAAGGCCCCAAGTTCGTCAAGGTGTTGAAGGCCGTGCCGCACGATAAAGCGACCTACCGGCCGCACGAGCGATCCACATGCTCCGGCGATCTGGTGTGGCTGCTGGCGAGCGAGCTGGGCGACGCCTGCGAAGTCATCGACAAGGGCCAGGTGGATTTCGTCCAGCGTCCGGCGCCGCCGATTCCTGAGGCGGTCGCGACGTACGAGAAGAATCTGAAGGATCTGGAGGCGCGCGTCGCGAAGCTGGACAACGCCGCGTGGGAAAAGCCGGCGAAGTTCATGATGGGCGGAAACCCGGTCTGGCAGGCTCCGCTCGGCGACATGCTCTTCGGCTTTCTGTTCGACGCAATCCACCACCGCGGACAGCTGTCGACCTACCTGCGTCCGATGGGCGCGAAGGTCCCGTCGATCTACGGTCCGTCGGCCGACGATCCGGGGATGTAGCGTCTCGTGACGAGTACCGCGAACGCGGTCAGCGTTCGCAAGATGACCCTCCTTCCGATGATCGCCGCCACCTATTTCATGGTGGCCGGCGGTCCTCAGGGTCTCGAGGACATCGTTCACAAGACCGGCTACAGCGCGACACTGCTGATCCTCGTGATCACGCCGCTCATCTGGAGTCTCCCGTCGGCGCTGATGGTGAGCGAGCTCGCGACCGCCATTCCCGAGGAAGGCGGCTTCTATGTCTGGGTGCGGCGTGGCCTGGGCCCGTTCATGGGATACCAGGAGTCCTGGCTCAGCCTCGCGGGAAGCATTTTCGAGATGGCGCTGTATCCGAGTCTCTTCACGGACTATCTCGGCCGGTTCGCGCCCTGGCTCGTCGCAGGCGATCGCGGCATCCTCATCGGATTCGCGATGATCGCCATCTGCACGGTGTGGAACCTCGCCGGCATCCGAGCGATGGGCGACGGCTCCGTGGCGCTGAACGTGGTGCTGCTCGCTCCCTTCGCCGTGCTGACCGTGATGGCGGTATCGCACGCGCCGTCGGCAGCACCCGCGCCCGGTCCCCTGACGCATGCGGATCTGCTCGGCGGCGTGTTGATCGCGATGTGGAACTACATGGGCTGGGACAACCTCTCGACGATCGCGGGTGAAGTGGAATCGCCGCAGCGGACATACACGCGCGCCATGTTCGGCGCGCTGGCGCTGGTCGTCGTGAGTTACCTGGTGCCCGTCGCGGCCGTCGCCCGAGCGGGCCTCGACCCGAATGCGTGGACCGACGGCGGATGGGTGGACGCGGCGCGCCTCGTCGGCGGCCAGGCGCTCGCCGCGGCGGTCGCGCTCGCCGGAATGTTCGGCGCGATCGGGTCGTTCGGCGCCCTGATGCTCTCGTTCACCCGTTTGCCGGTCGTCATGGCCCGAGATGGATATCTGCCCGGTCTCTTCGCGCGGACGAACCGCGCGGGCGCGCCGTGGGTGGCGATCGTCGTATCGGCGATCCTGTGGGCGGCTTGCTATCCGCTCGGCTTCGAGCGAAACCTGATTCTGGACGTGCTGCTGACGGGACTGAGTATTCTCCTGGAATTCTGGGCGCTGGTCGCGCTTCGCATCCGCGAGCCCGCGCTGGCCCGGCCCTATCGCGTCCCGGGAGGCA
>CAYVHH010000144.1:0-8450 GCA_964450175.1 uncultured bacterium | reverse complement strand
TGGCGACCACGTCGAACGAGGTGGCGCCCCGTTCCTTGTCGACCACCAGGACACCCGAGCGAAGGGACTCGTCGCTCACGAGCTTCCGTTCGCGTCGACGGCGCGCCGCACGGCCGCGAGCAAGCGCCGCGTGGCGTCGGGGAGCGGGCCGGCGACGGTGCACCCGGCGGCGTTCACGTGGCCTCCGCCGCCGAACTGCGCGGCGATCTTCTGGACGTCCACGTTGCCTTTGCCCCGCAGGCTCACCTTCACCGTGCCGTTCAGCTCGCGGAGGAGACAGGCGACCCGCACCGAGGCCACGGAGCGTGGATAGTTCACGAGCTCCTCGGACTCGACGATCCGCTCCGGAATGGAGTCCGCCGGCAGCGCGAGCCAGCCCACCTGCCCGTCCTCGCTCACCTCGACCCGGGCGAGGGCCTCGCCGAGCCAGTGCAGCGCGTCGGGCGCCCGGCGTTCGTAGAGTGCTTGGGACACGAATTCCGGACGGGCACCGGCGCCGACGAGCGCCGCCGCGGTCGTGAAGGTGCGGGTGGTCACGTTGGAATAGCGGAACGAGCCGGTGTCCGTGTGGATCGCCGTGTACAAGTTGGTGGCGATCGCCGGCGTCAGCGGCACCCGGAGCGCCGTGAGGAGCTCGTACACCATCTCGCCGGTGGCCGCGGCCGTCACGTCGATCCAGTTCACGTGACCGTACCGGCGGTTATCGGGGTGATGGTCGATGTTCACGATGACCTTGCCGAGGTCGCGGGCCTGGTCGATGAGTCCCTCGGTGCGCTGGGGATTCGGGCAGTCCGTCAGCACGACGACGTCGAAGGAGCCGTCGAGCCGGTCGAGCGTCCGATAGCGATCCACGCCGGGCAGGAAAGCGAGAAGGTCGGGGGACGGATGCGGACCGCCGTACACGACCGTCCAGTCCCTGGCCTCGAGCGCCAGCCCGAGCGCCAGCAAGGTACCCAGGACGTCGGCGTCCGGGTGGACGTGCCCGAGCATGAGCGCGCGTCCGCCGCGGCCGAACGGCTCCAGCACGGCGGCGGACGGCGCCGGGCTCGTGTGTTCGATGGGGCCGCTCACCGTCCCGCTTCGTCTCCGACCCGCCGGAGCAGGGCCTGGATGCGCGCCGCGTGCTCCATCGACCGGTCGGGCCGGAAGTCGAGCTCGGGCGTGACGCGCAGCTCGAGATGCTGGCGGAGCCAGTTGCGAATGAACCCCCGGGCGCTGACGAGAGCCGCCAGCGACCCGGTCCACTGGGCCTCGTCGCCCAGGACCGACACGAAGACCTTGGCCGTTCGCAGGTCCTGCGCGGCCTCGACCTCGGTGACCGAGACGAATCCGAGTCGCGGATCCTTGAGCTCACGCTGGAGGAGTATCGAGATCTCCTCCTTCAAGAGCTGATTGACCCGATCCAGTCGCTTGCGTTGCATTAGAGAATCTCCACTGACGTGTCGAGCACTCGCCCGGCGACGTTGTCTTCGATGTAGTCCAGCGCCTTGGCCACGACCTCGTTGGCGTGTCGCGCGTTGGCGGAGACGTAGACGATCGCGATCGTGGCGCGCTGCCAGAGATCCTGGTTGTCGACCTCGGCCACCGATACTTCGAACCGCGCCCGAACCTTCTCCTTGAGGCCCTTCAGAACGTGGCGCTTGTCCTTGAGGGATTCGACGTCCGGCAGGTGCAGCTCGACGAGTGCCAGCGCGACGCGCGCTGCCGACATCGGCCCCTCCAACGCGCTCCTTGGCTACAGTGTGCGCGCCACTTCCTCGCTCGTGTAGACCTCGAGGATGTCCCCGGGTTGAACGCCGTTGACTCCGTCGACGCCGATTCCGCACTCGAGTCCGGCGAGCACCTCGCGGACGTCGTCCTTGAAGCGCTTGAGCGAGCCAACCGTACCTTGCGCGAAGATCTCGTCGCCGCGACGCACGCGCACCTTCGCGTTGCGCACGATCTTGCCTTCCTGGACGTACGAGCCGCAGATCGGGCCGAGCTTGGAGATGACGAAGATCTGACGAACCAGGGCCTTGCCGAGCGCCGTCTCGCGGATCTCCGGCGCGAGCATGCCGGCCAGCGCGGCCTTGAGGTCGTTGATCGCCTCGTAGATGACGTTGTAGTTCCGAATGTCGACGCCGTTCGCCTGCGCCTGGGCCGTCGCCTTGGGCTCCGCCTTCACGTTGAACCCCAGCACGATCGCGTTGGACGCCGAGGCGAGCATCACGTCGCTCTCGGTAATCATGCCGACCGAGCTGTGGATGACCTTCAGCTTCACCTCATCGGTCGAGAGCCGCTCGAGCGATTCGGCCAGCGCCTCGACCGATCCTTGCACGTCGGCCTTGAGGATGAGCCGGAGCTCCTTGACCTCGCCGGTCAGGATCTGCTTCTGCAGCCCCTCGAGGGTGATGCGCGTCGACGCCTTGCCCTTGGCCTTCTCCCGGTCGAGCCGCATCGTCGCGATCTGCCGCGCCTTGCGCTCGTCCGACACGGCGACGAGCACATCGCCCGCCGCGGGCACCCCGGAGAGGCCCTGGATCTCGACGGGATCGGACGGCCCGGCGCTCTTGACCTTCTTGCCGGCGGGGTCGAGCAGCGAGCGAACGCGCCCGGAGTAGGAGCCGACCACGACCGCGTCGCCCTCCCTCAGGGTTCCGTTCTGGATCAGCGCTGTGGCGACCGGTCCGCGGCCCCGATCGAGCCGGCCTTCGATGATGACGCCCTTGGCCGCGCGACTGGCGTTGGCCTTGAGCTCCAGGATCTCCGACTGGAGCGCCGTCATCTCGAGGAGCTGGTCGATTCCGGTCCCCATCTTGGCCGAGGTCGGGACGAAGATCGTCTGGCCACCCCACTCTTCCGGCACGAGGTTCAAATTGGACAGCTCGCGTTTCACGCGATCGGGGTCGGCCTCGGGCCGGTCGATCTTGTTGACCGCGACGATGATCGGCACGTTCGCGGCGCGCGCGTGGTTGATCGCTTCCTGCGTCTGCGGCATCACGCCGTCGTCCGCCGCGACGACCAGGATGACGATGTCGGTCGCCTGAGCCCCGCGCGCCCGCATCGCCGTGAAGGCTTCGTGGCCCGGCGTGTCGAGGAACGTGACCTTGCCGTGCGAGGTCGTGACCTGATAGGCGCCGATGTGCTGCGTGATGCCGCCGAACTCCTTCTCGGCCACTTTCGACTTGCGGATGGCGTCCAGCAGCGACGTCTTGCCGTGGTCGACGTGGCCCATGACCGTGACGACCGGCGGGCGCAGCGAGAGCTGAGCTGGGTCGACATCTTCCTCGTCGACCACGTCGCCTTCGACCGACCGGATCTCGACGTCCACGTTGAACTTGTCGGCCACGAGCTTGGCCGCAGTTGGATCGAGGAGCTCGTTGACTGTGGCCATCACGCCGAGCTCGAGCAAGGCCTTGATGACCTCACCCGACTTCCGCCGCATCTTCTCGGCGAGCTCCCCGACCGTGACCGATTCCGGGACGCGGATCAGCTCGCGCCGGACCTCGACCGCGGGCGCGGCCGCTTCCTCGACGGCGACCGATGTCACCGCGGCGGGAGCGACGGCCGCCGGCGCGATCGGCACCGGCGCGGGCATCGGAGGCGCCGGTGGCACCGGCGGCGCCGCTGGCGCTGCGGCCGCGGGGCGGATCACGGTCGGAGGCTGGACCGCCGGTCGAGGCGGCGGAGGCGGCGCCGCGGGACGCGGCGGCGATACCGTGACTCTCGGCGGCGCGAACGGGCCCGCGGGCTGGCGTCGCGGCGGAGGTCCCGGAGCGCCGCGCTCGAGCGGCCGGAACGGCACGATCTTGGGCTCCGGCTTCTTCGGCCCTGCCGGCGCGGGCGGAACGGGCGGCGGCGCGATCGGCGCAGCCGGCTTCGGGACGACGGGCTCGGGCGGTGCCGCGACCACCGTCGGCTCCGGCACGATCTCGGGCTCCGGCTCCGGAACGAACGGCGGTTCCGGCGCGATCTCAGGCACCGGTCCGGCGGGCTTCGGCTTCACGATCGTCGCGGCCGGCTTGACGTCCGCCGGCACTTCGTCCTCGGTCTTGGCCTTCTTCGCGCGAGCGGCGGGCTTTTTCGCGATCAGATCGCCCGCGGCCGCGTCGCCGACCTCGTCCGTTTTGGCCTTCGGTACGCGCTTGGGTTTCGGCGCCTCCGGAAGGTCACGGCCCTTGCCGAGCTTCACGCGCAGCGCGTTTGCGAGCGCGCTGTCGAGGGGACTCATGGCCCGGATGCCCTTGTGGCCCATCTCCTCGGCCGCGACCATCAAGTCCTTGCTGGTCACGCCGAGCTCCTTCGCGAGCTCGATCACCTTTATCTTGGCTGCTGCCACTGTCCCCTCACCTCCCTACGCTCTCACCGTGATCACTTCGACCTCGCCGATCGCTCTCGCGTCGGCCTCGCACAGCAACGCGCCCTCCGGGCTCGATTCAGCCAGCGCCGCATCTGGCTCGCGCCCTGCGGCGGCTCGCACGGCGGCGATCAGATTCGGACCCGCCTCGCTGGGCTTCCTGAAGGCGTGACCGAGCCGCCCGCGGCTCAAGCCGCGCTCGAGACATTCGGGCTCGGGACAGACGTACGCACCGCGGCCCGTCGCGCGAGGTCCGCAGTTCACGACCACCGTTCCGCTCGACGTTCGAGTCAGCCGTACGAGCTCGGCCTTCGGCCGAACCCGCCGACATCCCAGACACGTACGGCTCGGGGGTGTCTTCACGAGGGCGTCGGATCTCCTGGCGGCGGCGTATGCGGCGCCGCCGCATGCGCGGCCTTCGCCTCCTGCGCCGCACGGTGGTCCGTCACGAGCTTCTCCGCGGCCGCGTAGATCGCGTCGGCGCGGTCGCCGATCTCGACGACCAGGCCGAGCTTCTCGCGCCCCGCTCGCACGATCGCGCCGGGCGAGCCGAGCCCTGCGCTGACCAGCACCTCTGCGAGCGCCGCGTCGACTCCGGGGAGCATCTCGAGCGCGGCGCGGTCCTCGATGGGGACGGCGTCTCTCGGTGTCCGCTCGGCCTCGAGCTCCGACTCGCTCTTGATGTCGATACGCATGCCCGTTAGCTTCGCCGCGAGCCGAGCGTTCTGGCCCTTCTTGCCGATGGCCAGCGAGAGCTGATTGTCCGGCACGATCACCGTCGCGGAGGGCTGCCCCTCGCTGTCGGCCTCGTTGATCGTCACCGAGGAGACCTTCGCGGGAGACAGCGCGCGCGCCACGAACGTCGCGGGATCGTGTGACCACTCGATGATGTCGATCTTCTCGCCGCGTAGCTCGCGGCTGATGACCTGGATCCGGGTGCCGCGCAGGCCGACGCACGCGCCGATCGGATCGACGTCGCGCTTCGTCGACGCGACCGCGACCTTCGCGCGCTCGCCCGCCTCGCGCGCGGTCGCCTTGACCAGCACGATGCCTTCCTGGATCTCGGGGATCTCGGTCTGGAACAGCCGCGCGAGATAGCCCGGGTGCGTGCGCGAGAGCGAGATCTGCGGCCCCTTGGCCGTCCGGCGCACCTCGAGCACGTAGGCGCGAATCCGGTCCCCGGGGTTGTAGCGCTCACCGAGGATCTGCTCCCGCTCCGGCAGGATGGCCTCGGCCTTGCCGATCTCGAGGATCACGTTGCGCTTCTCGATCCGGTGCACGATACCGCGCAGGATCTGCCCCTCTTTCCCCGCGAACTCCGAGTAGATGCCCTCACGCTCGGCGTCGCGCACCTTCTGGAGGATCACCTGCTTGGCCGTCTGGGCCGCGATCCGTCCAAAGTCCTGAGGGGGCCGCTCCTGCTCGAGCTCGAGCTCGTCGTCGAGCTCGGCGTCCACATTCAGCGCCTTGGCGTCGGCGAGGCTGATCTCCTGCTTGTCGTCGGTGACCTCCGTGACCACCTTCTTGCGGCAGTACACCCGGAGATCGCCGCTCTTGCGGTCGATGTGCATCCGCCAGTTGTCCGAGGCGCCGAGGGTCTTGCGCGAGGCCGAGAGCAGGGCAGACTCCAGCGCCTCGAAAAGGATCTCCTTGTCGATCCCCTTCTCGCGCCCGATCTGCTCGATGACGGTGATCAGCTCTCGGTTCATCGCTTTCTTGACCCGGTCAGATTCTACGCCTTGCGAGGCCAGGGGACCTCTGCCTCCAGCCGCGCCTTCGTGACCTCGCTCCGGCGGAGCTCGGTTCGCTCCCCGTCCCGCTCCAGCACCAGCCGCTCGGGGCCGACCTCGGTCAGGCGCCCGTGAAACTCCGCGCCACCGGCCAGCCAGCAGCGGACCTGCTTGCCGGTCGCCCACCGGTACTCCCGGTCCTTCTTGAGCTGGCGGTCGAGCCCCGGCGACGACACTTCGAGGTCGTAGCCTCCTTCGATGACCGCGGCGGCGTCCAGCACGTCCCCGAGCTCCCGACTCAGGCGCTCGCAGTCGCCGACCCCTACCCCGCCGGGCTTGTCGACGTACAGCCGGAGGACACCCCGCGGCCGGAGCCCTCGCCAATCCAGGTCGACCAGCTCCAGCCCGTGGTCGCCGACTACCGGGGCAACCGTCTCCTCGATCAGGGCGATCCGTTCCACGTCGTCCATCGACTCACCGGCGCCCGCCAGGCGCAGCTCCCCGGCCGCCTGTGGCGCCCAACACCTCCATCTCAGTCGACAAAAACTAAAAAAAGCGGGCTAAGCCCACTTTTTCAGGAATTTAGCACGTGTTCCGGCTGGAGGCAAGGCGGAGGCATACTTATCCCGCCCGAATCGGGAGCAGAGAGAACCCTTGACGAGGCTTGCTACTTGTAACCCGGCTTTTTGTTCGCGCCCTTGACGCCGGGGTCGTAGACCAGGCGGGCGACCGGCTTGCCGTCGCGGATGTGGGACTCGAAGATCTCCTTCAAGTCCGATTCCTGTACCCCGCCGTACCAGACGTTGTCCGGGTAGAAGACCATCATCGGGCCGTGACCGCACTGCGAGAAGCAGCCGGCCTTGTTGATGCGGATGTCGGCCTTGAGCCCGGCCTTCACCGATTCGTCGCGGAGAAACTTCACGTACTGCTCGACGTTGCCCTGAGTCGGACAAGAATCGCCGGTCGTGCACACGAAGACGTGAGTCTTGTACTGTCCCATCAGGAGGCCTCCACGGCCGCCGGCTTCGCGGCCTTGCGCTCGGCGATGAACTTGTCGACTTCCTCGCGCATCGCCTGGACGATGTCCTTCTCCGGCACCTTGCGAATCACGTCTCCGTTCTTGAAGATCAGCCCGATCCCCCGCCCGCCGGCGACGCCGATGTCCGCGGCACGCGCCTCGCCGGGGCCGTTGACCTCGCAGCCCATCACCGCGATGTGGATCTCTTCGTTCAGCCCTTTGAACTCGTCCTCGACTTCCTGCGCGAGCTTGACCAGGTCGACGTCCGCGCGGCCGCACGACGGACACGATACGAATGTCAGGCCGCCCTTGCGCAGGCCGAGCGACTTGAGGATCTGGATCCCGACGCGGACCTCTTCGGCCGGATCCGCCGAGAGCGACACGCGAATCGTATCGCCGATCCCTTCCGACAGGAGCGCGCCGAGACCGATCGCCGACTTGATCGTGCCGACGCCCGGCGTGCCGGCCTCGGTGACGCCGAGGTGGAACGCGTAGTCGACCTGGTCGGCCAGCATCCGGTAGGCCTCGATCATCATGAGGGGATCGGAGGCCTTGAGCGAGATCTTCATCTCGGGATAGTTCAGATCTTCGAGGATGCGGATGTGGCGGAGCGCCGACTCGACCATACCCTCCGCGGTCGGCCCGTTGTGCTTCGCCAGCAGATCCTTCTCGAGCGAGCCGCCGTTGACGCCGATGCGGATCGGGATCTTCTTGTCCTTCGCGACGTTGACGACCTCTTGCACGAACTGTTTGCCGCCGATGTTGCCGGGATTGAGCCGCAGGCCGTCGACGCCCTGCTCGAGCGCGATCAGCGCCAGCTTGTAGTTGAAGTGGATGTCCGCGACCAGCGGGATGCGGATCTGTTTCTTGATCTCGCCGAGCTTCTCGGCCGCTTCCTTGACCGGCACCGCGCACCGGACGATGTCGCAGCCGGCCGCCTCGAGCGACCAGATCTCGAGCAGGGTCGCCTCGACGTTACGCGTGTCGGTCTTGGTCATGGACTGCACGGTGATCGGAGCACCGCCCCCGACCTGGAGGTGGCCCAGCTTGATCTGCCGTGTTTTCCGCCGTGTGATCATTGGGCCGTCCTATCTAAAGATTCTGAATGCGTCGATCCGGACGAGGTCATTGTAAATCGCGAAGACCATCAAGAGCAGCAGAAGAACGAGCCCGAGCTGCTGGGCCGCTTCGCGCTTCTTGAGCGAGACCGGCCGCCCGAGGATTCCCTCGATGACGAAGAACAGCAGATGCCCGCCGTCGAGCATGGGCACGGGCAGGAGGTTGAGCACGGCGAGGTTCACGCTGATGACCGCGGTGAACAAGGCGAGCGAGGGCAGGCCCTCGCGGCGCTGACGCTCTCCTTCCG
>CAYVHH010000143.1:0-10137 GCA_964450175.1 uncultured bacterium | reverse complement strand
TCACCGGCCCGCTCGGCGCGGTGGGGCGCGATTACGCCGTCGATCGGATCGAGGGCTACTGGCGGTTCAAGACGACACGCGCACTGCGCGCGCGCGAAGGCGTGACGGTGCTCGTCGACTGGCCGGCCGGTCACGTCGCGCATCCCTCCGAGCTGCGACGCGCGTGGTGGGTCCTCTCCGACTACTGGCCGCTCGCCCTGCCGGTGCTCGCGCTCATCTGGGGCGGATTCGTCTGGTCGGCGTTCGGCCGCGATCCCGGCGCGAAGCGGTCCGTGAAGCCGGAGTATGCGCCGCCGGCGGACCTGATTCCGGCGCAGGCGGGCGTGCTCCTGGACGAGCGCGCCCACACGCGCGACGTCGTGGCGACGATCGTCGACCTCGCGGTTCGCGGCTACCTGTCGATCGAGCCCGTTACCACCGCGTTCGGCGCCCAGGACTTCATGTTCAAGCAGCTGAAGGCGGTCGGCGGCGACCCCGATCTGAAGGACTTCGAGCTCTTCGTACTGGCGAAGGTCTTCGGCGGCGACTGGGCGATCAACATGCGGCTCTTCTCGGAAGTGAACCAGGACTACCAGAACGTGTTTCCGCCGATCCGCGACCGCCTCTATCGTCTGATGGTCGAGGACGGACTCTTTCCGGCCTCGCCGGGCCACGTGCGCTTCGGGTGGATGCTGGCAGGCGCGATCACGGCGGTCGTCGGATTCATGCTGCCGAGCTACGGGCCGGCCTGGCTTGGCTTCTACGAGCCGTGGCTGCGCATCGGTGTCGTCGCCAGCGGCCTGATCTTCGTCGGGTGGGGCTGGGTCATGCCGCACAGGACGTGGACGGGCGTGCAGCAGGCGGCGCATGTGCGCGGCTTCCAGGAGTTCCTCGAGCGAGCCGAGAAGGATCGCCTCGAGCGCCTGCCGCCCGAGACGTTCAACCGCTGGCTCCCCTGGGCGATCGCGCTCGGCGTGACGGAGCGCTGGATCCTCAACTTCCAGGGACTGCGCGTCGCCGCGCCGTCGTGGTATCTGAGCAGCGCCGATTTCTCGCTGCCGAGCTTCGCGCGCGACCTCGGTACCTTTGCGCAGCGCGCCGAAGACGCGATCCTCACGGCCGGGCGTGGCTACGCCGACGTCGTCGGTTCCGCTGGGGGAGGCGGCTTCTCGCGTGGCTCGTCCGGCGGCGGCATGGGGGGCGGCGGCGGCGGCACGTTCTGAGCTCTCCCGCGGCGTGGCGCGGGTGACGGGGCTCGGCTACCATTCTGAAAGAGGGAATCGAGCCTGGTCGTCATGGAGCGAGCGTCATGAGCAGACACGGTCTGATCGCCGGAGCCTGACAGGGCTGGGTGAACTCGCAGCTCGCCGGCTCCGAGCGCGGTGCTGATGACGATCAAGCCTGACGGCAGCTATCAATCGAGCTCGAGCCGTGACGGCGGAACCCCGACGGTCGGGCAATACTATCTGGACGGCGGCAAGCTCCGGTACCGGTCGTCGCGGACGGAAAGCACCGCCGCGGTCGGCGGTCTACGAACAAATGAAATAGGAAGCGTGGCGCCTTCGAAAGCTCGGGCACATGGCGAAACGCGCTGAGAAGAAGCGCGAGAGGAACGGCGGCGCGCAGCCGCCATTGCCGGGCACCCGCGAGCCGGCCGCTCCGGCGACGACGCGAATCCTCCCGATGCAGCTCCAGGTTGGCGACCGCCTCGCGGACGAGACGGGGGAGTGGGAAGTCGCCAATCGGCCGCACACGACCGCGGGCGGAAAGATCGCCCACGTGCGCGTGCGCAGAGTGGATCAGCCGGCCGTCGTCGAGGAGCGCACGTGGGGCGCCCATGAGCGCGTCGAGGTGAAACGCGGGCGAGGCCGCGAGGCGTAGGGCGCCGGAACACACGGCACATTCTCGGGTCGCGCCTGGAAGCCCGTGATAGAATCCCGTACGCTAAATAGCTGATCCGTTTAGCGGGCTCGTGGTGCAGCCTGGTTAGCACACTGGACTGTCAATCCAGAGGTCGCGGGTTCAAGTCCCGTCGAGCCCGCCAAAATAAAACGCGGGGTGAACCATCGCCCCGCGTTTCGTGTTTTCGGCTCGGTGCCTAAATAGTCCCTAACGGACTACCATGAGTGCCTAAATCTGACATGACAGGCAGTGGGGTGCAGCTGCTGCGCGTGCCGCAGGAGGACATCTCCTAGTGCGCTGCCGAGATGCCGCCGTAGCGCTGCTCACACTGGCGATCGCGCTCGCCGGCTGTTCGACATATGCGGCGTCGCGCTACGTCGCCTCCGCTGACACGGGCAGGCTCTGCGCGCGTGCCGCGGCACGAGGACCGGGGCCGTCGGCCCGTTCGTGGCGACGGTTCCGAATCAGCGCGAGATGAAGTGGTCGTGAAAAGGGATACTTCACGACACCGGACGGCGAGACGTTCAAGGAGTTCGTCCGACAGGCCTTCGTGACGGAGCTCACGAAGGCGGACCTCTATGCTCCGGGGGCGCCGGTCACCTTGACGGGACGCCTGCTCACGATCGATTTCTCCCAGGGCGTGGCCGACGCGTCGTGGACCTTTCAATTCGAGCTGCGATCCTCGAACGGCCAGTGGGTCATCGTGCTCGCGCGGTACCCGATTGAGGCGGCGCCGATCCGGCCGCGTGTCGGCAGCCGGCGCGTGCGCTGATGCCTGCCGTCCAGCACCTCGTGTCAAGATCGTGCGCCATCCGGGATTCCCGCGCTTGTTGAACGCGACCCGATGAAAATCCGGGGTCAGTCTCGACAGCTGACTGCGTCCGCGAACGTGGTTTTCTTGATGCTGCTTCTCATACTCGTGGCCCCGCCGCCTGCCGCCCAGTCATAAGCTACGGACCGAGGTCTGCTGATCTGTATCGACGCGCGGGGTATTTCGTGGACAAGATCCTCAATTGCACCAAGCCCGCCGACCTGCCGGTCGAGCAACCGAGCAAGGTCCAACTGGTCATTGCCTGAAGACCGCCAACGCACTTCTGACCGCGCCGCGAGCTTGGCTATGTGGAAGGGCGAAACACTGCTCCTGGCCCGCGGTGCCGCGGGGCTATGAATCAGCGGAGCGACACGAGCCGCTCGGCTCGCCGGATGACCGCGTCCTGGTGCGGCTCCAAGTCCTGGCCGCCCACCGACGCCGCGGAGGCGGCCATCGGGTCGTCGACGGCAGTCTTGACACCGCTCAGCTCCTCCATGACGGCGAGGCCGCAGAACGGCACGTATACCGGAGAGTAGCCCCCCTCGTGGCTCAGGACCAGCCGGCCTCCGCAGAGCTCATCCGCGACAGCCACGAGCGTTCGCGTCATCGCGCGGAAGGTCTCGCTGTACGCCATCATCCGCCCGAGAGGGTCGTAAATGCTGCCATCGAAGCCCGATGGCACGACGATCAGCTCCGGCCGGAACGCGCGGAGCGCCGGAACGACGACGCGCTCGAGGGCCGCGAGGTAGGCGCCGTGTCCCGACCCCGGCGGCAGGGGGATGTTGATGTTGAAGCCCGCGCCGGGGCCTTCGCCGTGCTCATCGATGGCGCCGGAGTCGCGCGGGTACAACCGATCCTGATGGATGGAGATGGTGAGGACCTGGGGGTCGCGGTAGAAGGCCTTCTGGGTGCCGTTGCCGTGGTGGACGTCCCAGTCCACCGTGGCCACCCGCCCGACGCCTCGCTTCGCTCGCGCGTGCTCGATGGCCACCACGACGTTACCGAAAATGCAGAACCCCCGACCGCGGTTGGCCTCGGCGTGGTGGCCCGGCGGCCGCACCAGGGCGTAGGCGTTTCGGACGCGCCCCTCGAGGACGGCGTCGATGGCCGTGATCGTGCCCCCCGCCGCCAGCAGCGCGATCTCGAAGGAGCCGGGCCCGAACGGCGTGAGCTCGCCCGCGTTCCCCCCCGACGCGTTGCTCATCGCGCGAATGGACTCGACATAGGCCAGGGTGTGGAAGCGGAGGATCTCGTCGACGGTGGCCATCCGCGGCTTCAGCGCGACGAGATCGTCGAACAGGCCTGCAACCTCGACGAGATTGCGAAACCGTCGCTTGGTCTCCGGGTTCTCGTAGTGCTCCCAGGCCTGCATCCACTTCCGGTCGGGGGACATCGCGGTGGCCCGGCCGGTGTCGTGCCACATGTACAGCTCGTGATAGACCCATCCGGTCGTCATGGCGGCCTCCGTCCCTCGGAGATCTACCTGGCGGGCGGCGCGCCCGCGACCTCGCGGGCGACCGTCCTCCCGGCCCTTCCAGGATGTGCGATCGGGGCACTTTCTCGGCCGGGCCGAGCAGGCCTGCTTCAGGCCGGCGAAAGCATCCGCGAGCACCTTGAACGCCGCGTGGCTCTCGGGCGTCGACACGAGCCGCCCGAGCTCGCGGTTCCGGCCGAGCAACGGCGCGGACACCTGGCGCAATCTCGGTCATGGCCGCTCACGATCCTAGCAGAACGGCGTGAGCCTTCCTGGCTGGCCTCGGAGGCCGCATCTTTCAGATCCTTGGAAGGCCGTCCCCCTGATTGATCAGCGCGCTCGTCTCCCCCCGATCTGCGTGACGATCTGGCGAGCGGACGTCGCGCAAACTGTCAGCCGAAGGCCCCCTTATCTGTTCTGATCTGCCCCAAGTGTTCATCGGCCCTCGTCATCGATACCTGGCATGGCCGATGCTGCGCGAACGTACGGCGCGTCGAGGGACGAATGCGCCCCGACGCAGGCAGTGGGGGCATGTGCCCGAGCAAGGGGAGATTCTGATGACCGTGCGGCTCTATGGTCTGTGGGCCCTGAGCATTGTCTTGGTGCTCATCGTTGAGGTTCTTACGCCGGGGAGGTTCACGCTCCTGCCGGTGCCCTGGTAGAGACCGCCCTCTTGAGAGCGCAGACGACCGCGACGCAGCGCGCCTGACGATCATGCCCGACATCAATCAAGTCATCGCGCACTGGGGCTATGTAGGGATCGTCATCGTGGTCATTCTCGGGAATATCGGATTGCCGGTCCCCGAAGAAACCGTGTTGGCGCTCGCCGGCTATCTGGTGTTTTCGGGCCGGATTCAGCTTCTTCCGGTGCTGGTCGCGGCCCTCGTCAGCGCGGTCGTCGGTGACGCGTTTGGCTACTGGCTTGGACGCCGCTACGGACGGGCAGCGGTCGAACGCTACGCCCGTTGGGTGCTGACGCCTGAACGTGTGATGTCGGCGGAGTCACTCGTCAGACGATACGGTGCTCTCGCGGTCTGCGTCGCGCGATTCGTCGGCGGGCTCCGCTTTTTGGCTGGTCCGTTAGCCGGAGCACTCGGCCTTCCATTCCGCTCGTTCTTGCGCGGGAACGTGCTCGGCGCGGTGATCTTCGTACCCTATGCGGTCGGCATCGGCTACGCGATCGGCTACGGTCTGGAGCCCTACATGGCCCGGGCCCAGCAGGTGCTGGGAGGTATCGGCCAGATGGTGCTGCTCGTGGCGCTCGTGGTGATCGCCGGCCTGGTCTCTTGGCTCATCGCCGTCAGGATCGTCCGGCCGGGTATGCTGCGTGCCATTCGAACGCGCGTGTGAGGCGCGACGAGACCGCGATGAACCCGAGTGGCAGACCAATGCAACCAGATGTCAATCTCGCCGATCCAGAGCCCATGCTCCCTCCAGAAGACGGCAGACGCTCCCGTGACGGCGGCCGTGATCGTTGGCGACGGTGGGGAGTCTGCATCCAGATCCTCGTGCTTCTTGCCGTCGCCGCCTATGCTGGTGTGTCGTATCAGCAGTGGCGCCAGCTGATCGTGCAGAGCGAATATCTCAACGAATCTCTGAGGGCCGTGCAGCAGGCGGCCGGGCTCCTACGAGAGGCCAACACCCGAAATCAACAGCTCGCCGAAGAGGCGCTGCGAGCCGCCCGAGAGTCCAATGAGACCATCCAGAGAGCTTGGATGGTCTTCAAGGGTGTTGAGCCGACAAGAATCAGCTTGGCTCAACAGCCGATGCGCCTGATCATCTGGCTCGGTAACGTGGGGAATTCTCCCGCCGTAAGAGTCTCGACTGCTTCCACGCTCCTCGTGGCAAAGGCATTCCCGGTGCCACCTCCGTACAACGCGACTGGTCCCAATATCTCGAATCCCTACCCAGAGGTCCGGAGTGAAACGGTCGTGGGACCTAAGGGAGACTACGGGACCTACGTCATTCTGCAGAACATCTCTCCACAAGTCGTGGACGCAATCAACGCAGGCCGGATCAACCTTTATCTCCACGGTCGGATCGAGTATTTCGACCAGTTCAAGCGGCCCCGGAATACGACTTGGTGCGTCGTCTACCTGCCCAAGCCCTCCCAAGACATTAGCTTCGCGGCGTGCGACGTCTACAACGTCATCGACTAGTAAGTCGAGCGAGGCGTCCACGCCGTCGAGCTTGCCGCCCCTGCCGAGACCTTGCATGATGGCTCGCGCAGAGGCGCGCGGTTGCTGAAGGCTACGAATCGCCCAGAGAGCGGAGGGGGCTGATGCCCCGGCGGGGCTTCGTCCACACGTTCAAACGCGACTACGTGAACGTGCATGAGCTGCGTGACGCGGAGAGCGTGCTCGCCCAGCTCGCGGCCCGGATCGACGACTACGACCTCCTGGCGCCGCACTCGGCGCTCGGCATGCGGAGCCCGGCCGACTACCGGGCGGTGACGTCAGCAAGACGTGAACTCGATCACACCTCGGTGAGGATGGCTGGCGGGGATCTAGCAGACGTGGGTCTGCGGAATCCTCAAGCAAGCGAGGTGCGTTCAGGGTCCCCCGGAACCGTGATAGCCAGGATCACACGGTGCGTATCCGCCCCCCGGAGCGTGGCATAGCTTCGGTGGCGGCGGAACCGGCGGCGGAAGCGGGCCGCAGCCACCAACGAGCGGGGTGATGAGGCAGATGACGCCAACGAGTCGCGGAGCCATCAGACGCCAGCACACGACACTGGTCCGCGCGCCTGGGTTACGAGGCCAGTTCGTCCAGTTCGTCAGTCCAGGCATCCCGCGATTCATGATTCGCCAGTGCGCAAGCGCCTTCGCCAGACGCTTCTCTACGTCGCGGACTGTAGCGTCTTCGTCCCCGTCGGTGACACACTTTCCCTTCACCCCGCGCGGATCCACGGTGGCGGGGTGGCAGACATAGGCACTCGCGATGAGGGGTTCGGACGTGGCTGACTGGCCTTATGGTCAATCATCACTTCCGTGGCTGCGTCGTTGAGGTGCCAATCGATGTGCGACGGCGCCGTGGTAGCCCACCCGATGGGCGACGGCGCCCTTAGCGAGCCACCACAGACGGTACGGGGTCGTGCGGTGATGTCGGCACGTTATGCAGGGGCTGAAGCGTGCGCTTGAGAGCGAGTGCAGGGCGTTCGACGATCGCATAGGAGATCACGGCTACGCCGAAGCTGACGGCCCAGGCCGCCGCGGCCGCCAGCCATGACGCCGTGGCGGCGGTGCCCGGGACCGTGACGAGCCCGAAGAAGTAGAACACCGGGAAATGCCAGAGATAGACGCCATAGGAAATGCGGCCGGTCGCCACGAGAGGGGCCACGGCGAGCAATCGCGTCAAGGGTGAGCGGGGCTCACCTACGACGTGAGCGATGATGAGCGAAACGGCGACGGCGGCGAGCGAGCTAACGGGGCGGTGTACGTAGCTGTCGGGGAACGTCGAGAAGGCGAGTAAGCCCGCCAGGCTGCAGACGCCCAGCACGGCAGCGAACGTCGACCGACCAGGTACGCGCAGACCGGCGGTCAGGCCCAGGCTCAGGGCACATCCGATCAGGAGCGGGTCGCCGTGCGTGTCGAGGCCGCGCTGGAGATGCTCGACCCGCGCGCCGGCCAGAACGAGGGCCTGGCGCCAGGCTGCACCGGCGCCGGCGAGCACGAGGATCGTGCCGAACGCGCGTCGCGGGCTGATGGCGCGCAGCATGACCAGCAACACGCAGGGCCACAGCAGGTAAAACTGCTCCTCGATACCGAGCGACCACGTATGACTGAGCACGCCGAGGGGCAAATCGATGACCCACGCCCAGTTTGCGACGTAGAACAGGACGGCCGCCGCCTCGTGAAGCACCAGCGGCCCGTATTCCGCGGGCACCGTCGCGAGCAGCGCTCCCACGCACACGACGACCAGAACGATCAGAGCCGGGAGCAGGCGCAGCGCACGCCTCGCGTAGAACAGCCGCAGTGAGATCGTTCCGGTGCGCGCGAATTCTTCGGTGAGGAGGGCTGTGATCAAGAAGCCGCTCAGCGTGAAGAAGATGTCGACGCCGAGATAGCCGCCGGGCAGCCAGCGGGAATGGTGCGCGAGGACCGCCACGATCGACACCGCGCGCAGCCCGTCGAGCGCGGGCTGATAGCCAAGAGAGAAACCCGACTGGGGAGCAGCGCGCATCATGATCAGCATAGCGTGAGAGCACGCAAAGAAAGAATGACTGCTCGACGGGACTGACCTCGCGTCGCTCGGTCAACCCAGCGATAACCTCTTAGGGCTCACGTGTGAAGAATGGTGCCAGCGCGTACTGCACCGCCTGTTGCATCCGCGCGTCGTCGGTCAACAGCTGATCCTTCGGGACCTGGACGAACGAGCTGCCTCCGAAGTTCCCGGCACCGGGCGATAGCTTTGAGAGCGCCTGGATACCGCCCGCGTGCACGTACAGGGCGGAGCCATTGAGATCCTCGATGCGGAGGACGAGCGAGAGGGCGTCGACTGAGCCATTGCCCCGGGGGGAGATGACCTTGTCGAAAGCGCCCGTCTCCAGCGCCTCGGACGCGCCGTCCCACGCGGCGCGGACACCGACGAAGGGGGTATAGCTGAACCTGGCGGCGACTGCGGTGACACGTGGTAGCAGGAGAGCATCCGCGTTGAACCGTGTCTTCATTTCCGCCCGAATGTGGTTCAACAGGGCTGTTGCCTTCGCATCGTTGACTTTGCCGGTGTTTTGATCGAAGAGACCCCCGAGCTCGTTCACCTTTGCATCCCAGGTCGCCTGGAACTCCTGGGCCGCGACAACCGTGAATCCCGCCTCTCGGAGCTTGGTTTCGCTCGCGGGATTGAATTTCGCCTGCACGGCTGCGCGATCGCCCAGCTCGGACGAGATTGCCACGCTGGCCACCGCGATCGTCTTGACCCGCTGACGGAACTCGTCAGCGGGGATCCGGAAAGGGTCGTACGCTCTGGATGCGCAACCCGCGATGATCAGTGCTGCGAGGAGCGTTATGCCGACCAGCATCCGTTTCATTGTTGGCCTCCGAATGTCGCGGAACTCGCCGAGTAGTGCCGCACACACGACCAGGACGACGTCGGGACGCCACCAACCAAGGACTTGACCTGAAACTTCGTTCAGGACCTGGCGCACGGGACAGCGCGCGCCGTGCTACCCTTGACGTGCCTGCACCTCTGCCTCACCTGGTTGACGCCCTTGGGCGTCGAGTCTCCGGTGAATCTGGCATTCATCGACGTCGGGTTCGCACTGGAGTCTCCCGTGGACTTGCCGCTATCCTACGAAGCGATCCGCGCCCTGATCCAGGAGAGGCTCCGGGATGGTCGCCTGCCGTATGACGGCGTCACGAGAACCTGGAGGGCTCCAAGCGCTCGAGAGACGTGCGACGGCTGCGAGTTGGTCCTTGCGAATGAGCAGGCGCTCATGAACGTAACCACCTTGACTCGAGGTACGAGGCCGCTTCAGTTCCACCCGATCTGCTTCGAAGTCTGGAATACCGAGCGGCGCGCCTCCTCCTAGCTGCATCGGTCACGCCCTGCCGTCGAGGCTCGGAGAAGTCTTTGGCCCGGAAAAGCCCGACACGCAATTCAGGTGTCGGCCCGACGCGAGCCACGGCGCGTGGAGGGACCATGGAGGCAGGAGGTGCATGATGCGCGAATTCCACTGCAAAGACGTTGGAATGCCGGACTGCAGCTTCGTCGCGAAGGGTAAGGACGACGACGAAGTGATGCGGAAGGCGACAGAGCACGCGAAGCGTGACCACAACATGCAGACCGTGCCGCCGGACCTCGAGCGTAAGGCCCGAGGCGCGATCCGCGAGTCGACCGAGCACAGCAAGCGGTAAGCGAGCGGATCACCAGCGCGCCCCGAGGCTTCAGGTCTCGGGGCGTTGCTGCGTTCAACCGACGGGAGCCCTCAGGGTCGGCTCGCGGCCGGCGGACGGGCTGGCGACCGCGGTTCG
>CAYVHH010000142.1:0-3589 GCA_964450175.1 uncultured bacterium | reverse complement strand
CCCGAACTCGGGAGCCAGGAACCCCGTCGTGCGCTTCACGGTGGGATCGGGCTCGGAGATGTAGGGCGTATAGGCGACGGGCACGCCGTAGATCTCCATGGTCGCGTCGTAGATCTCGACGGTTTTCCTCTCCTTGTCGTGCACCAGGCGGCCGGCCCTGATCTGCCAGAGCGGCGGTGCCGTTGGGTCCTGCGCGCATAGATCGCAGGGGGAGTAGACGGCCTTCCGGATCTCCGTGACATTGGCGTCCGTGCGCCGGCCCGTATTGCCGGCGACGCGCGACCGATCCGAGAACAGAGCCCGCACGTTCTGGATGAAGCCGTCCCGCATGTCGTCGGTTAGCTCCATGTAATCCCCGAACACGACCTCGCCCGACGGGTCCATCAGGGCGACGTGTCCGGAGGCCGTCACCAGGTTGGTCTTCTGGTTGTAGGTGACGACGTCGGCGAGCAGCGTCTGGTCCTTTTGCGAAAACTCCACGTGGCCCTTCGCCACCACGAGGCCGAGCTGCTCGTCCTGTTGAATCTCGTCGGCGACGAACAGCACGGGTTGGTCCCGGCTCGGGCCGGAGGGCCGCAGCGTCGTGGCCGCTTCACCGGCGGTGGGACCGAGGTGCATGGCGGCGAGAATCGCGACGGTAGCGACGGCGGGCCGGCGCATATGCGGCTTAGCCGTCCTCGAGATAGAGGAGGAGGCTGGTGCCCAGCAGCCAGCTGACGCCCGCGGGAGTCCACGCGGCCAGGTTGACGGGAATCGTCGCCGACTGGCCGAGCGCGAACACGAGATTGGAGAACAGGAAAAGCGTCAATCCGCTGAGCACGCCCGCGGCGATCATCAGCGTCGCGCCGCCACGGCGCTGCATGCGGAGGCTGAACGTTGCGGCGATCAGCACCATCGCGGCGAGCAGGAACGGGCGGGCCAGCAGCGCGTTGTACTCGAGCCGGTGCCGCTGGGTCGAGAAGCCGGACTGCTCCAGCAAGCCGATGAAGCCGGGCAATTCCCAGAACGACATGGTCTCGGGCGAGGCGAAGCTCTGCTCCATCTTGCTCGGCGTCATGCTGGTGGGGATGGTGATCTCACCGAACGGCTCCTGTGCCTTGCCGGGCTGCCACCGAGTGCCGTTCGTGATCCGCCAGTGACCGGGCTCGAGCCGCGCCTGCTTGGCGTCGATCCGGGCGGTGAGCCTGTCATTCTTGTCGAAGTACAGCACCAGCACGTCCTCAAGCGTGATGTCGCCCGGCGCCAGGCGCTCCGCGTGGATCACCGACGGCAGCCCGTGCTCGTCACTCTGCCTGAGCCACAGGCCGGAGCGGGAGAGATTGAGCTGCTCGTTTCCGTTCCGAAGCACGCGGTTCTCCAGCTTCTCGTAGCTGAGCTGCATCGCCGCGGCGATCGGATTGAACACGG
The DNA here is from genome assembly GCA_964450175.1 of uncultured bacterium. Lineage (GTDB taxonomy): Bacteria > Methylomirabilota > Methylomirabilia > Rokubacteriales > CSP1-6 > AR31. The sequence goes on along the minus strand of CAYVHH010000142.1, from coordinate 2,182 downwards.
TTACGACCAAAATTCCGATGCCGAGGGCCCCGATCACCGCCGGCGCCAGGAACTGCCAGACGGAGACCCCGGTCGAGCGGGCGACCACCAGCTCGTTGCTGCGCGTCATCCGCCAGAACGCGAGCATGGCCCCGAACAGGATCGCGAACGGCATGATCTGCTGCCACATGTACGGCTGCTTCAGAGCTGCCATCTCGAGCAGGAGCAGCAGCGTGGCATTCTGATGCGACCCGCCCCGGCGGATCAGCTCGACGTAGTCGAGCAGGAACACGATCGTCGCCAAGGTCAGAAAGACCACGAAACACCACAGCAGGAACTGTCGGGCGATGTAGAAGGCGAGCGTCTTCCAGGTCGGCATCAGCCGGCCCCTCGCGCCATCGTGGCCGGGATCGCCCGCGCAAGCCAGGGCCAGCGTCCCTCCCGAAGCAGAAGCCACGCGGCGATGCCGATCGGCAGGAGCGTCTCGAGGTAGAGCAAGGGCAGCGCCGGCGGGTTGTGGCTGGCGAGATTCTTGGTACCGAGATCCACAACCTCGAAAAGCATCGCCAGGATCGTGGCGACCAGAATGCGGCGGCTCTGGCCTCTCCGGTTGAAATCGCCCGAGAGCAGGCAGGCGAGCGGGATCAAGGCGAACACGAGTGCGTCAAGCGGCGTGACCCCGCGCAAGTGCAGCTCGGCCATCAGATTGGCGGCTGGCGCGCCCGCCAGCAATTCGTGGAAGTAGAGCTCCTCCGCCTCGCGGGAGCGCGCGGTGGACGCTTCCTTGCCGCCGGCTAGCTCCAGCGTGTAGCGATCGAAAGACAGGACGTTGAGCTTGCCAGTCTCCTGCTCGTACTGCTGTCGGCTGCCATTCACCATCAGCACGCGCGGTCCCTGGGGGCCGTCCACCAGAGCGCCGCGCTCCGCGAGCAGGGTCACGGGCTTCTTGGGATCGCGCATATCGTGGATGAGAATGCCGCCCAGCTCTCCGGCGCGGTCGCGCGTGCGGATGTAAACCGAGAACCGGTCCGATATCGTGTTGAACACACCCTCCTGGATGAGCGCAGAGGCGAAGCGGCCGCGGATCTCGAATTGCAGATCCTTGAACGCCCGGAACGACGCCGGCAGCAGGTACGTCGAGAGCACCAGGAGCACGGCAACGCCCCCGGCCGCCAGGATCAGCGCCGGACGCGCGAGCGTCATCTGGCTCAACCCGGACGCGCGCATCACGATGAGCTCGCTCTCGGAGATCAGCCGGTTGTAGGTGAACAGCACCGCCAGGAAGATCGCGATCGGCAGCACGATCTCGATGAAGCGCGGAAGGATCAGAACGGCGAGCTTGATGAAGAGCCCAAGCGACAGACCGCGGTTGACGATCAGGTCGATCAGGCGAAGCGATTGCACGAGCCACACGGCGGCGCTGAACACCAGGGTGAACGCCAACGTCAACATCAGCGTCTGCCGCAACACGTAGCGCGTGAGACCCCTCATGGCGCAATTATAGGTGCGACCCCGAGTGCGAGCCTAGAGTCAATTGAACGGCGCGCGTGGCCGAGGCAGGCTCGCAGGCGCCACGAGCGCCACTCTCATCGGGTGCTTGACGGGCTGGGAGCAGCCCGGTAGACGGGCGCCTCCGGGCTCGAGCCCTGAGCCCTCGGCGCTGCGGTCGCGCGGTCCTGCATTGATCCTCTCGCTCATTCCGACGCCAGCCGATCTGCTCGACCTCGCCGCGGTGTGGGCGGCGGGGCTGGTGCTGTTGCTCTGGGGCCGCGTGCTCACGCTCGGCCGCGGCTCGATCGAGGTGCAGACCATCGCGGGCTGGGGCGGCCTCGCGATTGCGCTCACGCTCTGGGGCGTGCTCCGCACGGAGCCGCTCTGGTGGCCCGCGGCGGCGATCGCCGCGGTGGCTCTCGTGGCGCCGCTCATCGGGCCGCTCGCGCTCAGGCGCGAGGAGTGGACGGCGCTCTGGCGCATCATGGCGCTGGCCATGCCCATCTGGGTGATTATGCTGACCGCCCGGCCGTCGCAGCCCGATACGTTCCTCAATCTGCTGCCAAACGCCGCCTACCTCTGGGATCACGGCGTATTGCCGGCCGATGCGCGCCCACCGAGCCACTCGCTACTCCCGGGCGCTCCCTACGACATGCAGTTCTGGGCCTATCTGGCCGGTGCCGCGCTGCCGGAGCTTCCCGCTTCGGCGATG
>CAYVHH010000141.1:0-10573 GCA_964450175.1 uncultured bacterium | reverse complement strand
ACGCGCATGCACTCGAAGCACTGCGCGATGTTCGTCGACGAGTAGGTGATGGCCCAGAGACTGCGCGTGAAGAAGTCGCCGTAGAGGAGCATCTTGCGCTTCTCGCGGTCGGGCTCGTTCAGCGTCTCTTCGAGCACCTTCTGGAAGCCACCGATCCAGTGCGTGTGCACGCGCGTGTTGCAGCGCGCGGCGTCGTAGAACGTCCGTACGGCCCGGCCGTTCTCGAGCTTGCCGGAGAGGCAGCCGCCGTTGCCGCCGGGACACGTCGCCAGGCACGGCGTCGTGCGCTCGCGGTCCCACATCTCGCGGCACGACGGCGCCGGACACGCGGGAGTCGCCTCGACGGAGTCGGCCTCGAACGGCGCGGTGGAGATGACCGCGCTCCAGTACATGAAGCCGTGCTCGCGATTCAGCACAGGGCCGGCGAGCGATTTCGAGCCGAGACCGGCGAGCTCCGCGGCCAGCATCAGCGAGAGGAACGGCGTGTCGCCGCTGGCGGTGCCCGGCGGGACGTAGAGGGCATAGTAGCCGAACTCGCTCTCGATGTACTGGGCGAGCCGGCGGCCGACACCCTGGATACGATCCGTCGTCCCCATCGTCTGCATGACCCACGGCGAGGTCGCGGCCCAGTCTCCCTCGCGCGGCTGCGCGCCGCCGACCACGACCACCGAGCGAGCGCCCGGCAGGAGATCGCCGGGGCGTTGCCTTCCCGGTGCGCGCGCTTCGAACGCCGCCGCGTCTGCGATGCCGCACACGGTCGCGCCGCCCTTGAGCGCGACCGACTTCAGCTTTGCCGCGGAGCCGGGAGCGAGTGCGGCCATTACTGGAGCTTCCTGTACTTGCGACCAACCGGGCAGACGCGCATGCACTCGAAGCACTGCGCGATCGAGTCGCGGAAGAAGCCGAGCGACTGGATGCTCTTTGTGAAGAAGTCGCTGTAGATCATGGTGCGCCGACGGTCGCGATCGTCCTCGTTCACGATCTGCAGGAGCCCCTTCTGGAACGAGCCGATACCGTAGGTCTGCGCCCGCGAGTGGCACTTCTCTCGATCGTAGGTCGAGGTCTGAATGCGGCCGTCCTGTACCGTCCCGGCCAGGCAGGCCGGACACACGCGCAGACACGGCGTCGTGCCGATGCGCTTGTACATCGCCGCGCAGCCCGGATGGGGGCACGCGGGCTCGGCGAGCGGCCCGTCGGCTTCGAGTGGCAGGGTGGTGATCAGCGCCGCGTAGTAGAGCAGGCCGTACTCGGGGTTCAGGATGATGTGCGCTGCGAGCGAGCGCGTGCCGAGCCCCGCGAGCTCGGCCGCGTGCATCATCGACATCGGCGGCTCGTGGCCGTGGACCGGCAGGGACGGCGCCTGGAGCGCCCGATGCGACAGGGTGCCCTCGATGAAATCGCACATCGCGTGAACGGCCACGTTCTCCCGCAGGTCGTAGCCGGTGATCTCCATCACGCGATGGTCGGGGCACCGCCACGCGCCCGCCGTGGGACCGTCGCCGCCCGCGACGACGACACTCCGGGCACCGGGTAGGATGTCCTCAGGCCGATAGCCCTCGGGCACCTTCTCGCGGAACGCCTCCACCGCGGCAATGCCGACCACGCGCGCGCCGGCCTTGAGCCCGATGGCTTTGACCTGTTCTTCTGGGGTCATGACGGCCCCAGGATAATCCCCTCCGGTATAATCCGCCCGGCATGAATTTCGAGAGATTGCGCGCGAGCACCATGCCCGGCTTGCTCGTCGAGCGCGCCCGGACACGTTCCGATCGCGTCGCGTTTCGCTCGAAAGAGCTCGGGATCTGGCGCGAGACGACCTGGCGCGAGCTGGCGGCGCGTGTCGCCGCGCTCGCCGGCGGGCTCGCGCGCGAGTACCGGATCGCGGCCGGCGAGACCGTGGCCATCGTCGGCAATCCGTGCCCGGAGTGGACGATCGCCGATCTGGCGGTGCAGGCGGTCGGCGCCATCACCTACGGTATCTATCCGACGAGCGCGCCCGGCGAGGTGCGTCATCTGCTCCAGCATGGCGGCGCGTCCTTGATCCTCGCGGAGGATCAGGAGCATCTCGACAAGACCCTCGAGGTGCTCGACGAGTGCCCAGGCGTTCGCGCGGTGCTGGTGATCGACACGCGCGCGCTCTTCATGTACCGCCACCCTCGCGTGCGCCCGCTGGCCGAGGTCGAGGCGGCCGGCCGCGAGGCGCTCGCCGCGGAGCCCGATGCGCTCGACCGGCTGGCGCGAGCCGTGTCGCCCGATGCGCCCGCGACGATCATCTATACGTCGGGGACCACAGGATACCCGAAGGGTGCGGTCTACCGTCACGGGCCGCACCTGGCCGCGTGCGCCAACATCATCGAGCACTATCCGATCTTGCAAGCGCGTGAGCACCGTGCCGTCGCCATGCTCCCGCTCTGTCACGCAATGGGCCGTAATCTCGCGATCACCATGCCGCTGATCGCCGACATCGTGCCGCACTACCCGGAGTCGGTCGACACGTTCGCGGACGCGCTTTTCGAGATCCAGCCGACGTTCGTCTTCACGGTGCCGCGCTATCTGCAGAAGTTCGCGGCGCACCTGCTGGTCGGGCTCGACCAGAGCTCGTGGCTCAAGCGCACTGCGTACCGTTCGGCGATGAAGGTCGGCCGCCGCGCACGCGATCGCCGGTGGCGCACGGCGCGTGGCGCGTCGGTGTCGGCCGCGATGGCGCGCGCGATCGTGTTCCGCTGGCTCCTCGAGAAGGTCGGCTTCGCGAGCGCGGAGCTCGTCATCTCGAGCGGTGCGCCGCTGCCGGCGGCGGTGGCCGAGCTGTGGCAGGCCTGGGGCGTGAATCTTTGCGAGGCGTACGGCCAGACCGAGACCGGCGGCGCGCTCGTCTCCGGCCAGCGGGGCCCGTATCCGGAGCCCGGCGACGTGGGCTCCGTCGCGCCGAACATGACGGTCGAGCTCGACGACGACGGCGAGATTCTCGTGACCGCGGCCGAGTTCTTCGGCGGATACTGGCGCGATCCCGAGGCCACGCGGGCACTCTATCGAGACGGCAAGCTCGCCACCGGAGACGTCGGGGAGTGGACCGACGGGCGCGCGCTCAAGCTGGTCGACCGCAAGAAGGACATCCTGATCACGGCCGGCGGCAAGAACGTGAGCCCCTCGCTGGTCGAGAACCGGCTGCGCGCGAGCCCGTATATCAGCGAGGCCGCGGTGTTCGGCGAGGCGCGCAAATACCTGGTCGCGCTGCTCGAGGCCGACGCGGAGACGGTGGCCGAGTGGGCGCGCGAGCACGGCGTGGTCCACACCGGCTACGCGTCCCTGGTGACGCACCCGGACGTGGTCACGTTGATCGAAGCCGAAGTGCGGCGCGCCAACGGCGAGCTGACCCGTGTGGAGCAGGTGAAGGCTTTTCGCCTGCTGCCGCGCGAGCTCGATCCCGAGCTCGAGGGCGAGCCGGTCACGCCCACCCGGAAGGTCAAGCGGCGGCTCATGGCCGAGCGCTACCGCGCGCTGGTCGAGTCGATGTACGCGGACGACGAGGAACGCCGAATCGCGGCCGAAGTCGGAACCGGCCGCCTTTCTCTTTCGACGGAGGACTAGATGGCAAGGCCTGCTCTCACCCTGCTCGCAGCGCTGCTCGCCGTGACGGCGAGCGTCACGCCGGCTCTCTCCCAGTACCGCATCGGGATGAGCGCCGCAATCACCGGCCCGGCGTCGTCCACGTACGCGCCGACGTACGAAGCCTACAAGGCGTATTTCAAGCGCGTGAACGACGCCGGCGGCATCAACGGCCAGAAGGTCGAGATCACGTACGAGGACGACCGCGGCGAGCCCCAGCGCGCGGCCGCCAACGCGAAGAAGCTTGCCGAGGGCTCGATCCTGATGGTGAACGCCTCGACCTCGGCGACGTACAAGCCCTTCATGACCGAGTCGGAGACCGAGAAGCTGCCGCTCCTGTTCGGCGGCGGCGTCTGCCCGCGCGAGGCCTTCCCGCCGGCCAACCCGCTGATCTTCTGCTCGACGTCGTTCGGCTCGAAGTGGGACAGTCGGTTCGCGCTCGGCTTCATCAAGGAGCAGGCCGCGGGTAAGAAGGTGAAGGTCGGCTTCGCCGCGCAGGACATCCCGCTCTCGCGCATCGAGCTCGAGTTCGCCGAGCAGCTCGCGAAGGAGATGGGGCTCGAGGCGATTCCGGTCGTCGTGGTCCCGGGCAACACGCCGGACTTCACGCCGTTCGCGCAGAAGCTGAAGGACGCCGGCGCCGACTGGGTGCTCTCGTGGGCGCTGTGGCACGTCGAGGTCGGGGTGTTCGAGGCGCTCCAGCGCCTCGGCTGGCAGGGAAGCTATCTCCTGTACGGCCACCAGCAGACACAGGACGAGCTGGCGCGGCTGAAGGCGCCGAATCTCTACGCCTTCGGCGGCAACACGCTCTTCATGGAGAACCTGCCGATCCACGCGGAGATCACGAATCTCGTCAAGGGGCAGACGACCCATCCGGCCCACTACATGGCCGAGGGCTGGGTGTCGGCGATGGTGCTCGAGGCCGGGCTGAAGAAGTGCGGCTGGCCGTGCCCGAAGGACAAGCTCGCGACGGCGCTCGCGGGCGTCAGCGTCGACACGCGCGGGCTGCGCGGCGGCCCGATCGAGTGGACCGCGGACAACCACTACCGGAAGAACACGTACTACAAGGTCTACCGGTGGGACCCGAGCAAGAACGGTATCGCGCCGGTCGGCGGTTGGACGCGGCTCGAGATCAAATGAAGCCGCTGGCGCCTACAGCAGGCCATCCGCGGTCCGCACCGGCCTCACGGACCCCGCTACAGTGACGCGGTGACGCAGGCCCTCGCCACGACCGTCGTCGTCGCGAGCCTCTACGCGCTGCTGGCCGCGGGTTACGTGCTCGTCTACCGGGCGACGCGCGTGCTGAATCTGGCCCAGGGCGACATGATGACGCTCGGCGGCTACTGCCTGTTCCTGGTGGCCGCGGCGGTGCCCGGGCAGCCCGCGCTGTCGATGGTGACCGCGGCGCTGCTCTCGGCGCTCGCCGGCTTTTTCATCTATCGGCTCCTGATGCGACCGATGGCGGGCCACCCGATCTTCGCGGCGGTCCTCGTCACGGTCACGCTCGGCATCTTGCTGCGCGCCGCCATCGTGCTCGTCTACACCGATCGCATCCGTCACCCGCTGCCGCTGCTCGGCCTCACGAATCCCCCGCGCCGGCTGCCGGGCGGCGCCGTCGTCTCGACCTTCGACCTGCTCACGGTCGGGGTCGCGGCCGCGCTCTTCCTCGGCCTCTTCGCCTTTCTCCGGCTCTCGCCGCTCGGCATCCAGATGCGCGCGGCCGGCGAGAAAGCGCTGCTGGCCGCGCAGCGCGGGATCAACTTCCAGCTGCTCTTCGCGCTCTCGTGGGCGCTCGCCGGGTTCGCGGGCGCGCTCGCGGGCATTCTCTACGCGAACAACGTACGCCTCGATCCCTCGCTCGGCGTGCTGGGCCTGAAGGCATTCGCGGTCGCGCTGGTCGGCGGGCTCGACAGCCTCGCCGGCGTGATTCCCGGCGCGCTGCTCGTTGCCGCGGTCGAGGTGCTGTCCGTCCGCTACGGCGACCCGCTGCTGGCCGACGTCTCGCCGTTCCTCTGCTTGCTCGCGATGCTGCTCGTGCGCCCGTGGGGGCTCTTCGGCACGAGGGAAGAGCTGGAGCGCGTGTGAGGCGCTCGCTTGCCGGCCCGGTGCTCGTCGCGGCCGCGATGGCGTGTCCCGTGCACTCGGCGGCGCAGCCGGCGGCCAAAGTGTCTCTGGTCGGCATTCTCAGCCCTGGGAGCTCGACGGAATCTCCCTCGGTGCAGCGCGAGCCGTTCGAGCGCGGTTTACGCGAGCTGGGCTGGGTACCCGGCGCGAGCATTGTCATCGAGTATCGCTACGCCGAGGGACGAGCGGCGCGGCTCGGCGAGCTGGCGACGGAGCTCGTCAACCTCCTCCGCGCCGACGAGGTGATCGAGTAGATGGCGTTCGGCGGCGGCTATTTCAAGACCTCGTACGCGAGCGACCTGGCGCTGGTCGACACGCGCCTGCGGCGGGTGGCGCTCGGCCTGCTGGCCCTCGCCCTGCTCGTGCTGCCGCGCTTCGTGTCGTCCTTCGCGCTCGATCTCGTCACGCAGACGGCGCTGGCCGCGGTCGGCGCGCTCGCGCTCAACCTCCTGACCGGCCTCGCGGGCCAGATCTCGCTCGGTCACGCCGGCTTCATCGCCGCCGGCGCTTTCACGACGGCGATCCTCGTCGAGAACCGCATGCCGTCCCCGCTGCTGGCGCTGCCCGCCGCGGCGCTGGTGGGCGCGGCGCTCGGCGTGATCGTCGGTATTCCGGCGCTCAGGCTCAAGGGCCTCTACCTGGCGCTCGGGACGCTCGCGCTCCATCACGTGGTGCTCTACGCCTGCGGCGAGTTCCAGAACCACTGGGGCGCCAACACGGGCGTGTCGATTCCGCCGCCGCGACTCGGCGCCTGGGTGCTGAAGGGCACGACGGCCTGGTACTACGCACTGACGGCGATCGCCGGCCTCGTCCTGATCCTGTCGGTGAATCTCCAGCGCTCGCGCACCGGGCGTGCCTGGATGGCGATCCGCGATCGCGAGATCGCCGCCGAGTCCGTCGGGATCGACGTCGCGCGCTACAAGGTGCTCGCCTTCGTGTGGTCGAGCGCGCTCACGTCGGTGGCCGGCGCGCTCTTCGCCTACCAGCGCGCATTCGTGTCGGTCGAGGCGTTCGATTTTTTTCTGGCGATCGAGTACATCGCGATGATCATCATCGGCGGTCTGGGCTCGGCGCTGGGCGCCGTGCTGGGCGCGGCGTTCGTGACCTTGCTGCCGTACGGGATCGACGCCGGGGTCGCGGCGCTCCGCGTGCCCGGCGGCGCCGAGTACTACCTGTTCCCGCTGAAATTCGGCGCCTTCGGTCTCCTGATGGCGGGGTTCCTGGTCTTCGAGCCACAGGGGCTCGTCGGGATCTGGCGGCGCGCCCGCAACTGGGTGACTCTCTGGCCGCTGCGCTACCGGCCGCTCCGGCCCACCTCGTGATCCCGGTCCTCGAGCTGGAGAACCTCGAGGTCGTGTACCACCACGTCGCGACGGCGATCCAGGGCGTGTCGCTTCGGGTGCCGTCGGGCTCGATCGTCGCGCTGCTCGGTACCAACGGCGCCGGCAAGACGACCACGCTGCGGGCGATCTCGGGCTTTCTCGGCGCCGACGACGCGCAGATCGTCGGGGGCCGTGTCGTGTTCCAGGGCACGGCCGTCACCGGCCGCGCGCCCCACGAGCTGGCGCGCCGAGGTCTCGTGCTGGTCCCGGAGCGCGACAAGGTGTTCGAGACCCTGACGGTCCAGGAGAATCTTCGGGCGCTGGTGCCGGGCTCGCGGGCCGATCGCGACGCGGAGCGGCCGCCGGTGACGCTCGAGCAGGTTTTCCACTACTTCCCGGTGCTGGCCGGGCGGCGCCGCCAGCTCGCCGGCTATCTCTCGGGCGGCGAGCGTCAGATGCTGGCCCTGGCGACCGCGCTGCTCTGCCGGCCGCGCGTGCTGCTCGTCGACGAGCTGTCGCTCGGGCTGGCGCCGCTAGTCGTGGAGGCGCTCATGACCCTGGTCGCGCGGCTCCGTGACGAGCTGGGACTGGCCGTGCTGCTCGTCGAGCAGAATGCCGGTGCCGTTCTCGCGGTCGCCAACTCCGGCTACGTCATGGAGCACGGCCGCATCGTCTACGACGGCACGGTCGAGCGCCTGCTCGCGCACGAGGACGTCCGCGAGTTCTACCTGGGTCTGGCGCATCGCGCCGGCCGCAAGCGCTACACCGACGTGAAGCAATACCAGAGGCGCCGCCGGTGGTTCTGAGCGTCGACGACGTCACGCTCGATTTCGACGGGCTGCGCGCGCTGACGGCCGTCAGCATGTCGATCGAGGCCGGCGCGCTGGCCGCCCTGGTTGGACCGAACGGCGCGGGCAAGACGTGCCTGCTGAACTGCGTGGGTGGATTCTACGCGCCGACGTCGGGGAGGATTGTATTCGGCGAGGCGGCGATCCACGGCCTGCCCCCTTACCAGATCGCCGCGCACGGCATCGCGCGGACGTTTCAATTCGTCGAGCTCTTTCGCGGCATGACCGTGCTCGACAACATCCTGCTCGGCCGGCACCGCCACATGCGGGCCGGCGTGCTCGCCGGCGGCCTCTTCTGGGGGCGCTCGCGGCGCGAGGAGACGGCGCACCGGCGGCGCGTCGAGGAGATCATCGAGTTCCTCGAGCTCGAGCGCGCGCGCAAGGAGCTGGTCGCGAGCCTGCCGTTCGGCGTGCAGAAGATCGTCGCGATCGGGCGGGCGCTCGCGATGGAGCCGACGCTCTTGCTGCTCGACGAGCCGTCGACCGGCATGAACCGCGAGGAGAAGGAGAACCTCGCCCGGTTCCTCTTGAGGATCAAGCACGAGCTCGGGATGACCATGTTATGGGTCGAGCACGACATGGAGCTGGTCGGCGATCTGGCCGACACCGTGACCGTGCTCGACTTCGGCCAGCGAATCGCCAGCGGGCCGCCGGACGCGGTGCTCCGCGATCCGCGCGTGATCGAAGCCTATCTGGGCCGCGCCGCGAGCGGAGAGAAAGGAGTCGGATGATGCTGTTGCCGACGTCGGTCGTGGGGAGTCATGGGCTGCCCGGGTGGGTGTGGCTCGCGCGGGAGGCGATGGAGGCCGGGCGCCTGGGCGCGACCGACGTGCGCGAGCTGATGGAAGACGCGACCCAGGTGGCGCTCTCCGACCAGGAGCGCGCCGGCGTCGACGTCGTCAGCACGGGTGAAATGATGCGCGTGCGCTTCATCATCGGCTTCTACGATCGCTTCACCGGCATCCGGACCTTGCCGGCCGCGCGGCGGCTCGGCCAGCCCCTGTGGGACACGAACACGCCGTTCGAGGTGGTCGACCGCATCGGCGCCCCGGAAGGGCTCGGCATCGTCGAGGAGTTCAAGCTGGCGCGCTCGCTGACGTCCAAACGCATCAAGGCCACGGTGCCGGGACCGTACACCCTGCTCGTCCCGCTCAAGCTCGGCGGCAGCTACCGCGACAAGGACACCCTGCTGGCCGACCTCGTCGGGATCGTCAACGCCGAGTGTCGAGCGCTCGTCGACGCCGGGGCCGATTTCATCCAGATCGACGAGCCGCACAGCGGCATGTACTCCGGCGCGCCGCCGCGCTTCGACCAGGGCGTGAACCGGGCGGTCGAGGGGATCGAGGCGAAGATCGCCGTGCACGTCTGCTTCGGCAACCTCTACGGGCGGCCGTTCTCGGCCGTGCGCGACTTCCGTAACCTCTATCCGCTCCTGTGCGATCTGCGCGCCTCGCAGATCGTGCTCGAGTTCGCCAACCGGGGCATGGCCGATCTGCGCTTCTGGAAGGAGTTCCCCAGCGACAAGGAGCTCGGCGCGGGCGTCATCGACGTGAAGGCGTTCAAGGCCGAGTCGGCGGCCGACGTGGCGGAGCGCATTCGTGAGGCGCTCGAGCACGTGGCGCCCGACAAGCTCTGGCTCAATCCCGATTGCGGATTCTGGGAGACGCCGCGCTGGGTGGTGAAGCACAAGCTCGCGGCGCTCGTCGAGGGGGCGGCGATCGTCCGAAAGGAGCTCGGCGGGTGATCTACCTGCTCGACAATCCGGTCGGCCGGGACGCCGCGCAGGCACGGTCTCGGTGAGGCTCATCCTGGCGCTCGCGCTCCTGGTCGCGCTGGCCGGCTGCAGCCTGCTCGAGCGCGCGCGGTCGAATTTCTGGGAGCTCGAGCGTGGGTCATCGGGGCAGGCCCCCGATCCCGAGAGCACGCGGGACGCGGTGATCCAGGTGTACGCCGCGCGCACGGTCGGTTGGCGCGGCTTCTTGGCGGTGCACACCTGGATCTCGATCAAGCCGCGGGATGGCCAGTCCTACACGCGCTACGAGGTGATCGGCTGGGGTGTCGGCAGCGGCGCGCCGGCGATCCGGATCAACCGGAGCGGCGCCGACAACTACTGGTTCGGGGATCGACCCGAGCTTCTCGTCGACGTGCGGGGCGAGGCCGCCGATCCACTGATCGCGCGGGTGGAAGCGGCCGTGGCGTCCTATCCGTATCCGACGAGCTATCGCACGTGGCCCGGGCCGAACAGCAACACGTTCACCGCCTGGGTTGGACGGAGCGTGCCGGAGCTTCGGCTCAAGCTGCCGTCGACCGCGATCGGCAAGGACTTCCTGCCGGGCTCGATCGCCGATACGACGCCGAGCGGCACCGGCGTGCAGCTCTCGCTCTTCGGGCTCACGGGGCTCGCCGTCGGCTGGGAAGAGGGCATCGAGGTCAATCTGCTCACGCTCAACTTCGGCGTCGAGGTCAAGCCGCCGGCGCTCAAGCTTCCCATGGTCGGGCGCATCGGTCCTTCCTGACCGCTCGGCGCCGGGCGTGGGTCAGGGCAGGACGGACCGGTGGGCGGGGTCGCGCGACCACGCGGCGCGCGTGCGCTGCCCCGATGCGGCTGGGCTCCATCTGGGCGCTCTGCGTCCGAATTTCTCTTGAGGGAACAGGTCTCGTCGACCCCGCCCCCCA
>CAYVHH010000140.1:0-12457 GCA_964450175.1 uncultured bacterium | reverse complement strand
ACAGACCCCATCCGCTCGCTGGCTGCATGGCAAAGGGAGAACAAGACCGGTGGCAAACAGATCCTCCTGTCTGATTTCCCCTTCCGCCGTATGCTCGCGAGGTACGGAGCGCTGGAGACGGATGAGCAGAGTCCCGTTTATCGCTATGCCAAGCGCGCTTACTTCATCATCGACAAGACGGGCACGGTGAAGTACGTCAAGATCATGGAGAGTCAACTGGACATGCTCAGTGCCGACGAGGTGCTCGAGGCCCTCAAGGCTTCTGGGGCGGCCTCGCGATAAGGCTCCGGTAAAGACGGACATCGCCGAGGAGCAGGCGCGCGCCGACATGACCCAAGCGCCGACCCGGCAAGGAGCGACGCTACTCGAAATTTGACGGGCGGCTACAAAGTGGCGACAGGACTGGGCGAAATTGCTGGAAGGCAGCGCAAGTTCGCAGAATTCTTACATTGACACGTCCGAGCGGCAACTAGAATAATGACCGTCATGCCCCCCGAGAGCACGCCCGAGGTGGCCAACGCGGGCCTGAGAATCAAGAAGCGGATCCTGGTAGCGCTGACCCTGGCCTCGGTGGTTCCGGTTCTGGTGCTGGCCTTCGTCGTCCTCGTCCTCATGATGCCGCTTCAGACGTCCGCGCAGGCGGGCGGCTTCGGCGGCCTGCGGCTGCTGGTGTTCTTCACGGTCATCGGCATGCTGGTCGGCGGCTACATCATCTGGGACATCGGCCGGACGATGGCGCGCATCGCCTCGCTCATGGCCCGCGACATCACGCTGCCGGGCACCGAGCGGCGGCGCGACGAGGTCGGCACGCTGATGACCTCGTTCAACAAGATGCTGGCCACCATCGAGCAGCAGGCGCTGGAGATCAACACGTACGCCACGCGCCTCGACGCCGCCTACAAGGAGCTGGAGTCCACCAACGCGCGGCTCAAGGAGACGTCGTTCAAGGACGAGGTGACCGGCCTCTACAACCGCCGGTTCTTCTCGCTCCGCCTGGAGGAGGAGCTCTCGCGCTACCGGCGCTTCAACCACCCGGTGTCGGTGGTGCTGCTCGACCTCGACGGCTTCAAGGCCGTCAACGACGAGTACGGCCACACGGTGGGCGACGACACGCTGCGCGAGGTGGCGCAGATCCTCATGAAGCACTCGCGCGGCATCAACGTGGTCTCGCGCTACGGCGGCGACGAGTTCGCCGTCCTCCTGGTGGAGACCTCGAAGGCCGGCGCCCGGCTCTACGCCGACCGCATCCGCGAGGTGGTGGCCAAGTATCCCTTCTCGCACGGCAAGGTGATCACGGCCAGCTTCGGGGTGGCCAGCCTGCCCGACGACGAGGCGGGGACGGCCGAGGATCTCTTCCGCTCCGCCGACGAAGCGCTGTACACGGCCAAGAGGGCCGGCAAGAACCAGGTGGCGGCCACCCCGTCGCCGCAGCGAGTGACGTGACGTGGAGATCACCCGCGACATCCTGATCGTCGACGACGACAAGCAGGTCCGCGAGGTCCTGCACCAGATCTTCCTGACCGCCGGCTACAACTGCCGGCTGGCCTCGGACGGCCGCGAGGGCGTGGCGATGTTCAAGGCCGCGCGCCCGCCGCTGACCGTCACCGATCTGAAGATGCCGAACATGGGCGGCATCGAGCTGCTCCAGCAGGTGCGCGAGGTCGACCAGGACTCCGCCGTCATCGTGCTCACCGGCGCCGCCGACGTGAAGACCGCCATCGAGAGCCTCAAGCTCGGTGCCTACGACTTCATCATGAAGCCGGTGAACGTGGACGAGCTCCTCATCGCCGCCGACCGCGCGCTCGAGCGCCGCCAGCTCTTGCTCGAGCACCGTCACTACCAGGAGCTCCTCGAGCGGCGAGTCGAAGAGGCCACGCGCGGGCTGGCGCAGCTCAACCGGGAGCTGCAGGACGCCTACCGGACCACCCTCGAGGCGCTCGGCTCCGCCCTCGACACCCGCGACGTCGGCACCGAATCACACTCGCGCCGCGTCCACGGCTACGCGCTGGCGACCGCGCGCGTGTACGGCGTACCGGAGCCGGATCTCCCGGCCCTCGCCCACGGCGTGCTGCTCCACGACATCGGCAAGATCGGGATCCCCGACGGCATCTTGCTGAAGCCCGGCCCGCTGACCGAAGAGGAGTGGAAGATCATGCGGCGCCACCCGGAGATCGGCAAGCAGCTGATCGAGAAGATTCCCTTCCTCCGGGGCGCCGTGCCGATCGTCTACTCGCACCACGAGAAGTGGGACGGCAGCGGCTATCCGCGAGGCCTCAAGGGCGAGGAGATTCCGCTGGGGGCCAGGATCTTCATGGTGGTCGACGCCTTCGACGCGATCACCTTCGACCGCCCGTACTCGAAGGCCCAGCCCTTCGACGTCGCCAAGGCCGAGATCAAGCGCTGCTCGGGCAAGCATTTCGACCCGACCGTCGTCACGGCGTTCTTCAACGTGCCGGAGACCTTGCTCGAGGAGATCCGAAGGAAAAGCGTCGAGCCCTGACGCCGCGCGGGCTCAGGCCCGCGTATCCATCCCGAGCTCTTCACACAGGCGGCGCACTCGCGCGAAGGCCGCCACCAGGTCGTCCTCGGAAAGGCCCAGCTCCAGACCGCGCTTCACGAGCCCGTGGAGGTCGCCGGCGGCGACGATCGCCTCGTCGCGGCTTCCGGCTTCCGCGAGACGACGGATGGACAGCGCGCGCACCGCGGCGATGCCCTCGAGCGCGCGGACGACCGCCGCGCGCGTCTCGGCCTGACGCTCCGGGCCGATCGACGTGAAGCGGAGCGCGTGGATCAACGGGTCGAGCGCCTCCTCGTAGTCGCCCGCGTCGAGGCGTCGGCTCCCGAGCTCCGCGTAGCCCCACCAGAGTCGCTGATCGACCTCGTCGCGGCGCGTCGGTGGAAGCGCGTCGGTGGGAATCGTCCGGAGCAGCTCCTCGGCCCGCTGGAGCGCCCCCACCGCTTCGGACTCGCGGCTCTCCTGCATGCAGAGGATCGCCTGCGCGGTGAGCTGACCGATCTCACCGCCGAACGTGCCGGAGATCAGGCCGCGAAACCCGGCCGCGCGCGCCGCGGGCAGCCGGGGATCGTCTAGCGCCTCGTGGAGGATCTGGCGCGCCCCCGGGAACTCCTGTCGCTGCAGCAGCGCCGTGGCGGCCTGCTCATAGGCCTGCCAGAGCGCCTCGTGCGAGGCCTCCCGCGCGTCCGTCAACGCCGTATCGGCCGGCACGACCGCGAGCCCGCGCTCCGTCCATGCGATGGCCGTACGGATCAGCGCCATCCGCTCGCTCGCGTCGCGGCTTCCCGCGCGCGCGAGCCGGGCCTGGGCGGCCTCGAGCGCGAGCGTGGCAAGATGCCGGCGATAGGTCGATCGCTCGGGCTCCCCGGCCGTGTCGATCGATGATTCGAGCGCCGCATGCGCGCCGTCGTCGTCGCCGAGCGCTTGCTTCGCCAGCCCGACGACCGACCAGAGCGCCGCGGTCTCGCGTGAAGGGCCCGCGACAGGCTGGCGCCGGATCTCGGCCAGCGCCGGCTCGCCGATCGACAGGACTTCGTCGAACCGCTTCTCCTGATAGAGCGCGAAACACCGCTCGACCAGCGGGGTGTCTCGACCGAGCTTCGTCTCGCCGCTCGGTGCGGCGCCTGCAGGCGGCAGCGTGGTCCTCGTGGACGGCTCGATCGGAGCCGGCGGCGCGACGCTGCTCGACGGTGGCTCCACGTCGGTCGCCGGACGCAGCACCCGATGGGGTCGGGCGTGCGGCGAGATCTTGCTCCGCCGTCGACGCCTCGGCGGCTCGAGGGGTGGCACGGGCTGCGGCGGCTCGACGGGCTCGTGCGGCGGAGTGACAGGCGCGAATGACGGCGGGACGTGCGCGATCGGCTGCGGCTGGGGATCGACGACCGGTGGCGCCGGCTCCACCGGCTCCGGCTCGGCCTCGACCGTGGGCGGCACGCGGTCGACCACGCGCTGCTCGGGCTCGTATGGCCTCGGGTCCGGCTCGAGCGGCGCCGGCCCGGGTTCCCGCCGCGGTGGCTCAGGCTCGACCGGCGGCGACTCGCGCTCGAAGCGCGGCGGCCCGGGCTCATGCCGTGGCGACTCCCGTTCGACCGGCGGTTCCGGTTCGCCGCGTGATGGCTCCGGCTCGAATCGTGGTCGATCCTCGAGCTCCTGCGGCGCCGGCTCGACCGGCGGCGGCTCGGGCTCGACCTCCGCGGCCGGCGGCGCGATGTAGGCAGGCTCCGGTGGCGCGAGGGGCTCGTCGATCGGTTCGGGCGGCTCGGGCTCCCGGGTGCGTTCGGGAACGACGCGTCCGACCGGTCGAAGCGGACGGATCTCTTCGCGCGGCAACGGGGGCGGGACATAGTCGGCCGGCGGCGGGAAGACGAATCCGGCCGGGCGTCCGGCCGACGGTGAGTCGATCAGCCGTCTCGGAAGGATGCTCTGCGCCGGACGCGGTGGCGTGACCGGCATGGACGGGCGCGCCGGCGTCGGCTCGGCGCCGGACCGGCGCGCGTGACGCGGCCGGGTCGGCCACACCAGCTCGAGGACACCGAGCACGAGCAGCGCGCACGCGCCCGCGACGGCGGCGAGGATGAGCGCTTCTTCACTCAGCACGCGAGGTTAACCCGCCTCAGCACCTACGACCATTGAACCCGGGGAACGGTCGTCACGGCAAGAAGAATTGGTCGAGCCGCTCGTCGCAGCGACGGCGGGACGGCCGACCGCCGCGGGCGGCGCCGGCGTCGCGACTTTTAATGCTAGCATGCGAGCAGGAGGACGCTCATGCGCCGGGTCGCCGTGATCGGGGTGGGAGTGACGAAATTCGGGCTGCACGACCGCACCTCGGCCGAGCTGTTCGCCGAGGCCGCGCGCGACGCGCTAACGGACGCCGGCGTGCCCGCGAGCGCCGTCCAGGCGCTCTACTACGGCAACGTGGTCGGCGGCGAGACCGAGCACCAGCTCCACACCGGGCCGCAAGCCGCCTCCGTCCTGGGTATCCCCACGGTGCCGACGACCCGATTCGAGACCGCGTGCGCGAGCTCGCATGCCGCGTTCCGTCACGCCGTGATGGAGATCGCCGCGGGGGTCTCGGACGTCATCCTGGTCGGCGGTGCCGAGCGCGTGCTCAACGTCTCCACGGCCGAGTCGACCGAGTATTTCGCGTACGCGTCCGACGCGGTGTGGGAGCAGCCGCTCGGCCTGACCTTCCCCGGCGTCTTCGCCCTGATCGCCCGCGCTCATATGCAAAAATACGGCACGACCGAGGCCCAGATGGCGGCGGTCGCCGTGAAGAACCACCGGCACGGCGCGCTGAACCCGAAAGCGCAGTTCCAGAAGCCGATCACGATCGAACAGGTCCTGAAATCGGCCTACGTCGCCGACCCGCTCAAGCTCTACGATTGCTGCCCGTTCTCCGACGGCGGCGCGGCGGTGGTCCTCGCCTCCGAGGAGGTGGCCCGCAAGCATCGCAAGCCCGTGTGGGTGCTCGGCTCGGCGGCGGCGTCGGACTGGATGCTGCTCGGGGACAAGCGCGATCTCTCGCGCGTGCCGGCCACCGAGCGCGCCGCAGCTGCGGCGTACCGACAGGCCGGGATCGGCCCGTCCGACGTGGATGTCGTCGAGCTGCACGACTGCTTCACGATCGCCGAGATCGTCGCCACGGAAGGGCTCGGCCTCTTCGAGGCGGGTGCCGGAGGCCGCGCGGCCGAGAAGGGACTCACGGGTCTCGGCGGCGAGATTCCGGTGAACCCGTCTGGAGGGTTGAAGGCCAAAGGTCATCCGATCGGCGCGACCGGCGCCGCACAGGTGGCGGAGATCGTCACTCAGCTCCGCGGCGAGGCCGGGCCGCGCCAGGTCGAGGGCGCGCGCAAAGGCCTCACCCACACCCTCGGCGGCAACACCGCGACCGTCCTGGTGAGCCTCTTCGGTCGTGACTGAGCCGACCATGACCGCGCGCGCCTTCTTCGAGAAGGCGCGCGGGGGCCAGCTCACCGCCATCCGCTGCGGCGCGTGCGGGGAGCTCGCGATGCCCCCCAGGGAGCTGTGCCCGAGCTGCCACGCGCATCAGTGGCAGCCGGTGACGCTCGCGGGTGACGGGTCGATCGCGAGCTTCACGGTGATCCGGGTGGCGCCCCGGGCGCACGCGGCCGACGTGCCCTACGCGGTCGCGGTCGTGCGGCTGAAGGAGGGCGTCTCCATCCTCGGCCGGATCGTCGACATCCCGCTCGACCAGCTCGCCATCGGCCTGCCCGTCCGGTTTCGTCCGCTCATCGCGAAGGACCTGACGACGTCGGTCGGCTTCGGGCCCGCGTAGCCTCACGCCTTCTTGGCGTGGCGCGAGTCGAAGTCGGGCCAGAAGGTCCTGACGAAGCGTTCCGCGGTGCCGCCGACCAGGCGCTCGCGCACCGATTCGCCGAGCCCGACTCGATCCAGCGTTCGATAAATCTCCTGGAGCGTGCCGGAGCCGGCCGGATGATCGGTGCCGAACATGATCCGCGCGCTGTGGGGCCCGATCCCCTCGAGGAGCAGCCGCTTCTCGGTGTCGTACTCCTTGAGGACGTAGCGCCGATCCCAGAAGCTCGAGAAGACGTTGGTCATCTCGAGCCACACGTTGTCGTAGCGCTCGACGATCCGCCAGGCGTCGTCGAAGCGCGGGAAGAGCGAATGGGCGAAGACGACCGGTAGGGTCGGAAACAACCGCGCGATTTCTTCCATCGTCTCCGGCGGCAGGCTGAGGCCGTAGAACTCTTCGTAGCCCGTGTGGAAGACGACCGGCCGCCGCCAGCGGGCGAGCCGCTCGTAGGCCGGCATCATCCGCGGATCCAGCGGATCGAACGACTGGATGAACGGGTGGAACTTGAAGCCGAGGAACCCGTACTCGCCCAGGCAGCGCTCGACGATCGCGCCCTTGTCGGGGTCGGCGGCGTTGAGCCCGCCGAAGGGGATGATCCACGGGTAGCGCTGGTGCAGCTCGAAGTTGAATCGGTTCACCGCGTCGGTCTCGTCGTCGCGAATCGGATAGACGAGATTGAAGATGTAGTCGACCGGAATCGTGTCGTAGTAGGCGATGCACTGCTCGAGCGTCACGGTGCGCGGAATCGGGTGCTCCGGGTAGAAGCCGTGCATCCACTTCATGAGCCCCGCCAGCCGCCGGCGGGGCAAGAGATGCACGTGGCAGTCGATGAGCACGGCTAGGCGAGCTTGAGCAGGCGCGCGGCGTTGCCGCCGAGGATCTGCGTCTTCGCGCGCTCGGAGAGCGGCAGCGCGCGGATCGAGTCGATGTTCCCCTTCATCGTCGGCACGCTCGGCCAGTCGGAGCCGAAGAGCACCTTGTCGCTCACGCGCTCCAGATCGGGAAAGTAGCTCAGCAGCCGCCTGGGCGGCAGTCCGGCGATCTCCATGTAGACGTTGGGCCGCAGCCGCGCGAGCGTGTACGCGGTCTCGTACCAGATCGGCCGTCCGCTGTGCGTGATGATCGCGACCAGATCCGGGAAGTCCACCGCGACGTCGTCGATGTAGACCGGATCGCCGTACTTGAGCCGCGACGCCGGGAACACCGAGGTCCCGGTATGCCATTTCACGGGGATGCCGAGCTCCTGCGCCTTGGCGTAGACCGGATAGAGCTTGGGATCGTTCGGATAGAAATAGCTGTACGTCGGATAGAGCTTGAGGCCGCGGAACCCGCGATCGCGCACCAGCCGCTCGAGCTCGCGCGCCGGGTTCTCGATCAGGTACGGGTTGAGGCTCGCGAACGGGATGAGCCGCGGCTGTCCCTTGCAGAGCGCCTCGACGGTCTCGTTGCTGGCGATCGCCGAGGTGATCGGCGCCAGCTCCGCGAGGATCACGCCATAGTCGGCGCCGGCGTCGTCGAGCACGCTCAGGTAGCTCTCGGAACTTGCGTACCGCTCGAGGAAGCGCTCGAACGAGCCGTACGTCTTCGCGACCTCGCGGTCCATGAACGCGACGAACGATTCCGGCGCGCGCAGCGGTCGGTCGTAGCAGTGGATGTGGAAGTCGACGACCGGCATCTATTGGGAGAAGGGGGCGCCGGGTGCACGGAACGCGTACACCCTCCGCCCCCCTCTCGCCTCCCCCCGGACGCGCATCAGACGGTGGAGTAGCCGCCGCTTACGCTGATGGTCTGCCCGGTGACCCAGCCGGCGAGGTCCGAGGCCAGAAAGGCCACGAGCGGTGCGACGTCCGCGGGCTTGCCGAGGCGGCGGATCGGGTAGAACGCGAGGATCCGCTCGCGGTTCTTCGCGATCCACTCCTGGTCCGAGTGCGAGGTCTCGATCCAGCCGAGCGCGAGCGAGTTCACGGTGATGTTCTGCCGGCCGAGCTCCTTCGCGAGTGTCCGCGTGAGAGACAGCACCGCGCCCCGCGCGCCGGCCGACACGCCCAGACGCGGCTGGCCCACGCGCGCCGAATCGCCGACGATGCTGATGATGCGGCCGCCCTTCTGGGCCGCCAGCTTCGGCGCGGCCGCGTGGCAGACGTTGAACACGCCGTAGAGGTCGACGTCCACCTGGCGCTTCCACTCTTCGGGCTTCGTCTCGAGAAACAGCTTCGCCTCGACGTAGCCCGCGTTGTTGACGACGACGTCGAGCCGGCCCAGCTCGGCGACGACGCGGTCGATCATCCGCCCCACCGCGGCATAGTCGGCCACGTCGGCCTGATAGGCCGCCGCGCGACCGCCCAGCGTCGCGATCTCCGCGACCACGGAGTCGGCGTCGGCCTTCGAGTGCATGTAATTGACGGCGACGGCGGCGCCTTCGCGCGCCAAGGTCAAGGAGATCTCGCGACCGACGTCGCGCGCGCCGCCGGTGACGAGCGCGACCTTCCCGCCGGGCCCGAGATTCATCGCGCCACTCCCTGTGAGCTCCCGATGAGCCGGAAGAGCCGATCGGGACTCGCCGGGAGCTCGGCGACCTCGATCCCCAGCGGCGCCAGCGCATCGGCGATCGCGTTGGCCATGGCCGCGGGGGCGCCGATGGTCCCGCCCTCGCCCATGCCGCGGAATCCCCCGAGCGTGACCGGCGACGGCGTCTCCAGATGGTGCACTTCCATCATCGGGATCTCGCACGCCGAGGGCACGACGTAGTCCATCAGGGTGCCGCTGAGGAGCTGACCATGGTCGTCGTAGACGATCTCCTCCAGGAGCGCAGCGCCGATGCCCTGCGCGACGCCTCCATGCACCTGGCCGTCCACGATGAGCGGGTTCACCATGCGGCCGCAGTCCTCGACGACGACGTAGCGCAGTGTCTTCACCTCGCACGTGGCGCGATCCACCTCGACCATCGCCAGGTGCGTCGCGTTCGAGGCGGTGCCGTAGTACGGGTCGTAGAACTTGGTCGCCTCCAGGCCCGGCTCGAGCCCCTTCGGGAGCTGGCGCGCACCCGAGTAGGCCGCGCGCGCGATCTGCCGGACCGCCACGCTCCGGTCGGGCATCCCGCGCACGGCGTATCGGCCCTCGACGACGGTGACGTCGGCCGGGTCGGCTTCCAGCAGATGGCCGGCGATCAGCAGCATCTTCTCGCGGATCGCTCGGCCGGCCAGGATGGCGGCGCCGCCGGCCAGGACGAGGCTGCGGCTCGCGTAGGTGCCGGTCCCGTAGGGCGAGACCTCCGTATCGCCGTGGAGCACGCGGACGTCCTCGATCGGCACGCCGACCTCGTCCGCCACGATCTGCGCCAGGGTCGTCTCGAGACCCTGGCCGTGCGACGCGACGCCGAACACCGCGGTGACCTTCCCCGCGGGATCGAAGCGGATCGTCGCCGCCTCGGTCCCGGTCGAGACGGGCATGCCGGGCGACACCGGGATCGCCGAGCCGATGCCGGTGAGCTCGACATACGACGCGACCCCGATCCCGAGCCAGCGCCCCTCGCGGCGGGCTCGCGCTTGCTCGTCGCGGGCGGCCTCGTAGTCGAGGGCCTCGCGCGCCTTCAGGAGCGAGCCGGTGAAGCTCGACCGGTCCCACACGATCCCCGACGGAGACTTGTACGGAAAGTCCTCGTCGCGGATGAAGTTGCGGAGCCGGATCTCGGTCGGATCGATCCCGAGCCGGCGCGCGGCTCGATCCATGAGGCCTTCGATCACGAACACGGCGGGCGGCCGACCGACGCCGCGGTAGGGTCCGAGCGGCGCCTTGCAGGTCGCCACGCCTCGCGCCCGCCCTCGATAGGTCGGGACCCTGTAGGGACCGGGCAGGAAGCTGATCGTCTGCACCGGCTCGATGGCGGCGGTCCACGGATAGATCGAGTAGGCGCCGACGTCGGCGGTGACCTGCGCCCGAAGCCCGACGATGGTGCCGTCCGCGTTCAGGCCGAGCTCGGCGTCCACGATCTCGTCCCAGGCGTGCGTGGTCGAGAGCAGGTCCTCACGACGATCGCCGATCCACTTCACCGGGCGCCCGAGCCGGCGCGCCATCACGCACGTGGCGATCTCCTCGGGGTAGAGCGAGGCCTTGGCGCCGAAGCCGCCGCCGACGTCGTTCGCGATCACGCGGATCTGGTGCTCCGGCATGCTCAGCAGGTCGGTCAGGATGTCGCGCACGAGCCCGGGGCACTGCGCGGACGACCGCAGGGTGAGCGTTTCGCTCCCGGTCGTGTAGTCCGCGAGGCAGCCGCGGTTCTCCATGCAGACCGGCGTGTGCCGGTGGAAGCGAAACCGCTCGCGCACGACGAGCGCCGCGCCGGCCAGGGCGCCGTCGACGTCACCCCGGGCGAACTCGCGGCTGACGAGCAAGTTCGTCCCGGCGTCCTCGTGGAGCACCGGGCTCGCCGGATCGAGCGCCTCGTCGGTGTTCCTCACGACCGGCAGCGGCTCGAACTCGACGACGATGCGCTCGACGGCGTCCTCGGCGATGTAGCGGCTCTCGGCGGCGACCATCACCACGGCCTCACCGACGTGGCGGACCTTGCCGAGGGCGAGCGGCGGAAAGCTCGTCGTCTTGACGCTCGGCGTCTTGGATTCGGCGCGCACCGGCTTGGCGGCGCGCGCGATGTCCTCGCCGGTCAGCAGCGCCGCGACGCCGGGCAGAGCGAGCGCCGCCGACGCGTCGATCCGCGCGATGCGGGCGTGGGCGTGCGGCGAGCGGAGGAAGGCCGCGTAGAGCATCCGCGGCGGGCGATGGTCGTCGACGTAGCTGCCCTGCCCGGTCAGAAGACGAGGATCCTCGCGCCGCGCCACGCGGGCGCCGACGAGCCGCGGCAGGTTCACGCCCACGAGCTCTCTCCGCGCCTAGCGCCCGGAGGCGAGGATGGGCGCGGCGGCCCGGACCGCGTTGACGATCCCCTGATAGCCCGTGCAGCGGCAGAGGACGGCCGAGATGCCCTCGCGGATCTCGCGATCGCTGGGCGACGGGTTCGTGCGCAGGAGGTCCAGCGCGGTCATCAGCATGCCCGGCGTGCAGAAGCCGCATTGCAGCCCGTGGTGGTCGCGGAAGGCCTCCTGCAGCGGGTGCAGCTTGCCGTCGCGCATGAGCCCTTCGACGGTGGCCAGCTCGGCGCCGTCGGCCTGGACGGCGAGCATGATGCACGAGCGCGCCGCCTCGCCGTTGAACATGATCGTGCACGCGCCGCAGATCCCGTGCTCGCACCCGACGTGCGTCCCGGTGAGCCCGAGATCCTCGCGGATGAAGTCGACCAGCAGCTTGCGCGGCTCGCAGCGCCCTTCGTGGGCGACCCCGTTCACCTTCAAGCGGACCGTCACCGTGTCAGCCACGCGCGACTCCGATCGCCCTCGTGAGGGCGCGCTTCGTGAGCACTCCAGCAAGGTGGCGCCGATAGTCCGCCGAGGCGTGAATATCGGCGTCGGGATCGACGAGCTCGGTGGCCTTCCGCGCCGCCGCCTCGATCGCCGCCTCGCCCAGCCCCTCGCGCTCCAGGATCTCCTCGGCGGCGCGCAGGCGGACGGGCACGGGCCCGGCCCCGGCGGTGGCCAGACGCGCCATCGTACAACGTGGCCCTTCGCGCACGACCATCGCCGCGATGCCGACGATCGCAAAATCGCCATGGCGTCGCGCGAATTCCTCGAGCGCATAGCCGGCGCCGGCCGGCATGGCAGGCAGCCGAACCTCGGTGAGGATCTCGTCGGGCGCCAGGTTGGTCGTGAGATAGGTCTGGAAGAGGTCCGCGGCGCGGATCACCCGTTCGCCCTTGGCGCCGCGCGCCACCACCTCGCCGTCGAGCGCCGCCAGGACCGCCGGGTATTCGGCCGATGGATCGGCGTGGGCGATCGAGCCGCCGATGGTGCCGCGCGTGCGAATCGGCAGGTGACCGACCCAGCGCGTGGCCTCTTTCAGGAGCGGCACCCGCTGCGCCACGACCGGCGAGAACTCGATCGTCCGCTGCCGGGTCATCGCGCCAAAGCGGATCTGGCCGTTCTGCTCGCGGATGTAGGCGAGCGACGCGATCCGGTTCAGGTCGACCAGCGCCGCGGGCCGCGCCAGCCGGAAGTTCA
>CAYVHH010000139.1:0-10199 GCA_964450175.1 uncultured bacterium | reverse complement strand
CGAACCAGGTCGAGCAGGCGTAGAGAAAACTCTACGCCAGCGTTTTCGACCCATCTGGGAGGCGCAACACGCGGCGATCTAGACGAGATCGAGAGTCTCGAGAAACGCTACCCGGATGACGCCTCGAGGCATGACCGGCCCGCCGAGCGTCTGCTCGCACGTAATTGTCGACGACTCACGCCGTCTCGCGTGAAATCTGTCTACGCGCAGCTTTCGATACCGCGGCGCGACCGTCGGCGGCACTTCGCCGAGTGGCCACACCACCAGATCAGCGCGGCTTCACCCACGTCTCCGACCACGCCAGGCACGCGCTCGAGGCCTGGCGGTCGCCGCGCGTTTCCGCCCACGGCTGGCCGGTCGCGAAGCGGCCGTTCCACTCGACCTGCGCGGAGCGCGCGGGAAAGAACGTGCTGAACACGCCGATCGGCCGGTTGTTGAAGCCGGGCGGCGCATTGAGCACGAAGGGCTCGAGGCAGTCGTACCAGGTCAGACGAATGTGGTCGGCACCCGAGGTCACGGTCTCCACCGCCGTGGAGCGCGGGTCGCCGGCGCGATCGAACTCGGCGGTGATCACCGGGATGTTCGTGTCGGCAAAGGCGGGGAACAGCAACGTCTCGATCGTCCGCTGCAGCCAGCGCGTCACCGCGACGTTGTCGCTGAAGATGCGCATCTGACCCGAGGTCAGCTCGCTCTGCGCGAACAGCACGTGGCCGGCGCCGGACGGACACCACAGCACGCGCCAGTGACTGAAGCGGTCCGACTGCGTCTTGCCGCCGTCGTGGCTCAGGCGGATGAAGGAGTTCTCGCCGGTCATCAGGACCGCGTTGGGATCGACGGGTGGAGTCATGGTCTCGTCCTCAGAGGGCGGCCACCTCGACGCGCGCGTCGTTGTAGCAGGCGCCCTCGGAAATGTCGGCGTGGTCGGCCGGGCACAGCGCCGAGATGGTCTGGCCGTTGTCGCTGGTCGCCATCCAGGCGCCCTTGAGCGTGCAGACGACGCCGCGGGGGATCACGTCGGTGACCAGGAGCGGGAGCCGGACCTCGCCGAGGTCGTTCCACACCCGCACCCGCATGCCGTCGCGCAGGCTCCGCGCTTTCGCGTCGTCCGGGTGCATCTCGAGCGGCGGCGGCCCGTCGGCGACGTGCAGCCCGCCGAAGGTCGACGTGATGCGCTGGTCCGAAGCCGGTGAGATCAAGATCAGCGGATACGACGACGCGACCGGCCGCCAGCTCGGCAGGCGTGCGCCGTATTTCTTTTCGAGGTACGGCGACGCGAGCTCGACTTTTCCCGACGCCGTCCTGGGAAACACGTTCTTGAACAGGATCGCTTCCTCGCCACCGCCGTCGACGGTCATCGGCGTGGCGCGATCGAGCGGGATCGCGCTCGGCCGCTTGCCGCCCATACGCGGATCGGCGCCGTCCAGCGCGTCGTCCATCAGCTCGGCGTCGCTGGCGCGAAACAGAGGGTCGTCGTAGCCAAAGCGCGCCGCCAGACGTCGGAAGATCTCGGTGTTGGGCAAGGCCTCGCCCTGCGGCGGGATCACCCGGTCGGCGCGTTGCAGCCAGTGGGTGCCGTACGCCGCGAAGAGGTCGGCGTGCTCGAAGTGGCTGCAGGCGGGCAGCACCACGTCGGCGTAGGCGAGGCTGTCGGTCATCACCACGTCCGACCCAACCACGAAGAGATCCTCGCGCTCGAGGCCCCGCCGCAGCACGTTCTGCTCGGGATGCACCACGAGCGGATTGTGGTTGTAGATGAAGAGGGCCTTGACCGGCGGCGCCATGCTCGGGTCGTTCAAGTGGCGGCCGACGTCGATGATGTTGATCAGGCGCGTGCCGGCCGGCACGAGGTCCGGGCGCGCCAGCCGCGCCGGCGTCTTCGGGAACGCGAACCCGGCGCCGTTGATGAGTCCGCCACCCGGCACCCCGAACTTGCCGGCGAGCGCGGGCAGCGCGAAGACCGCGCGGATGCCGCTACCTCCGTTCTTGTTGCGCTCGAGCCCGTTGCCGACGGTGATGACCGCAGGGTTGATCGTCCGGTACCACTCGGCGAACTGGCGCACGAGCCGCTCATCGACGCCGCAGATCCGCGCCGCGTCAGCCAGACTGTAGCGCCGCGCCAGCGCCATGTAGTCTTCGAAGCCGTCCACGTGGCGCGCGATGAACTCGCGATCGAGGCCGCCCTGGCGCTCGAGGTCGGCGGCGATCGCCCAGGCGAGGATGACGTCCGTCCCCGGTCGGAGCGCAATGTGCAGATCGGCCTGCTCGGCGATCTTCGTGCGGCGCGTGTCCACGATGACGAGCTTGGCGCCCGCCCGCCGCGCGCGGTTGATGATCGGCACGATGTGCAAGTTCGACCACGTCACGTTGCTGCCCCAGGCGACGATCAGCTTCGAGTGCTCGGCCTGCTCGGGTCGGACACCCGGTGTCGGACCGAAGGTGCCGACCCACGCCTCCGTGCGAATGCCGCCGCAGAGCGGACGGCGATCGAGCAGGCTGGCGCCGAGCCGATGGAAGAACCGCAGGTCCATGGAGCCGCCGGCGAGCATGCCGTGCGGGCCCGCGTAGTTCAACGGCAGGATCGCCTGCGGACCGTGCGCGGCGATCACAGCGGTGAAGCGCTCATGGATGATGTCGAGCGCTCGAGCCCAGGAAATGCGCTCGAAGCGTCCCGCGCCCTTGGCGCCGGTCCGGCGCAGCGGCGTCGTGAGGCGCCCTTCGCCGTGGACGAAGCCCGGATACGCTTCCGGCACCTTCGCACAGAGCACGCCCGCGGTGTAGGGGTTCGCTCGCGAGCCCTTGATCGAGACGATCCGTTCGTCCTCGACGGTGACGGTCAGGCTGCAGGTATCAGGGCAATCGAGCGGGCAGACACTCGGGTGCTCGGTCTTCATACGCTCCCTCCCCATCCCTGCATACACGGTGTGGCCGACCGGGGGAAGAGCCATTGAGCTTCGCCCCGCAGGGCCAATCAGCGGGCCGCCGGGGGCACCGGAGGCAGCGACGCCATGTAGTGCGCCAGGCTCTCGATATCCGCCTCGTTGAGTGGCTGGACCGCCGTCGTCATCGTGCCGTCGAGATCGCCCGCCGTCTGCGCCTTGAAGCCCCGCAAGATCCTCACGAGAAAGGCGAGATCCTGACCGGCCAGCCGCGGTATCTGCTCGAAGCCCACGAGACCGGGTCGATGGCACGAGACACAGTGGTGCTGCGCGGCGAGCTGACGCCCGGCGTCGACTTTCGCCGGGTCGGTGACGGCCGGGCGCGGCAGTGGGCGTTGCGCCGCGTAGTAGACGGCCAGGTCGGCCATGTCGGTGTCGGTGAGGTTCACGGCGAACGGCGTCATCTGGGAGTCCTTCCGCCGGCCGTCGCGAAACTTGATCAGCTGCCAGTGCGTGAAGTACGTGGGTTGTCCGGCGATCGACGGCGTGCCCGGAATCGTCGCGTTGCCGTCGGCGCCGTGGCAGGCCTTGCACGGCTCGGATTTCTGCCGCCCGGCTTCGGGATCGGCGGCCCGCGCGGGCGCCGCGGCCGTCACCGCCAGGAGCGCGGCGACGACCGAAGCGCCGGCGATCGCGCGAAGTTGTTTCAGCGCTGGTAGGCGACGCGGTAGATCGCGCCCGCGTAGTCGTCGGAGATCAGGAGTGAGCCGTCCTTCATCTGCTGTGTATAGACCGGCCGGCCCCAGATCTGGTCACCCTGCAGCCAGCCCTCGGCGAACGGCTCGTACTTCGCGACGCCGCCCTTCGCATCCAGCGTGACCATCATCACCCGGAAGCCGACCTTCTGCGTGCGGTTCCAGGAGCCGCGCTGGGAAAGGAACACGCGGTTCTGGTACTCGGGTGGGAACATCGAGCCCGTGTAGAACTGGACGCCGTTGCCCGCGACGTGCGGTCCGGTCTTGAGCAGCGGCTTCACGTAGTCGCCGCAGCTCTTTCCTTTGCCGAACTCGGGATCGAGGATGTCGCCCTGATGGCAGAACGGAAAGCCGAAGTGCAGGCCCTTCTTCGACGCGACGTCGAACCGGTCGCTCGGCGCGTCGTCGCCGAGCCAGTCGCGGCCGTGCGTCGCGAAGTAGAGCGCCTTGGTCACCGGGTGCCAGTCGAAGCCGACGCTGTTGCGGACGCCGTGCGCGACATACTCGAAGCCGGTACCGTCCGGGTTCACGCGCGAGAGGTTGGCGTGCGTGTCCGGCGGCATGCAGATGTTGCAGGGCGCGCCGATGTTGAAGTAGAGCTTGCCGTCGGGACCGAACGCCAGGTACTTCCAGCCGTGCGGAAGATCCTTCGGCAGGGTGTCGTAGACGAGCTCCATCGCCGGCGGATTGTCGAGCTTGTCCTCGATTCCCACCATCTTGGTGATCCGCGAGACCTCGGCGATGTACAGCGTGCCGTCCTTGAACGCGACGCCGTTGGGCAGGTTGAGCCCCTTGGCGATCACCTTCACGTCGCGCTCGTTCCCCTTGTCGACGATGGCGTAGACGTTCCCGGCGGTGCGGCTCGAGACGAACAAGGTGCCCTTGGCGCCCCAGGTCATCACGCGCGCGTTGTTGATGCCGTGCGCCCAGAGCGAGACCTTGAATCCGGCCGGCACCTTGATCTTGTCGACGGGGATCTCGCCGGGTGCCTTCGGCGCCGGCGGCTGCGCGATGGGCGCCAGGGTCGAGTCGGCCATCGACGACGGCTGGCCTTGCTTCCAGGGCGGCGGAGCCTGCGCGGGCTGCTGCGCCTGCACGAGCGGCCCGAGACCGAGCACGAGGGCCACGGCAACCACGACCAACGTCAGGGTGATGCGCAGCATGACGGGCCTCCCTTTGGATCGAGAACGGATCGGGAACGGGTTCGCGACTTCGCGGCCGGACGATACGTCCCGGGCCGTGGCTTGTCAAGACTGCGTGCCCTGTGTAGCATGCCGCCCGACGATGCGGACGACGCTCTCGTGGCTCGCGGCGCTGGTCCTGCTCGGCTTTGCCGCGGCCCCGCCGGCGGTGGCACAGTCACCCGACGATCCCGCGCAACTGGAGCCGGTCGTGGTCACCGTGACCCGCATGGAGCAGAAGGCCGACGAAGCGCCCGCGAGCGTCACGATCCTCACGCGCGACGACATCGAGCACTCGGCGAGCCAGACCGTCGACGATCTGCTCCGGCAAGTGCCGGGCTTCAGCCTGTTCAGGCGGTCCTCGAGTCTGGTCACCCACCCGACCACCCAGGGGCTCTCGCTCCGCGGCATCGGCCCGAGCGGCACCAGCCGAGCGCTCGTGCTGGTGGACGGCGTACCGGCCAACGATCCGTTCGGCGGCTGGATCTACTGGGGTCGCATTCCGATGCTGGGCATCCAGCAGATCGAAGTGGTGCGCGGCGGCGGGTCGAGCGCCTGGGGGAACTACGCGCTCGGGGGCGTCGTGCAGATCCTCACGCGACGGCCCACCGAGCGCGCGTTGTACTTCGACGCCAGCTACGGCACCCGCGAGACGATGAACTTCGACCTCCTGCTGCACGACGTCGAGGGGCCGTTCCGGATCGCGCTCGAGGGCAACTATTTCAGCACCGGCGGCTACGACGTCGTCAAGGCATCGCGGCGAGGCTCGATCGACATCGAAGCCGACTCGAACCATTCGACCTTCAACGGCCGCGTCGAGCTCGTGGCGACGCCCGAAGCGTCGTTCTTCGTCGCCGGCTCCTACTTCTACGAGGCCCGCAACAACGGCACGCCGCTGCAGATCAATCACACCGGCACCGGCTCCGGGGCGGTCGGCGGCCGGCTCGGCACCCTGGACGAAGGCGAGTGGCGATTCGCGGTGTTCGCCGACACCCAGGAGTTTCGCAGCACGTTCTCCACCCAGGCGGTCGACCGGAACTCGGAGACCCTGGCGCTGGATCAGCGCGTGCCGACGACCTCGGCGGGCGGCGGGCTCCAGTGGAGCCGTCGCGTCGGTCAGAACATCTTCTCCGCGGGCGGCGACGCGCGCTGGGTGAAGGGCGAGACCGACGAGCGCGTGTACAACGCCGGCGCCTTCATCCGCACGCGGGACGCCGGCGGCCAGCAATTCATCAGCGGCGTCTTCCTTCAGGATGTGTACACGCCGATCCCGGCGCTGGAATTCGTCGGCGGTGTCCGCGGCGACTACTGGTACAGCTACGACGCCTCGCGACACGACACGCCGCCGGCCGCCGGCGTGCCGGCCGAGCAAACCTTCAACAACGTCGACCGCATCATCCCGAGCGGACGCATCGCGGCGCTCTATCACGCGACGTCGACGACCGACCTGCGCGCCTCCGCGTACCAGAGCTTCCGGGTGCCGACGCTCAACGAGCAGTACCGGGTCTTCCGCGTCCGCAACGACGTGACGGTCGCCAACGAGTCGCTCCGGCCCGAGCAGCTCACCGGCGGCGAGCTCCAGGTGCAGCAGCGCTGGGGACCGTTCGAGGGGCGGATCACGGGCTACTGGAACGACGTCCACGATCTGGTCGAGAACGTCACGCTCACCTCGCGTCTCCCCGACTGTCCGGTGGGAACGACGTGCCGCCAACGCCAGAACATCGACCTCGCGAGGATCCGCGGCTTCGAGACCGAGCTCGAGCTGCGGCCCGCTCGCGACTGGCGGTTCCTGGTGAGCTACCTCTTCGCGGACGCGCGCGTGGTGAACGCGTCGCAGCAGCCCGGGCTCGAGGGCAAGCGACTGGCCCAGGTGCCCGAGCATGCCGTGACCGGAACCGTGCGGTTCTCTCGGCCCTCGTGGTTCGACGCCTGGGTGACGATCCGCTACGTCGGACCGCAGTACGAGGACGATCTGAACACGCTGCCGCTGGGTGGCTACGCCGTCGTCGATCTGGGCATCTCGCGCATGATCAGCAAGAACGTCGAGCTCTACGCGGCCGCCGAGAACATCTTCGACCGGGTCTACTCGACCGGCCGGACGACCGACGGGGTCATCTCGATCGGCGAGCCGTTCATGGCTCGCGGCGGCGTGCGTCTGCGCTTTTGAAAAGGTCGAGTCCGAGCAGCGCCCCGAGCTCGCGCAGCGCCTGCTCCGGCTCGTCGACCTTGATCGTCGCCATCCCCAGCGCCCGCGCCGGCTTGAGATTGCGGCCGATGTCGTCGAGAAATGCGACGCGCGGCGGCGCCACACCAAGCCGCTCGCAGACGAGCGCGTAGATGCGCGGGTCGGGCTTGCGCAGGCCGACGACCGCGGACTCGACGAAGACATCGAAGTGCGCGTCGAGGCGCGCACGCGGCGTGGCATCGCCTCGCCCGGACGTCTCGGCGACCCAGTTGTTGGTGAGGGCGGCGACGCGGAGACCGCCCGCGCGAATTCGCCGGATGGCTTCGAGCATGAGCGGGCGCGGGACGCTCGCCTCGGCGATCATCGCCATCAGATGCCGGCCGTCGATCGTGATCCCGTGCGCGCGGCAGTCGGCCTCGAACGGCTCGACGAACGTCTGCACCGTGAGCTCGCCCCGCTCGAGCCTCGCCCAGGCGCCCCGCTCGCCCGCGGCGACCACGACGCGGTTGATGGCGTTGGCCTCGATGCCGCGCTCCCGCTCGTAGCGCGCGATGGCGTGGAGCGGCGAGTCCTGTACCACGCCGCCGATGTCGAACACCACCGCCGCGATCGCTCCCATCATCAGGCCCCTTGGAACATAGCAAATTCGCGGCTACGCTACCGCCCAGGAGCGCCATGGACAACGCGCGACCGTTCGCCGGGATCGAGGTCGTCGAGTTCGGCCAGTTCATCGCCGTCCCCTTCTGCGCCCAGGTCCTCTCCGAGGGCGGCGCCCACGTGATCAAGATCGAGTCGGTCGAGGGCGATCCGGTCCGTCAGCTGGCGCCGCTGGCCCCCGGCGAGACCCGCCACTTTCTCTCGCGCAACCGCGGCAAGCACTCGCTGCCGCTCGACCTGCGGCATCCGTCGGCCGCGCGCGTCGTCGAGCGCCTGCTCGCCCGCGCCGACGTCGTGCTCACGAACTTTCGGCCGGGGCTCGCCGCCGAGCTCGGCCTCGACTGGCCGAGCCTCGCGCCGCGCTACCCGCGCCTCGTGGTGGGCAACGTCAGTGCGTTCGGCCGCCGCGGGCCGGCCGCGCGGCTGGCGGGCATGGACCTCGTGGTGCAGGCGCGCAGCGGTCTCCTCGCCGCGGGCGGCAGCGTCAGTGACGGGGTGCCGACCGGCGGCGAGAATCCGGTCGTCGACTACATGTGCGCGATGACGCTCGCCTTCGGTATCGCCTCGGCCCTGCTGCGCCGCGCGCGCACGGGGCACGGCGGCGAGGTCGACGCCTCGCTCCTGATGGCCGCGCTGGTGGTGCAGAACAACAACATGGTGCGCATCGACTCGGCGGACCGGGCCGCCCACAGCGCCGTGCGCGAGCGGCTTTCCGAGCTCCGGGCCGCCGGCCGGCCGTACGTCGAGCAGGCGGCGCTCACGCCGCAGATCCGGCCGCCCGGCACCGTCAACGTCTACTACCGCACCTACGCGACCCGCGACGCCGCGCTCGCCGTCGCGTGCGGCAGCCCGGCGCTCCGGCGCGCCTTCATCCGCGTGGTGGGGCTGAGCGACGACGCGCTGGATCGGCCGATCAGCGACCGGGCGAGAGAGATCGAGCACTACGTGGCGCTGCGGCGTCGTGTCGAAGCCATCGTCGCCACGCGGACCACCGCGGACTGGCAGGCCACGCTCGAGGCGGCCGGGGTACCGGCCGCCGGAGTCAAGCTGCCGCTCGAGCTACTCGACGACGAGCAGCCGCTCGCCAACGGGATGCTCCACGACCTCACGCATCCGGTGCTCGGCCCCGTACGCGTCCTGGCCCCGCCGGTCTCGCTGGATGGCGGCGGATTCGTGGCGGCGCCGGCCACCGCGCCGTTCGGATCGGAGACGCGCGCGATCCTCGGCGAGCTCGGCTTTTCGAGCCAGGACGTGGAGACGCTGCTGTCGGAGGGAGTGACGCGCGACCGGCTGAAGCGCTAGTTGCGCGAAGCGTCCGGTGTCGCGGACTGGAGGTCGCCGAGCGTGATGCGGCGATCGATCCGCGGGTTGCCCAGGTCGACGGCGACCCGGAGCGCCCGCAGGCCGTGGACCCCCTGCAGCTCTTCGAGCTCGACGTCCTCCACCTCGCCGGTGAAGTACCCGAGCGACTTCAGATACTCGATGTAGCCGCGGTACTCGTTTCCCTCGGCGGAGTGCGAGTAAACGATCGCCACCTGGCCGGGCTGCGTGATGCGCTCGTCGGTGCCCTTGATGACGGCCTTGTCGATGCGCTTCTTGACGATCTCGTACCGGATGTCGTACGCGCCGTCCACGTCGAAGCGCTTCTCGTCGAACCGGAAGCGAATCGACAGCGGCGCGTGCTGGACCAGTACCAGGTGCGTCACCTCGAGCGGGATCGGGAGCTTGGCCTTGAGCCGATTGACCTTCAGCGCCACCCCGCAGGTGACCATGAGCTGCCACAGCCGGAGGCTCTTCAGATAGAGCGGGTCGAACTTGCCGTCCTCCAGCAGCGAGGCGCCCACGTAGATCTGATGGTCCACCCCGTCCGTTTTCTGCTTCTCGAAGTAGTGCGGGAACATCGTCTGGGCGGTCTGCTCCTCGAGGTCGAGGTACGACGAGATCCCGTCGGCGATGCGGGTCACGCTCTCCTCGAACAGCCGGCGCCGGTCGTACACGGTGCCGATCCGCGGGTCGAGCGCGGCACGATAGGCCTCGATCCGCTCGCGCACGCCCGGCCCGAACGTCTGGAGGTGATCGAACAACGACTCGACGTGCGTCCGGAGAAACGCGATGGTCGAGACCTCGTCACCCGAGTTGAGGTTCGTCTCGATCTTGGCCGCGTGCTTGTCGATGCGGTAGAGCAGCTCGTGCAGACCGGGCAGCGGCCGCGCGTCGTGCGCCCAGCGGATCACGTCGCGCGCGAGCTTGAGCTGCGTCAGCAGATCCGCCTGGATCGCGAGACTGCGATGGGTCGAGGAGCCGCGGATGTCCGACAGCGCGTACAGCGGATAGATCCGCTCGAACACGATCGGCTCCATCTCGACCACGGAGTCGTCGGCGTCCTGGGCCCGGTTGCTGTCCATGCCCTTGAGCACGGCCTTGCGGAAGCGCCACTCGACCACCGGGTGGATCGCCGTGCACTTCTCCTTGATGAACGCCTGGATCCGCGAGTTCAGCTCTTCCATGCTGCGCTGAACGGCCATCGAGAAGAGCGGCAGGATCT
>CAYVHH010000138.1:0-22731 GCA_964450175.1 uncultured bacterium | reverse complement strand
GTACTTCCGCGTGAGACTCAGGAACGCCGCGTAGCAGAACGGATACGCGACCAGCGCCAGTACCATGACCACCATCGGGAGGACGAACAGGTAGCCCAGATGCCAGTCGGCCCCGAGTCGGCGCCGGAGTGCGGTGCGCGGTCGGGCGGCGCGCGCTCGCTCGACCGGGATCTGGGCGACGGTAGCCATGGCTCGGGAGCGCTCGGCGCTACTTGCCTCCTCGGATCTTGTAGACTTCCTCGATCCGGCCGTGCGTTTCCTTCAGCGCGGCCTCGAGCGAGAGCCCGGCCGTCACGACCCGGCCCGCCATGTCGCAGAGCATGTACTGCGCCTGCACCTCGATCGCCGCAGGCGAGATCGGGCCGGGATAGCCGGGCCACACGCTGCGCAGGATGTTCTGCAGCATGCCCTCGTAGTTCGGATCGCTCTTCCAGTAGGGATGCTCGGCGCGCGACTTGTACACGGGACCGGCCTGGCCGCTGCACGCCTTCATGTACTCCTCGAACCGCTTCTCGTCCTCGACCCAGCGGATCATGTCCTCGGCGAGCTCAGGATGCTTCGACTTCTGGAAGACGCCCCAGTTGTAGGCGCCGGCGAAGACGAACGAGCCGGCCGGCCCACCCGGCGTGAGGATGACCTGGGTCTTCTCGAACAGCGGGTGCTTCTTCGCGCCCATCGCGTAGTACAGGCTGGCGCCGTTGTTGGTGCTGACGAGCTTGCCGGCCATGTACGCTTCGTTGTTGCTCGCGTCGTTCCAGCCCATAACGCCCGGCGGCTGAACCTTGTGCTTCTGGATCGTGTCGACGGCGAACTGGAGCGCGGCCGTGTTCGCCTTGAGATTCGACGTCGCCAGCGCCGGCTTGCCGTCCTTGTCCCAGGCGCTCCCGCCGTAGTCCCAGAGGATGTTCTGCATGAAGCCGTTGCCGTCGTCGCACCGGTTGAGCGTCTGCCCGAAGCCCCAGATGTCCTTCGACGGGTCCTGACACTTCTTGGCGACGTCGATCACGTCGGGGTCGTACACCTTCGGCATCTTGAGACCCTTCTCCGCGAGCAGGTCCTTGCGGATGTGGAGCCCTCCGCCGAAGGCCAGCCGCGCGATGCCGAAGTACTGGCCGTTGAACTGGACCACGCGATCCGCGTACGGCAGGAGCCCGCCGCGCGCCGCCGCCAGGTCCTTGGCCAGCTTGGTCTCGTCCCGGAGCGCCGCCTTGTAGCGCATCGGTCCCTGGTAGTTCATCTCGGCCACGTCGGGCGGGTTGCCCGCCTCGATGGCCGCGACGAACTTCTGCTCGCGATCGCCGAAGGTGGCCCAGTCGAACTCCGGCTCGACACTGCGTTCCTTCGCCCAGGTCTCGACGTGCTTGGCCAGGATGTCGTTGCCGCCGGTCACGTAGCTCTTGAAGAGCCAGATGCGGAGCTTGGTCTTCGGCTGTGCAGACGCCATGCCGCGCAGCACGTTCAGGCCGGCGGCGGTGCCGCCGGTGAGCACGGCGGATTTCCGGAGAAACTCACGCCGGGCGATGAGGCCGGCGTCGAGCTCGGCAGCGAGCCCTTTCAGGCGCGCGTCGGTCGTGATCATTTCGAGTCGCTCGCCAGCTTTCCGTTGACGCCCCAGTTCGACCGCTCCACGTCCTGGAAGACGATCTGGACCTGGTCGGCGGTCGTCTTTCCGATCTTCACCATCGCCTCGGTGATCGCGGCGGTGATCTCGCGCTTCTGCTGGTCGGTGCGTCCCGCGTACCACTGGATCGTGATGTTCGGCATGGCCTCTCTCCTCGATTTGTCGGCACGGCTCGCCCGGCGGGGCCCCAGCCCCGCGACGGCCTGCGGCGCGCGCGTCCTCACGCTCGGGTGTTGCGTGGCAGCGATTATGGCAGTGGGCCGCCCGCCGGGCAAGGCGGCCTCCTGCCGGGAACTATCGCGCGGCGCTCCGGTCTAACTCCGGCGACCGAAGCCAGCGTGGCCTGAGAAGGGCCGGAGGGTAGGCGCATGAACCGACGAAGCCTCTTGCAGATGCTGGGCGTGGGAATGGGCGTCGCCGCGGCGAGCCCAGCGTGGGCCCAGAAGATCCGAATTCTTCCCGGGGCCGGAGAGGTCGCGCCGGCCGCCGGTGGCGAGCAGGCCATGTCGGAGGTCAGACGCGTTCTCGCCGGCGTCCGTGTGGGCGAGCGCTGCGCACGCGGCGGTCTCACGGTGTTCTGGCTCCACGCCTCGGCGGCACCGACACCATTGGCCATCGCCACGCTCGACGAGGCTCGGGCGGCGGGCGGGCTTCTCGTCACCGAGCGGGATCAGGCCGCCGTGTCCGATCTCGTGATCGAAAACCGCGGTCCGCTGCACGTGCTGCTGCTCGCCGGGGAGATCTTGCAGGGCGGAAAGCAGAACCGCATCGTGGTCGAGGACGTTCTGGTTCCGCCGCGCACCGGTCCGCTGACCTTGCCCGTCTACTGCGTCGAGCAAGGCCGGTGGCAGGGCGCCGGGTCGCAGTTCACCACGCGCGAAACGCTCGCCGCGCCCCGGCTGCGCGAGAAGATGCTCGAGCGCAGCGACCAGCGTGAGGTCTGGGCCGAGGTCGACCGCTACGCCCGGCGCGCGGCCGCGCCATCGGCGACGGCCAGCTACCAGGCGATTGCCGACAAACCGGAGGTTCAGGCCCAGCAGAAGGACGTCGAGACCGCGATCGGTGGAAAGATCGCGCCGGGCGCGCAGGGAGCCGCGCTCTTCGTCGGGGAAACGCTCGCCGGGCTCGATCTCTTTCAGGACGGCTCGCTGTTCGCGCGCGAGTGGTCGAAGCTCCTCCGCGCGAGCACGATCGAGGCCTATGGCCGCACGATCGCCGACCCGGACGAGCGCCGGCTGCGCGCGAGCCTCGACGAGCTCGTGAAGTCCGCCGGGGGAGCCGCGGGCTCGGTCAGGCGCGGCGTCGGCGCCGGGTGGCTTGTCGAGATCCGGATGAGTCGTGCCAGGGGCTCGGCGCTCGTCGCGGAGAGCCAGGTCGTCCACGTCGCGATGATCTGACGGGTGCGTCCGGCGTGCGGCCCGCGGATTCGGGCCGGAGCAGGAACAGGCGCAGCATCCGCTCGTCGAAGTCCGCGTCGAACGTCGGGGTCGGCGGATACCGATGGTAGAGCGAGTGCGCCTCGAGCACCTGGAGCCCCGACGATCGGGTCAGGCGCGCCAGGTCGTCGAAGCCCGGCAGGACGTGCAGGATGTCGGCCCAGATCGTCGCGGGATGGCCGGCGAACATCTCGCTGAGCATGACGTCCACGATCAGGAGCGCGCCGGGAGCCGCGAGCGTTACGAGGTGGCCGAAGCCCCGCGCGAGCTCGCGATGGTCGCGCGCGTGGTTGAGCACGGCGCCGAGCGCCGCGACGATCGAGAACGGGCCGCGCGCCCCGAGCGCGGCGACGTCTCGCGCGTCGAAGATGTCGGAGCGCTCGAGCCGGCCGGCAAGGCGCGGATGGCGCGCCGCCGCGCTCTTCAGAAGCTCGAGCTGAACGTCCGTCATCAGGACGTCGTAGCCGTGATCGAGCGCGGTGGCGGCCAGATCGCCCACGCCGCCGCCGACCTCGAGCCACCGGGCGCCGAGCCCGAGCTCACGGCGATAGCGGGCGACGGATTGCCAGAGGTCGAACGACGCGGGGGTGAGGTAGGAGGTGATCTCGTCGGCGGAGATGCCGAGATAGTAGTCCTTGATCTCCCGCCGCCGCTGCCTATCGGAGCGCATCCA
The DNA here is from genome assembly GCA_964450175.1 of uncultured bacterium. Lineage (GTDB taxonomy): Bacteria > Methylomirabilota > Methylomirabilia > Rokubacteriales > CSP1-6 > AR31. The sequence continues at coordinate 19,001 of CAYVHH010000138.1, read as the reverse complement.
CGACGGCCCGGCAGAGCTCCTCGGTCGTCACGACGCGATCTTGTAGACGCGCCGCACGTTCTCCCAGAGCATCTTCGACTGGATCGCCGGCGCGATACCCCGGAACTGCTCCTCGATCGCCTTCTGCGAGAAGGGCCAGGTGCCGTCGCGGTGCGGATAGTCCGAGCCCCACATGACGTTGTCGGGCGCGATCTCGGCCATCGCGCGCACGCCGTGGAAGTCTTTCTGGAACGTGGCGTACATCTGGCGCTTGAAGTAGGCGCTCGGGGGCAGCTTGAGCCCGAGGTCGTCGGCCAGGCGCTCCTCGTACGTGTCGTCGAGGCGCTCGAGCATGTACGGCAGCCAGCCGATCCCGCTCTCGCCGAGCACAAGGGTGAGCTTCGGGTGGCGCTCGCAGACGCCGGACAGGATCACCGAGGCGCAGATCTCGTCCATCTGGAGCGGCGCGACCACGGTCCACGAGCCGGCGGAGGCCGGGCTCTGGATGTCCTGAACGGCATAGCCGACGGTCGCGGCGCCACCCTCGAAGACGTGAAAGGACACGACGAGATCAGTTTCCTCCGCGGCGGCCCACAGCGGCTCCCAGACCTGATGCCACACCGGGAGCTTCGAGCCCCATGGAACGAAGACGGCGCCGCGCAGGCCGAGCTCGGCGCAGTGACGCACCTCGTCGGCGGCCGCGCCGGCGTCGTGATTCGGCAGGCAGCCGAGCCCGAAGAAGCGTCCGGGCTGGGAGCGATTGAAGTCGGCGATGTAGTCGTTGTACGCGCGGTACACCGCGGCCAGGGTCTCGTGATCGGCGATGCCGCTGTGCGTGAACAGTCCGCGCGAGATCCCGATGATCCCGTAGATGATCTCGGCCTCCACGCCGTCGCGCTCCTGATCCTGGCGCCGCTCGGCGGGATTCGAGGGCCGCGTCTGAGTGCCGGAGGCGAAGCCCGCGTCGGCCAGGATGCGGCCGCGCCGTCCACCGGTCACGCCCGGACCGTAGACGCCCCACGGCCCGAGCACGGCGTCGCCGGACACCCACACCTTGCGTCCGTCGCGCTCGACCACCTTCGGTGCGCGGTCGCGCCACGTCGAGGCCATGCGGGAGGTGAAGGTATCGGGCGGCAGGTAGATGAGATCCATGTGGCTGTCGGCCGACATCGCTCTGAGAGACATGGGCGACTCCTTTGCTTCGAGCGGACGCGAGTGAGGGCGAGCGTAGTCGGACTCTCGCGCGAACGCAAGAATCCGGAATCTCGGGTGGACACGGTCAGCCTGACCAGAAGCGGACAGTCTGGCTCGCGCATGACCAGCGCGCATTCGTGGCCGGTGGTCCAAATCTACAAAAACCTTTGGGTCTTATTTTTGCGGAAATCCGGAAGTACGTGGCATTTCGCTTGCTCTCTCAGCACTTCGCCGCGCGCACCGAAGCCGACCGGAGACGTCAGACGTGGCGACGGCGGGGGAGATCGAATGAGCCTTGTGAAGCGAGTCATCGCAGCCTTGCTGCTCACCGGCGCCGCGGCGCTGCTGCTGGCGTCCTCCACTCTCGCGCAGGAGCGCGTCGGAGTGGTGACCAACGTCGAAGGTGTCGCGACGGTGGCGCGCGTGCCGCTGCCGGAGCCCAAGCCGCTCCATTTCAAGGACGACCTCTTTCTGCGCGATCGGATCACCACGGGGGAGCGCTCGATCGTGCGCGTGCTGCTGGGCGGCAAGGCTACCGTCACGGCCCGCGAGCGGTCCGTGCTGACGATCACCGAGGTGCCGGGCGTCGCCACGATCAACCTCGGCGCCGGTCGCATCGCGGTCGCGGTCGCCAAGGGCCTGATGAAGCCGGGCGAGGTCATCCAGATCAAAACGCCGAACGCCGTCACGGCGATTCGCGGCACCGTCGTCATCGCCGAGGTCGAGCCGGCACCCCGCGGCTCTCAGTCGACGATCACCATCCTGCGCGGCCTGGTCGACGTGACCAAGCTCGATCCGGCGGGCGTGCTCACCGGGCCCGCGGTGAAGGTCGGGGCCCTCGAGCGGGTGACGGTGGTCGACGCCCGGCCTGTGCCCGCGCCGCAGAAGATCACGCGGGAGACCGCGTCGGCCCTCGCCGCTGACTTCAGCCTCGTGCCGAAGAACGCGCCCGCCGCCAGCACCGACGCGCTCAGCGCCGAGGTGAAGGACATCACGATGCGGGACGCGATGCAGATCATCGGCGCAGTGAGCCCGGCCCCGACCGACACGTCCGACCAGGGCGGCTCGAGCACGTCAGGTTACGACGTGACCGGCGGCGTGAGCGCGGCGGTCGACGGCGTGGAGAACACCGTGACGAGCACGATCGGCACGGCGACGAACACGCTCAACACCGTGACCGGCGGCGCGACGAGCACGCTCAACGGCGTGACGGGCTCGGCGACCGGGGCGGTGACGGGTCTGACGAGCCCGGTGACGACGACCGTCGCGCCCGTGGTCAATCCGGTGACGAGCCCCGTGACCAATCTGGTGACGACGGCCACGAATACCGTGAGCGGCGTCACGAATCCCGTGACGAACACGATTCTCCCGAGCCTTCTGCGCAAGCCGTAGCGGGGGTGGGGCGAGTGGTCCGAGCACAGCTGAAGAGTAGCGGAGCGAGCGCGCAACGCTTCCCGTCGCCGGCTCCAGCCGGCGACGGGAAGATCCTGCCTCAGACGATCTAGTTGGCTCCCGGGTAGAAGGCGTCGCGGCCGCGCTGGTAGGTCCGCTGCTGCTGGGCGGCGTTCCGCGAGACCAGCGGGCGCATGAACATCGGATGCGTCGCGCTGCGCACCTCGTGCTCGATGGTGAAGAGCACCTTCGAGGTCTCCGGATCCACGATGTCCTTGAACCGGTACTGGACCGGGTTCGACTCTTCGCTGATGAGCCCGCGGTCTTTCAGCCACCGGTGCGGACCCGAGAAGTTCGTCACGTAGATCGCGATGTGATGGCCGTCGTACGGCGCCTCGGGCTCGGCGGTCTCGCGGAAGATCAGATGTTGCTTGGCGCCGACCTGCACCTTCGCCGAGGTGTTGCCGTTGAACGTGACGCTCGCGGGAGCGCCCATCGCGGTCTGATAGAACTTCGCGATCCCGACGGCGGTGTTGGGCCGCACGGCGAACTCCACGTAGGGGATACCGAGGGTCATGTCGCCGAACTCGGGTCCGGGGGCGTGAAACCGCATCCTGTTGCCCCACGGGCAGGTGACGCTGACGTACTTGTCGTCGGCGGCGCACATGAACTTCGTCCCACCGAGCTTCTCGCGCGCGCTCGTGAGCCGCATCTTCAGGCTCTCGAGGTCCGGCACGACGAATCCGACGACGCCGCGGAGCACTTCCGGCTTTCCGGTGGGCATGTGGAACTGCTGCTGCCCGGCGTTGATCCACATGTTCTCGGTGCCGGTCATGATGTACGGGTCACGCGTGAGCCCGAGGGCCGTCACGTAGAAATTCGTCGCGACGATCTGATCGGGGATCTTCACGTTGACGTGCTCGAGCAGAATGATGTTGCCGATGTCCTCTGCGCTTCGATCGAACACCCTGTCGCCTGGCATTATTGGCCCCTCCGTCTTGGCCCCCCGTCATGGGACGCTCAAGGCGTAGGATATCTCGAATTTCGAGGGGAGGGCGAGATGGAATTCGGCCTGTTCACGGAGTTCGCGAGCCCGCCGGGGGTGAGCGAGGCGGCGGCGTTCGACGAATCGCTCGGCCAGATGAAGGCAGCCGAGGAGATGGGCTTCGACGCCGTCTGGCTGGCCGAGATCCATTTTCAGAAAGATCGATCGGTACTTGCATCGCCCCTGGTGATCGCCTCGGCGCTCGCCGCCAGTACGCGGCGCGTCAAGATCGGCATCGCCGTCCAGGTCCTCCCGCTGAGCCACCCCCTGCGCCTGGCCGAAGACGTCGCGACGGTCGACCACATCTCGAAGGGGCGGCTCGAGTTCGGCGTGGGGCGCAGCGGCCTTCCCGGGCACTATCAGGGCTTCAACATCCCGTACAGCGAGAGCCGCGACCGATTCCTGGAGACGCTCGACATCCTGACGAAGGCCTGGACCCAGGAGCGGTTCTCGCACCAGGGCAAGTACTTCCAGTTCCAGGACGTCTGCATCATGCCCAAGCCGTACCAGAAGCCGCACCCGCCCATCCGCATCGCCGCGACCACTCCCGAGACGTACCCGCTGGTGGGACGGCTCGGCGCACCGGTCTTCGTGGCCGTGCGCACGGTCTCGCTGTCGGATCTCAAGTGCCATCTGCCGGCGTATCAGGCGGCGTGGACCGCTTCGGGCCACGCGGGGCGCGGGGACGTCGGCGTGAGCATGCCGCTTTACGTGGCGGAGACCGCACGCCAGGCGCGCGAGGAGCCCGAGGCGAGCACGATGGGCTTCTTTCGCTCGATCAGCAAGGCGCTGAAGAAGTCCGACGGCGCGACGGCGCAGACGGCCGAAGCCCGCGAGGAGCGCGCCAACCGTCTGGCCGAGATCTCGTACGACGAGGTGCTCGCCGACTACGCGGTCGTCGGAACGCCCGAGGAAGTCACCGAGCGGCTGCTCGGACTGCGCGCGGACATGGGATTCTCGACCCTCTCGCTGTGGATGAATCCCGGCGGCCAGATTCCCAACGAGCGCGTGCTGAAGTCGATGCGGCTCTTCGCCGAGCGCGTGGCGCCCCGGCTCGCCTAGGCGGTCGCGCCGCGCCGCGCGGCGGCTCAGTCCCAGAGGCGGGTGGAGAAGTAGCGCTCGCCGATGTCGTTGAAGACGGTGACGAAGCGGCCCCGGCCGACGCGTCCGGCGACGCGCTCGACGCCGGCCATGTAGGCGCCGGACGACTGACCCACGAAGAATCCGGCCGCCGCGAGGCGCACACACATTCGGTACGCTTCGTCGACGGTGACGGGCACACGCTCGTCGATCAGCTTCTCGTCCAGGATCGCCGGCACGATGTCCTCGGCGCGTCCGAGCGGCTTGAGGCCCTCGACGCCGGGGAATGCTTCGGGGATGACGCAGATCAGACGGATCGCCGGGTCGTGCTCCTTGAGACGCCGCCCGAGCCCGGTCAAGGTCCCGCCGGTGCCGACGCCGACGACGACGTGGGTCACGCGGCCGCCGGTCTGCTGCAGGATCTCGACGGCCGTCGTCTCGTAGTGCGCTCGCCAGTTGTCCTGGTTGCTGTACTGGTCGCAGAAGAAATAATGGTCCGGGTCGGCCTCGAAGCGGCGGCGGACTTCGCGCAGTGCCTCGTCGTAGCCGAGGAGCGCATCGGTGAACGTGAGCTTCGCACGGTGCGCGAGCATCCGCTTCTTGCGCTCGGCGCTCGCATTGTCGGGGATGACGATCTCGACCGGCACGCCGATGATCCGGCCGATCATCGCGTAGGCGATGCCCGCGTTGCCGGACGAGCTGTCGAGCACGGTCTTGCCCGGCTTGAGCTGACCGTCGTCGAGCGCGCCGAGCAGCATCCGGAGCACGGGCCGGTCCTTGAGCGAGCCCCCGGGGTTCAGCGACTCCAGCTTCGCGAACACCTCGACGTCCGGCAGGTCGCGGCGCAGGACATCCACCGGGACGAGCGGCGTGTCGCCCACCGCCCGCAACACGGGGTAGCGATCGACCAGCGCCTGGATTCGCGGATCCCAGGGCACGGCGCTATCCGACCGGCGAGCAGGAGATCATGGGAGGTCATTCTAACGTCAGTGGCAAGCTTCGCGCTCAGGCGCTGAAGGACGGCGACGGGTCGGCGGTCGCGGACCGCGAGGCACCCAGGGGCCCGCTGGGCGCCTCGCGATCGGCGCCTACTTCGCGTACTCGAACTTGGGGGCCGCCTTCAGCGCGTCCTTGGTCGCTCCGTTCAGGACGATCTTGCCCATCTGCTGCTTGAGCTTCGACACCGGCACGGCGACCTCGTGGTCGCCCATGCCCAGGAAGCCGCCGACTCCGACGATCGCGTACGACACCGACCGGTTGGGTGCCACGATCAGATCGTTGATCTCGCCGATCTTCTCGCCGCTCTCGTTGTAGACGTCCTTTCCGAGAATCTGCTTCTTCGCGCTCCAGCCGGTGGCGACCTGTCGCATCTCCGACTTCGAGACGCTGATCACGGAGGATCCGGCGGTCTGCGCCACCGAATCGGCCGCACCCGCGGCGATGACGATGCCTATCAGCGGTACAAGGAACAACGTTCTCATGGCTCTCTCCTCTGGGACTGGTGATTTGCGTAATCGCGCTGCTCGATTCCAACGAATGAAACACGGGCCTCGATCGAAGGACTACGCCCCTCGTTCGGGGCCGGGAACTGGACCTTGGTCCAGCGCGGGTGCGCGATGCTCGCCCGCATCAGGGCCGAAACCATCAGCTGCCGAACACCACGTGGAAGATCGGATCCCGAGCGGCGTGTCTCATCGTGCTTTCGACGGGCTCGCGACACTCATTCGCCGCACGGCTCGCGGCATTCCATGTACGCTGATGCATCGTGACCAGATGCATCGTCCGGTTCATCGTCGGGCTCGCGGCCGCACTGCTGGCCGGCTGCACGCCGGTCTACACGTGGGACATCAACACCACGTCCACGGCGAGGCCGCCGTCCTTCGACATCGGGGACCTGTCGCGCCAGCCCGTCGCGACGGTGGGCCTCGTCGCTCCCGCCGGGCTCATGGGCTACAGCGCGTCGCTCTCGCACGCGCTCGTCGCCGCGCTCGCCGACGTGTCCCCGCCCATCCGCGGGATACCCGCCCACGAGATCGCGAACGCGCTCAACGACCAGGGGCTGGCGAGCGAGTACGCCGATCTGCTCGCGGGCTTCAGTCGCAACGGCATCATGGAGCGTGAGCGGCTTCAGCGAATCGGATCGGCGCTGGGCCTCCGCTACGTGCTGCTGCCGGGGCTGGCCGAGATCAATTACCTGGTCCTCGACCGGTTCGAGATCACCGGGGTCAAGGTGATCAGGACGCGCGTCACGCTCATGAGGGTGTGGCTGCAGCTCTGGGACACGCGGACCGGCCACATTCTCTGGGAGTCGGCCGGAGAGGTCGCCACGGCGAGCGAGGTCGTCCGACACGACCGGCTCGTGCCCGTCGACGAGATCGCTCGGAGGGTGTGGCGCCGCATGATCCAGCACGACCTGCTCGAGGGTGGGACCAGCTCACGGACCCTGTTCGATCTGTGAGTGGCGCGGCACGGCCGGATCTCACCTGACCGGTATCCCATCGACGTTGGTGTTCACCCGTGCGCCTCCGTGAGACTTTTGGTCCCGCTCGGCCACTCGGATCAGCCATGAGACCTTTGTCCAGGAACGGACTGAGCGAGATTTGCGTAGTCTTTCGTCGGATCGCGACCCGATTGATCTCGCATCGAACGGTGCGCAGGGAGCCATGTGATGGCCAGGGCCACTCTTTTCGGTTTCGCCGTCATCGCGGCGATGCTCGCGATGGCGTCATCGGCGTCGCCGGCGACGTCATCCAGCCAGACCGCCGGCGCCGCGCCCGTCGCGCCGGTGCCGCCGCCACCCGACGAGTTCGGACGCGGAACCCCCCAGGACACCGTTCGCGGCTTTCTCGAGGCGTCGGCCCTCCACAACTTTCGGCGCGCCATGAACTATCTCGACCTGCGCCGAATTCCGGCGGCCGACCTCGCGCGACGTGGACCGGAGCTCGCCAATCAGCTCCGAGTCGTGCTCGACAACACGGTCTTCGATCTCGGGACGCTCTCGGACGAGCCCGACGGTCGGCCGGAAACCGGGCTCCCCCGCGGCCGCCAGCTCGTCGGACGGGTCGAAACCGACAAGGGAACGTTCTCGATTCTTCTCGAGCGAGTTCCGCGAGACGACGGCGTCCCGATCTGGCAGTTCTCGAGTGTCACCGTCTCGCGGATCCCCGATCTGTACCGGGAGCTGAGCTACGGAATCGTCGGCGAGCGGCTGCCTTCGTTCCTCGTCGAGACGCGGGTGCTCCGGCTCGCGTTGTGGCAGTGGATCGGGCTCGCCCTCCTGCTCGGCGTGTCGTGGCTCGTCGCGTGTATCGTCGTACGACCCGGTCTGCCCGTGACGCGCCGGGTGGCGATCCGAGCCGGTTTCGACGTCAGCGATCCCACCTTCGGCCGCGCGATCTCGCCGCTGCGCGGACTGGTCGCGCTCGTCGTGTTCAAGGCTGGCGAATCCAGCCTCGCGCTGCCGGTGGCCGTCCAACCCATCGTCGTCGGCGTCCAGAAATTCGTGCTCGTCATCATCATGACGTGGCTCGCGCTGCGGCTCATCGAGGTATCGAGCCAGCTCGTGCGTCGGCGCCTGCTGCGACGCCGCGAGCCGCCGAGCCAGCCGATCATCGACTTCATCCAGCGCGGGCTCAAGATCGTGGTGTCGGTGCTGGCGGTCCTGATGCTGCTCGAAGCCGTCGGTGTCCAGGTCAGCGCGCTGATCGCCGCGATCGGGGTGGGCGGCATCGGGGTCGCGCTGGCCGCCCAGCGGACGGTGGAGAATCTGTTCGGCGGGCTCGCGGTGGTGGGCGATCAGCCGGTCCAGGAGGGCGACTTCTGCCGATTCGGCGAGCAGCAGGGGACCGTCGAGCGAATCGGGCTCTGGTCCACGCGGCTGCGTACGCCCGAACGCTCCGTGATCACGATCCCGAACGCGCTGTTCCTCACCGCTCGGGTCGAGAACCTCCAGGAGCGCGATCGCATCCTGTTCAACACGATCTTGAGATTGCGCTACGAGACCTCGCCGGACCAGCTGCGCTGGGTCCTCGTCCGCATCCGGACCCTGCTCGACGCGCACCCGCGGGTCGACCCGGACACCTCCCGCGCGAGATTCAGCGGCTTCGGCGCAAGCTCACTCGATGTCGAGCTCTTCGTCTACGTGCGCACGCGGGACAATCTCGAGTTCCTGGCGGTCCGCGAGGATCTCTGTCTGCGCGTCATGGATATCGTGAACGACGCCGGGACCGCGTTCGCCCTGCCGGCCCAGACCAACTACAGCGCCAGCGCCGGCCTCGACGCCGAGCGCGCGGGCGCCGCCACCGCCGAGGTGCAGCGTCTGCGCACCGAAGGCAAGCTGCCCTTGCCGGAGTTTCCGCTGAAGACCGGATCGTGATTCGTCTGGGGCGTCGAGGGCGTGCGCCTACCGCTCGGCCGGGGTCAGGGCGAGGACAGTGGGTCGCCAGGCGGGCAGGTCGAGGTCGAGGCCCTGCGCGGCGAGCGCGGCTCCGTCGCGCTCGCTGTGGCTCGTCGGATCCAGAAGATCGGTCAGCAGCCAGGTCGAGCCCTCGAGACCCGCAAACTGCGGGCGAACGTAGCCCTGACCGCGTGTCGGGCCCCAGTTCACGGCGACGAGCAGGCGGCGATCGCCCAGCTCCCACGAGAACGCGACGAGCTGTCCCCACGTGGGAGCCCCGCTGGCCGCCGGCGCGCGATCGAGCAGCCGCCACTGGCCGTCGCGCACCTCCTCACGCCGCATGATCGCCAGCAGCCGGCCGTAGAAGGTCTCGAGCTCGCGATCGATCGGCTCGGGCGCCCGCCGGCGCAGATGAATGGACGCGCCGATCCGGCGTCCGGTGAGCTGTCCTTCGTGAAGGAACCGCAGCCCGGGCACCAGGAAAGCCAGGACGGCCGCCGCGCGGTGCCGGTCGGGAGAAAACGTCGCGGCGGCGCGCGGCTCGTCGTGGTTCTCGAGAAAGCGCACCGACCGCCGCTGGTACTCGGGCTCCGCGCGCAGATGCGCGATGATCGGCTCGGCGTCCGGCTCACGGAGCCGGTCGTAGAGACGCTTGTCGTACGTGTAGTCGAAGCCCAGTTGCTGCAAGGTCCATTCGAGACCCCAGTACACCTCGGCCATGAAAAGGAAGTCGGGCCGGTGCCGCCGCGTGTGCTCGATCGCGTACGGCCAGAACGGCTCGTCGACCGCCGCGCTGCCATCGGCCGGCCGTGACCGCTCGCCCCAGGTTCGTGTGATCACATCGGGCAGGATGAGCATAGCCATGTCGCAGCGGACGCCGTCGCAGTGATCGCCGATCTGGCGCAGTGCGACGGCCATGGCCTGACGCAGCCCGGCGTGACGGTAGTTGAGCTGGAGCGTGTCGGTCCAGCCCGGGAAGTTCGGATCGCGCCCGTGGGCGAGCACGCGTGGTCCGGCGCTCGTGGCGACGCGTAGGTAGTTCTGGGGCTCGCGCGCCAGGTCGTCCTCGCTGCCGTGCACGAAGAACTCTGGATGCTCCCGCACCCACGGATGATCGAGCGCGATGTGATTGGGGACGAAATCGAGGATCATGCGCACGCCGCGATTCCGGAGGCGCCTGCGGAAGCGCTCGAGCGCGGCGGGTCCCCCGAGGTCCCGATGGACGGTGTACTCGCGCACCGCGAACGGCGAGCCGCTCACATCGGCGGGTCTGAAGTCGACGAGCGCCTGACGGAACTCGCCTTGCGATTCCGGCCGGCGCCGCGACACCGTGCGTCCGGCATCGCCGGTTTGCCACACGCCGAGGAGCCACACCCACTCGAAGCCGTCGGCGGCGAAGCGATCGAGGTCGGCGTCCGAGATATCGTCGAGCGTCGCCGGGCGTCCCAGCGTTTCGCCGACCTCGTAGAGCCGCGCGCGCGTGTTGATTTGATAGAGCGCCGGGAATCGGCTCAGCGCGCTTCTACCGCCTTCCTTGCCCTCCCGGCCTATTTCTTCGCGGACTTGTCCAGCGACACGGCGAGGGCCTGCGCGTAGGTGATCTCCACCATGTCTCCTACTTTCACCCGATCGAGGTTCTTCGGGTCCCGGGCCTTCACGGTCTCCGAGTTGCCCTCGGGTCCCTTGATCGTGACCGTCTGGGCCTTCTTGTCGATGGCGGTGATGGTCGCCGTGACGGTGACTTCCTGGCCGACGGCGCCCGCCGGCGTCTCGCCGGGCTTCGAGGTCACGTGCGTCTCCTGGACCGTCGTGCCCGGCGTCGCGGCGCCCGGCTTCTTGATCTGGAACGCGACCGCTTCCATGTACGTCGCCACGACCGGATCGCCGACCTTGATCACGTCGAACTTCGAGGGATCCTTCACCTCGAGGGTGACGGTACGGCCCTTGGGCCCTTTGAGCGTGACGGTGCTCTTCTCCTTGTCGATGGCGGCGATGGTTCCCTTGACGGTGACGGCCCGCGCGGCGGCGCGCCCAGGCGCTTTGTCGGTCGCCGCCGGCGCCTTCTCGGTCCCCGCCGTCTGAGCGAGCCTCAGCGCGTCAGCGGCTACCGCCGGCGATTGGGAGCACATCAGAATGCTCACGATTGCGGTCAGTGTCGTCACCTTCGGGCTCATTGGGGGACCCTCCTGGTGCTCAGGGTATGACGAGCAGACGAATCGGCCATGAGACTTAGGTCCAGTCCCTCATTGGAGTCAGCGGTGAGAGCCGGGGGGGCGGTCAGGCCCGTGGGCGATCTTCGCTGGCGGTCGACGCGCCGACGCGACCGATCACGTTCGCGATCGCATCCAGCAGCATCTCATCGTGGAGCGGTTTGCAGAGGTACGCGGCGACCCCGGCGCCCAGGCACCGGGCGCGGGATTCCGGCTCGTCGTGCGCCGTGATGATGATCGTCGGGAACCGCACCCCGGCTGCCGTGAGCGCCCGCTGCACCTCGAGCCCGGTCAAGCCGGGCATCTGGAGGTCGAGAATCAGGCAGTCCGGCTGGCGCACTCTCAGCGCGTCGAGGAACTCCTGTCCGGACGCGTACACTACCGCGTCGAGGTCGGCCGCCATCAACAGCCGCCGGAGGGACTTTCGGATTGACTCCTCGTCGTCGACGACGGCCACGAACGGTCGGGGACGAGTCAGATCACTGATCATGAGGCACTGCACACGATAGTAGCAGACCCGTGCTGCGCTCCACGCGCTGGACTAAGGTCGGATTGCCCTACGGCCCCGGACCCAGTACCCTGGGTCGGCTGGACCGCCGGGTGAAGCGTTCGTAAGGCATAGACAGCGAGGTTGCCAGCGGGACCATGTCGACCACCCCGAATCAGCCGTCGAATCGCGAGGCGTCGTTCGCGGCCCCCGCGGGCTCGCCAGGCGAGCCACTCGAGCAGCCGATCGTCTTCGTGATCGACGACGACGATTCGGTGCGCCGCTCGCTGGAGCGGCTCCTCCGGTCGGTCGATCTGGACGTCGAGACGTTCGCCTCGGCTCAGGACTTTCTCCGCAAGCCGATGCCGGACCGGCCGGCCTGCGTGGTGCTCGATCTGCGGCTGCCGGGCCCGAGCGGACTCGAGCTCCAGGAGAGCCTGCTCCGGTCCGGGCACAACGTCCCGATCATCTTCATCAGCGGTCACGCCGACGTCCCCTCGAGCGTGCGCGCGATCAAGGCGGGCGCGGTCGATTTCCTCCAGAAGCCGTTCAGCGACCAGGCCCTGCTCGACATCATCCACGGCGCGTTGCGGCGTGATCGCGAGGCGCGCCGGGATCGGGCGGAGGTCGCCAGCATCCGCGTGCGGTTCGACACGCTCACACCCCGCGAGCGCGACGTGCTGCGGCTCGTCATTCAGGGGCGGCTCAACAAGCAGATCGCCGGCGATCTCGGCATCAGCGAGAAGACTGTGAAGTTCCACCGCGGCCGGGTGATGGAGAAGACGCAGGCCGGATCGGTCGCGGAGCTGGTCCGGCAGGCCGACCGGCTGGGGCTGCGCCCCGCCGATTGACGCCCGAGCTCGCCCGTCACCCGGGCGAGGTGCTCAGTCCGCCAGGGTCAGGTTGTCGTTCCTCGGCAGGAGCAGCCGAAAGGCCGATCCGCGGTCCTGGTTGTTGCCCGCCCACAGCTGGCCGCCGTGCGCGGTGGCGATCGATCGGCAGATGGTGAGCCCGAGCCCCAGGCCCTGATGCTTGGTGGTGACGAACGGCTCGAAGAGCTGATCGAGGATGTCGGCGCGGATGCCGCTGCCGTTGTCGAACACCGAGATCCCCACCGTCTCGTGATCGACGACGCTCGTCTCGATCACCAGTGCGCGATCGTGCGGCTCGTTGCCGATCATCGCCTCGCACCCGTTGACGATCAGATTCAAGAGCACCTGCTGCACCTGGACGCTGTCGCCCCGCACGGGCGGCAGGTCCGGCGCGAGCTTCGTCGTCACCTGCACGTGCCGGGTGAGGATGTCGCTCCGGGCGAAATCCAGCACGTCGCGCGTGATTTCGTTGAGATCGAGCAGCTGCCGATTCGACTCTCCGCGCTTGAACATCGCGCGCAGGCGCCGGATCACCTCGCCGGCGCGCCGGTCCGCGGTCACGATGTCTTCCAGGATCTCGTCGATCTCGCGCAGGTCGACGGGCTCGCGGGCGAGCATGCGCCGCGCGGCCTGCGCGTTGCTCAGAATCGCGGTCAGCGGCTGGCTCAGCTCGTGGGCCAGCGCACCGGAGAGCTCGCCGAGGACCGCGACCCGGCCGAGATGCGTCAAGAGCTGCCGCTGCTCCTGGGCCTCCCGTTGGGCGCGCTGGCGCTCGGTGATGTCCCGGATCGTCGTGATGAAGCACGCGTGCCCGCTCATCTCGACGGTCTCGGTCGCGATGATCGCCTCGCGCAGCTCGCCCGATCGGGTCACGAACTGCGCCTCGACGTCGCGCATGGGGCCGGGCGCCTCGACCAGGCGTCGCAACGTCACCTGGTCATGAGGGCCGGCGGCGAGCGGCAGCTCGGCCATCGTATGGCCGACCGCGGCCGCGCGGGTGTAGCCGAAGAGCGCCTCCCAGCGATCGTTGACGTCGATGATCTGGCCGTCCGTCCGCCGGCTGATGACCATCGCGTCCGGGCTCGAGCGGAAAGCGCGCGCGAAGAGCTCTTCGGAGGCTCGCACGGCCTCGTCGGCCCGCTTGCGGTCGGTGATGTCGACGTTCACGCCGAGCAGACGCATCGGTCGTTCATGCTCGTCGCGCAGGACCTCGCCCTTGCCCATCACCCAGCGGACGTTGCCGTCAGGGTGCACCACGCGGAACTCGACGTCCCAGGGCGCGGCCTTCTCGATCGCGGCGGTGATGGCCTCGGCGACCACGAGCTGATCCTCGGGGTGCACGACGCGAAGCATGGCGCCGAACGGCGCGGGGCTCGACTCGCGCCGCCAGTTCGTGTCGCCCGGCGGCAGGCTCCAGTCCCAGATCGTCATGTGCGCGGCGTTGAGCGCCAGCTTCAGGCTCTCGGCGTTGAACACCGCCGCGCGTTCCGCGCGCCGCCGCTCCTGGATGACCGCGCTGAGCAGCAGGAGCGGAATCGAGGCCAGAATGAGGCACAGCTGGATCGACAGCGCGCTGTCGCTGGGGGAGCTCGCCAGGAACGGGCCGACCTGGTTGATCGCGCCGCGGGTCTCCAGCAACGCGACGACGAGGGTGGCGGTGCTGGTACCGATCGACCCCAGGCGCACGCTCGCCCAGACCAGGAAGGGGAGGGGCGCGTAGAGCAACGCGTGGATCCCGCTCAGTCCGGAGTCTCGCCACACGAAGACCGCCACGCAGACGCCGAGGAGGCTGACGCCCAGGCCGATGACTTCGGCCAGCGCGCGCATCGACACTTTCCGGAGGTTCCGCACGTCGACCTGTGACCACGCGATGATCGCGGGAACCACGGTCAGCTCCGCCAGCACGTTCGAGAAGAAGCGCGCGCGCCAGAGCTGCCAGAAGGCCCCCTGGCCCCAGCCTCCGACCAGCTCGACGAAGCCGACGTCGAGAAAACACGACACGAACACGCCGACGATCGAGCCGAAGACGAATACCCCGACGTGGCGGGAATCGTCGAATCGCAGGGTGCCCCCGGCCAGGTGGCGAATGCAGGTCGCCCCGACCAGCGCTTGTGAGCAATTGCTGACGAACCAGAGGAGGATCATCGTCACCGGAATATGGTTCGCGAGCTGGATGGCGAGATGCGCGGGGAACGCCGCCAGGAGCAACACCGCCCAGGACCGCGTCGGGGCCAGCAGCAGGGCCGCCAGCAAGATCGAGTTGGGAGGCCAGAGCGTCGACACGGGAGACGGGTGGATCGTGAACGCGAAGCCGACCTGCGCGCCGACGAAGTACCCGACACACACGAGCGCCGCCGCCAGCACTGTCGACGCTCGGTCCGTCGGGGTTCTGCTCATTCCGTGCTCAAGACTGGGGTCGCAGCCGCGCGATATAGGGGCGCCCGTCGCCGGCGGTGCCGTTCACCTGCAGCAGGCGAGGCGGCTGTCCGGCCTGGGTGAAGAGTGTGCCGATCCCCTTGCCGCCGCGCTCGCCCTGGATCAGAAGCTTGCCGTCGGAGACGGACACGGTTCCCCTGGCGTCCATCAACCCGATCGTGCGCGCCGAGGCCGCCCGATAGGTGCCATCGGCGGCGATCGTGACCTCGACGTAGTCCTCCCGGTCACGCGAGCCCGCGATCTCGAGAAGTCCGACCCACTTGCCCACGATACTCGCCACATTGGTGATCGCGACCGGCCCGCTCGTTGTCGCGGACCCGTTGGTCGCGCAGCCGGCGAGCCCGAGCACGATCGCTAGCCCCAACGCGCAGATACCCGATTTGTCAGCCCGCATCGGCGCCTCCCGAGAGGAGTTCACATCGCTGAAAAGCGTCAAGAGTTTACCGCGTCGCGCTGGGACCAGGGGGGGCCTTCTGGACGCTGACATTCAGCCCGGCTCTTGTGGTAGCCTGCCGGTGCCCTGGGTCGCGAGCTTATCCGACCAACGTCTCATTGAGAAGGTTCGCTGAGACGTATAGGTGTAGCACATTGCAGTAGTTAGAAAGGGAGCGGAGGGCTAACCGTGCGCACGTTCATTGATCGTTCAATTCTCGCTTCACTGATCGTTGGGCTTCTCTTCGTGTCGGCCTGTGCGAAGCGCCCTGTGGCGGCCCCGACTCCGGTGGCCGCGCCTGCGCCGGCCCCCGCGCCGCCGCCACCGGCTCCCGCGCCGGCCCCCGCCGCGCCGGCTCCGCCGCCACCGGTCGTTGCCGCGCCACCGCCGGCTCCGGCGCCGCGCCCCGCGCCGAAGGAGTACATGGCGAACGACAACCTGAAGCCGATCCACTTCGATTTTGACAAGTCGAACATCCGCCCCGCGGATGCCAAGACCCTCGACGCGAGCGCCAAGTGGCTCGCCGCGAACCCGAACCAGATCGTATTGATCGAGGGTCACTGCGACGAGCGCGGCACCGAGCAGTACAACCTCGCGCTGGGCGATCGGCGTGCGAAGTCCGCGATGAATTATCTGGTCGCGCAGGGCGTCCAGAGCGACCGGATCACGCTCGTCTCGTTCGGCGAGGAACGGCCGCTGTGCAAGGACCACAACGAAGCGTGCTGGTCGCAGAACCGTCGAGATATGTTCCTGGTCAAGGAAAAGTAGGCCGCGTCACCTGACCCGCGGAAGCGCGCGAGGACCTCGCGCGCTTCCGCGGGCGACAGACCTCGCCGCTCACAGCTCCCGCCTCGATCCGAGGGTGTCGGTGTGCCCGAAGTCCGGTCAGGTGCCGCCGAGGGCGCGCTTGATGCCCGCGAGCAACGACTCGTCGTTGAAGGGCTTGCGGAGGTCGTCGATGGCGCCGGCGCGGCGCGCGCGCTCGCGCGTGGCCGCGTCGTCGTGGGCGGTGATGAAGACGACCGGGATCCGTCGCCCCGAGGCGAGGAGCCGCTCCTGCAGGTCGAGCCCGCTGAGCCCGCCGAGGTGTACGTCGAGCACGAGACACGCGGGTGTCGCCTTCGCGGACTCCAGGAAATCCTCGGCGGACGCGAACGTGCACACGCGAAAGCCGCCCGCGGAGAGCAAGCGGCGAAGGGCACGCAGGAGCGAGGCGTCGTCGTCGATCACGTAGACGAGTGGCGACAGCGCGGCGGTCGGGATCGGCCGGCCCGCATACTCTCCCCGAGTGTCCGGACAATCAACTTGAGGCACGGTCGGAGGCTACTATCGCCGAACGCCGCCGTCGCACCAATGCGTTGTTGGTCGCATACGGGCGGGTCGATCGGCTCAGTGGACTGGAGTGCCGTCCTGCGCGACGGTGCTCTCCTCGCAGGGGAGCTCGACGTGGAGTGTGAGACCGCGATCGGGGTTCGCGTGGGCCCGGATCTGCCCCCCGTGCGCCTCGACGATCGACCGGCTGATCGCGAGACCCATGCCGAGCCCTCCGGGCTTCGTGCTCACGAACCGCTCGAACATCCGCGCGAGATCGGAGCCCTTCACGCCGATGCCGCTGTCACGCACCGCGATCTCGACCAGGCCCGGCGACCGGTAACGGGTGGCGATCGCGACCTCGCGCTTCCCGCCGTCGGTCAGGGCGATCGCCTCGCTCGCGTTGACCAGCAGATTCAGGACCACCTGCTGGAGCTGGACCGGATCTCCCGAGACCGTCGGCACGACTGGATCGAAGGCGCGGAGGACCGTGATCTGCCGGCGCACGAAGTCGTGGCGGAGCAGGCTCACGACGTCGTCGATCAGGTCGTTGAGATCGAGGCCCGTCTGCGGCGCGTGCTCCTTGCGTGACAGGGCGCGGAGACGCTGGATGATCGCCGAGGCGCGCCGGGCGTCGGCGGCCATGTCGGTCAGGGCCTCGGACACGTCCGTATGTGTCACGCCCTGACGCTCGAGCAGGCGGATCGCCGCCTGGGCGTTCGTCACGATGGCGGCCAGCGGCTGATTGATCTCGTGCGCGAGCGACGCGCTCAGCTCGCCGAGCGTGGTCACGCGCTGCGCGTGCGCGAGCTCCTCCCGCTGGCGGCGGGCCTCCTCTTCGGCGTGGCGTCTTCGAGTGATGTCGATGTAGGAGATGACGGCGCCGCCCTCGGGACGGCGGAAGGGCTCGACGGCCATCTCGTACCAGCGCTCGGAGCCCTCCGACCGGCAGGCGTACTCGATCACGTTGTCCTTCTCGCCGTTGAGCACCGCCGTGACGGCCTCGTACGCGCGGAATGCGTCCGCGTCGCCGGCCGCCGCCGCCGCGCGCCAGACCTCGAGACAGTTGGCGCCGACCGCCAGGCCGCGGGCCGGGTCCGGGCTCTTTTCGGCGAACCGCGTCCATGAGTGGTTGACAGCGATGATGACCCCGTCGGCGTCGATCGCCGCGACCTGCCCGTACAGCGAGCCGAAGATGGCGCTCCGGAGTGCGTTGCTCTCGAGAACCGCCTGGAGCGCAGTATTCAGCGCGGTGATGTCGATCACGGACCCGACATACCCGACGAAGGCGCCGTCATCGTCGATCCGGGGGACTCCGTGATCGAGGATCCACCGGTCCTCGCCGTCCCGGCGCCGCAGGCGGTAGTCGATCGTGAAGGACCTCCGCTCGGCGACCGTCTGCTGATACGTCTCGTAGGCGACCTTGCGGTCGTCGGGGTTTACGCTGTCGATCCAGCCGTCGGCCAGATCTTCGTCGGCGTCCCGTCCCGTCAGGTCGAGCCAGCGGCGATTGAAGTACGTGCGCCGGCCGGCCGGGTCGGACATCCAGATCATCAACGGTGCCGTCTCGGCGAGCAGCCGGAAGCGGTCCTCGCTCTCGCGCGCCGCGCTCGCGGCTCTGTGCCGGGCCAGCGCGTTGGCGAAGATCTCGGCCAGGAGCCGCAGCCGCTGCGCCAGCTCCTCGGGCCATTCGCGCTCCTCGCGGATCGAGCTGAACGCGAGGGCGCCGCCGACGACGCCTTCGATGATCAGCGGCACCACCACCAGCGAGCGGGTGCCGCGCGCGGCCAGGCTGGCGCGATCGGTCTGGGCCTCAGCGGGAAGGTCGTCGATTCGTCTCAGGGCCACGACATGCCCGGCTCGCAGGCGCGACTCCAGCCAGGGGAACGCCTTCTTGGCGACCGGTCCACGGAACGTGTCGACGCCCGCGCGGGTCCACGAGTGCGTGATCTCGATCACGTCGGGGCGCTGGTCATCGAGCTCGGTGAGGACCGCGCGGTCCAGGCGCAGCTCGTCCACGATGCGCGCGAGCGCTTTCTCGATCTGTCCGGGTACGTCGCGCGCGGGTAGGGTGATGAAGGCGGCCGAAAGCTCGGAAACGAGCGTTTCGAAGCGTAAGCGCTCGGCGAGGGCACGCTGAGCCCGCTGCCGCTGCCGGCGGTTCAC